>JALYSB010000096.1 GCA_030855025.1 Pseudomonadota bacterium
AAACGAAACACGGCCTTGCCCCGCGTAGCGTCGCCGACCGCGTGAACCACCGGCGCCTCGGAGCTTTGCGGTCCGTCCGCGCCGGAGTCGTTGCTCGAGGAACCACGGCTGCACCCGGCCACCAAACCGGTGATCGCGACACAGCAAGCCACTGCCCACACTACCGAATTTTTTCCGTTCATCGATGTTCACCTCGCCCAAGACGGTTCACGACGGGAATATTTTTCCGATTTGATCTTCTGCGGCCGGCGCGCCCAGTGCGGAAAGCGCGCTGCCTCCAATACGCGCGTTTCGAGCAACTGGATTGCGCCGCGCGATCCGTGATATGTGCGGCATCGCACAGACCAGTCCTGCGAGAGCGCGCATAAGTACGAGCGTAGGCGCTGGCCGCACCAGGTCGGGCGCGAGGTCTCTCATGCACCGCGCAGTCTCATCGAAAGGTCGCGCCTTCACGGCCGGGAGCCTTCCATTCCCGGCCGACGCCGCGCCGCCATTGCTCGCCCGGGACGTGGAGGCGCATCTGCGCGCCTGCATCGAGCGCGTCGTCCTGCGCGATGCGACAGCGCTCGAGGAGCTCTACGACGCCACCGTCCACCGCGTTTACTCGGTTGCGCTTCGCATTCTCATGAACGAGGAAGCCGCGGAGGAAGTGGTATCCGACGCTTTCTTCCAGGCGTGGCGAGAGGCCCATCGGTACGATCCCTCGCGCGGCCCGGTGACGACCTGGCTGCTGATCATCTGCCGCACCCGCGCGCTCGACGCCTTGCGTCGGCGCGACCCCTCTGTACTTCACCCCGATCCGGAGACGCTCGCGGCCAACGACCTGGACGATCGCGGAGATCTGCAGGACATTCTCGAGGCGACGCAACGCAGAGCAGGGGTTCACGCGGCGCTCAGGCGCGTGTCTCCCATTCGACGCCAGCTCCTGGCGCTGGCCTTCTTCCGCGCGCTCACCCATAGCGAGATCGCGGTACACCTCGGGATGCCGTTGGGAAGCGTGAAAACGCAGATCCGGCAGGCGCTGCGCGAGTTGCGCGTCGTGCTGGGAGAGCCATAGCCCGCCATCCGGCGCATCCCGGCAGACTACGCAAAGTCCGGATGCCGCCTACAGGCGCAGGTTAGATGCGGGCCTAGAATCCATTCAATCGTGCAGCAACTGCACGGGCAGTAGTCCCGAATTCCAACTCAGGAGATCCTCATGCGCAAACTCGCGCCGATGTTCATTGTGGCTTCGCTCGTCGCCTTCGGCGGCAACGCCCTCGCCACCACCACCACCACCGCGGTCGACAAGACCAAAACCACCGACAAGATGGGCGCGCCCACGGTCAGCGCCAACACCAACGACCCGAACCTTTCCTATAGCGACAAGAGCAACACGTCGCCTGGCACCAACGCGAAGATGGGCGACAAGCCGATGGCCATGTGGAACGGAACGTCCACCGATTGCGCGATGATCGCCACGATGGACCACTCGAAATTCAGCTCCAAGATGAAGGAGCAGCATGCGAAGGCGAAAATGGATTGCGCAGCCGCCCCCAAGATGGCCGCAACTCCCTCGACGATGAGCTCGACGCCGCCAGCGACTCCCGCCGCCGGCAGCACCAGCGGCTCCGCGGTGAACTCCACCACGGGCATTTCACCCGGGAAATAAGCACGGGTTCGATATAGGACGAGTTCGGCCTATATCAGGGGCAGCATGGGTGGGGTTGGGCGCTTTTGCCCGACCCCATTTCCATTTGAAAGGCGCTTAGAATAGAGGCTGCTGTTTCCCGACTTCCGGCGCCCCGCGAGAGGCGCCGCTGCTCCGAGCCCCCATGAACGACCTTTCATCCGCCCCCGCGGGCGACGCCGCTGCATTGAACGACGACTCCCGCGAGGTGATCCGCATTCGCGGCGCCCGCCAGAACAACCTGAAGAACCTGGACGTCGACATCCCCACCGGGGAGTTGATCGTCGTCACCGGCCCGTCGGGCTCGGGCAAATCCTCGTTGGTGTTCGACACCCTCTACGCGGAAGGCCAGCGTCGCTACGTGGAGACGTTCTCGCCCTACGCGCGCCAGTTCCTCGACCGCATGGACAAGCCCCAGGTCGACTCGATCGACGGCATCCCGCCGGCCATCGCCATCGACCAGACCAACCCGGTGCGCACCTCGCGCTCGACGGTCGGCACGATGACCGAGATCAATGATCATTTGAAGCTGCTGTTCGCGCGCGCGGGCCGGCTGGTGTGCAGGCAGTGCGCGCAGCCCGTGCGGCGCGACAACCCCGAGTCGATCTACGCGGAGATGCTCGAGCGTGCCGCGGCCGCGGGCGACCCGCGCCTGGCGGTGACTTTTCCCATCGACGTGCCGGCCAACTTCACCGAGGAGGAGGTCACCAAGCTTCTCCAGGGGCAGGGGTACACGCGCATCCACGCGCGCAACGGCGCGCGCCTGGAGGTGGTGCAGGACCGGGTCAAGATGGGAAGCGCCGAGAAGGCGCGCGTGGTCGAGGCGATCGAGGCGGCCCTCAGGGTGGGCGTGGGCAAGGTGAATGTGTTCGTCGGTGATGAACCCTCATCCCAGCCTTCTCCCAAGGCAGAAGGAGCGCTTTCGTGGAAATTCTCCACCGACTTGCATTGCGCCACCTGCGACATCCACTACTCCGACCCAACCCCGGCGCGTTTCTCGTTCAACTCGCCGATCGGCGCGTGCGATAACTGCCGCGGCTTCGGGCGCGTGATCGGCGTCGATTACGGCCTGGTGATTCCCGACGAGTCGAAGACGCTCGGCGGGGGCGCGGTCAAGATCTTCCAGTCGAAGAGCTACGGAGAATCGCAGGACGACCTCGTGAAGCTCGCGCGCAAGCGCGGCGTGGCGCTCGACATCGCATGGCGCGACCTGCCGGAAGCCGACCGCCGCTGGGTGATCGAGGGCGATGCCGACTGGGTGAGCTGGAACAAGTCGGGCAAGACGCACTGGTACGGCGTTGCGCGATTCTTCGCCTGGCTCGAGACCAAGGCCTACAAGATGCACGTGCGCGTGCTGCTGTCGCGCTACCGCGCTTACACACCGTGCGGCACGTGCCATGGCACGCGCCTGAAAGCCGAGTCGCTGCTGTGGCGCGTCGCGGGCCGGTCGATCCAGGACATGATGCTGATGCCGGTCGATCGCCTGGGCGAGCTGTTCGCCACGATCGAGTTGCCGGCGCCCCTGGACGAGGCGACCGTGCTCCTCATGGGCGAGATCCGTTCGCGCCTCGGGTACCTCGGCAAGGTGGGCTTGGGCTACCTCACGCTCGATCGCCAGTCGCGCACGCTTTCCGGAGGGGAAGTGCAGCGCATCAACCTCACCACGGCACTTGGCACCTCGCTCGTGAATACGCTCTTCGTCCTGGACGAGCCGTCGATCGGCTTGCATCCGCGCGACATGGGCCGCGTGATCGAGGTGATGAAGCGACTGCGCGATGCCGGCAACTCCCTCGTCGTGGTGGAGCACGACCCGCAGATCATGCTCGAGGCCGACAAGCTGCTCGACATGGGTCCGGGCCCGGGCGAGCGCGGCGGCGAGATCGTCTTCTTCGGCGCGCCCGAGGAGCTGAAGCGCGCGCACACGTTGACCGCCGAGTACCTGTCGGGGCGCAAGCGCGCCGACGCCCGCCGCCCCGGCGAGGAGGTGCGCATTCCGGGGATGCAGATTCCCAACGACCTCGCGAAGGATCCGCTCTACGGCACGGTATCGGTGGGCATCCGGGGCGCCTCCGAGCACAACCTCAAGGGCATCGACGTCGATTTTCCGTTGCGCCGCCTGGTGTGCGTGACCGGCGTGTCGGGATCCGGCAAATCGACGCTGATGCAGGACGTCCTGCATCCGGCGCTGCTGAAGCATCTCGGCAAGCCCACCGAGACGCCGGGCGCCTTTCGCGAGCTGGTCGGCGCGAGCCACGTGAACGACATCGTGTTCGTCGACCAGACGCCGATCGGGCGGACAACGCGCTCGAACCCCGCGAGCTACGTGGGCGCGTTCGACGCCATCCGCGAGCTGTTTGCCGCGGCGCCCGACGCGCGCACCCGCGGCTACACGGCGGGCACCTTCAGCTTCAATTCCGGCAACGGGCGCTGCGCCACCTGCAGCGGCAACGGCTTCGAGCACGTGGAGATGCAATTCCTCTCCGATGTGTACCTGCGCTGCCCCGACTGCAATGGCACGCGCTATCGCGACGAGGTGCTCGAGGTGAAAGTCGACGGGCGCAGCATCGCCCAGGTCCTCGAGCTCACCATTGCCGAGGCGGTGGCCACGTTCGATGCGGATTCGGACATCGTGCGCCGGCTGCGTCCGCTGGTGGACGTGGGCCTCGACTACCTGCGCCTCGGCCAACCCGTACCGACGCTCTCCGGGGGCGAGGCGCAGCGCCTGAAGCTCGCGGGACACCTCGCGGAAGCGTCGGGGCGATCGATTTCGATGCTGCCCAAGCGGCCCGATGCGCGCTCCAAGGGCACGCGCCTATTTCTCTTCGATGAACCGACCACCGGGCTTCATTTCGAGGACGTCTCGAAGCTGCTCGCCTCTTTCCGCAAGCTCATCGCGGCGGGCCATTCGCTGGTCGTGATCGAGCACAACCTCGACGTGATCCGCGCCTCCGACTGGCTGATCGACCTGGGCCCCGAGGGCGGGGAGGCCGGCGGCGAAGTGGTGGCGATCGGGACACCGGAGCAGGTGATGCAGGTCGCCGTGTCGCATACCGGCAAGGCGCTGATCGATTACGAGCAGGCCCTCTCGGGTCATTCCCGCGAAGGCGGGAATCCAGCCAGTGCCCTCGCGGAGCCGCGTCTGGGTTCCCGCCTTCGCGGGAACGACATGATCTCCGTGCGCCACGCCCGCGAGCACAACCTCAAGAACATCGACGTCGATATCCCGCGCGAGAAGTTCACCGTGATCACCGGCGTCTCGGGCTCGGGCAAATCGACCCTCGCATTCGACATCCTCTTTGCCGAAGGCCAGCGGCGCTACCTCGAGTCGCTCAATGCCTACGCGCGCCAGTTCGTGCAGCCGGCGACCAAGCCCGACGTGGACGCGATCTTCGGCATCCCGCCGACGGTGGCGATCGAGCAGCGCACGAGCCGCGGCGGCTCCAAGAGCACCGTCGCGACCCAGACCGAGATCCACCATTTCCTGCGTCTGCTGTTCGTGAAGCTGGGCACCCAGTACTGCCCGGCGTGCGACGTCGCCATCGAGCCGCAGAGCGTCGATGCGATCGTGGCGCGCCTCATGAAGGAGCAACGCGGCAAGACCATCGCGGTGCTGGCGCCGCTGGTGATCAACCGCAAGGGCTTCTACGCCGACCTCGCGAAATGGGCGCTCGGCAAGGCGGTATCGCACCTGCGCGTGGATGGCGAGTACCTGCCCACGAAGGGCTGGCCCCGGCTCGACCGCTTCCGCGAACACACGCTCGAGCTGCCCGTGGCCCAGGTCGAGGTCAGTCCCGAGAACGAGAAGGCGCTGCGTGCCGCCGTCGAAGCCGCGCTGGAAACCGGCAAGGGCGTGATGCACGTCTGCTGCGCCGGCTGGGGGGACCGCGACGTGCAGATCTATTCGGTCAAGCGCGCATGCCCTTCCTGCGGGCGCAGCTTCCCCGAGCTCGACCCGCGCCTGTTTTCCTACAATTCCAAGCACGGCTGGTGCGCGGCCTGCTACGGAACCGGTCTCAAGATCGACGCGGTGAACTGGGACGAGGAACGCTCGCGCACGGGCACCCAGGACCACGTGCTCGATTCATGGGTGGAATGGCTGGAGCTGGACGAGGCCTGCGCCGAATGCGACGGCAAGCGCCTCAACAAGGAAGCCCTCGCCGTCCGCTTTCGTGACCAGTCGATCGCCGACATGAGCGCGCAGCCGATCTCCAAGGCGCATACGTTTTTCGAGAAGCTGGCGGTGGCCGGACGCGAGCAGGAGATCGCGCGCGACATCCTGGCCGAGCTCATCTCGCGCCTGGGTTTCCTCGAGCAGGTGGGCTTGGGCTACCTGTCGCTCGACCGCGGCGCCCCAACTCTGTCCGGCGGGGAGGCGCAACGCATCCGGCTCGCCGCGCAGCTCGGATCCAACCTGCGCGGCGTCTGCTACATCCTGGACGAGCCGACCATCGGGCTGCACCCCCGCGACAATCTCATCCTGCTCGACACGCTCGCGCGCCTCGGCGCCAAGGGCAATACGCTCGTGGTGGTCGAGCACGACGAGGACACGATCCGGCGTGCCGAGCATGTGATCGACCTCGGTCCCGGCGCGGGCCGCCTCGGCGGCTACATCGTGGCGCAGGGCAACGCCGAGGAGCTCAAGGCCAACCCCGACTCGCTTACCGGCCATTTCCTGCGCTACCCGCTGCAGCACCCGGTCCAGCCGCGCCGCGCCGTACCGCGCACCGGGCCCGCCATCGAGGTACAGGGCGCGAGGCTGCACAACCTCAAGGACATCGATGTGCGCCTGCCGCTCGCGCGGCTCTCGGTCGTCACCGGCGTGTCGGGCTCGGGCAAGTCGACGCTCGCGCGCGACGTGTTGCATGAAAACCTCTCCCGCCTGGTCGCGGGCGCGCGCGATCGCAAGTCCTCGGGGCCGATCGCCGGCTGCAGATCGATCAAGGGGTGGCAAGCGGTGACCCGCGTGCTCGAGGTGGACCAGGCGCCGATCGGCAAGACGCCGCGCTCGTGCCCCGCGACCTACGTGGGATTCTTCGACAACATTCGCAAGCTTTTCGCGGACACCCAGGAAGCGCGCATTCGCGGATACACCGCGAGCCGTTTCTCGTTCAACACCGCGGGCGGGCGCTGCGATGGCTGCGACGGCCAGGGCATGAAGACGGTGGAGATGAGCTTCCTGCCGGACGTGAAAGTGATCTGCGAGGTCTGCAACGGCGCCCGCTTCAATGCGGAGACGCTAGCCGTGCACCTTCGGGGAAAGAGCATCGGGGAGGTTCTTGCATTGAGCGTCGACGAGGCGGTGGAGTTCTTCACCCACCACGCGTCGATCCACCATTGCCTGCGCCTCCTGCAGGATGTGGGGCTGGGCTACCTCACGTTGGGCCAGGCGAGCCCGACGCTGTCGGGGGGCGAAGCGCAGCGCATCAAGCTCGTCACCGAGCTCTCCAAGGTCCGCACCAACCAGGCGCCCCGGCCCGGCCGCGCCTCGGTGGCGCAGCACACGCTCTACGTGCTCGATGAGCCGACGGTGGGCCTGCACATGGCCGACGTCGAGAAGCTGATTCGCGTCCTGCACCGCCTGGTCGACGCGGGCAACTCGGTGGTGCTGATCGAGCATAATCTCGACGTGATCGCCGAAGCCGACTGGATCGTTGACATGGGCCCCGAGGGCGGGGACGCCGGCGGGCGCGTGGTGCTCGCCGCCGCTCCCGACGACTTCCTCGAGCCGGGCGCGCGCGGCCACACGGCGAAGGCGCTGCGCGAATTCATGACGCAGGCGCGATGCAGTCCCACGCCCGCAAGCTGATCGTGCGCCTCCTTCCCGCGGCCCCCGGCGCGTGAAGCTCGGGGACGCCCGCCGCATCGCCCTCGCCCTGCCGGAGGCGGCCGAAGCTCCCCATTTCGACTTCACCTCCTTTCGGGTCCGCGGCAAGATCTTCGCGACCGCGCCGCCCGACGGACTGCACCTGCACGTCTTTGTCGACGATGACGCGCGCGAGCAGGCCCTCGAGCTGCACGCGGAGTTCATCGAGAAGCTCTGGTGGGGAAAGAAGGTGGTCGGCTTGCGCGTGCGCCTCGCGGGCGCGAGGACGGCAGTGGTGCGCGAGCTTCTCCAGGGTGCGTGGCGGCGCAAAGCGCCGAAGTCGCTGGTGGCCGCGTGAAGCCGATTGTGGCCGCGGCATTCGCGTTCGCGACGATGCACGCCGCGGCGGCAGATTTCCCGCCCGACCGCGCGCAGAAGGTCCTGCGCTACGCCTTCGAGCGCGCCGAGACCACCCTCGATCCCCAGAAAACCAGCGACATCTATTCCAACTTCATCGAGTCGGCGATCTTCGAGACGCCGCTGGACTACGACTACCTGGCGCGGCCCCTGAAGCTGGTGCCGCTCACGCTCGTGTCGCTGCCGGAGATCAGCGCCGACGGTAAGACCTATCTGATGCGAGTGAAGCCGGGGATCTTTTTCACCGACCATCCCGCGTTCAAGGGCCGCAAGCGGGAGCTGGTGGCGGAGGATTACGCCTACTCGATCAAGCGGCTCATGGACCCGAAGCTGTCCGCGCCGCTGCTGGGCGAGATCGAAGGCATCATCGCGGGCAGCGACGAGGCGATCGCCAGGGCACGCAAGAGCGGCCGGTTCGATTACGACGCGCCGCTCGAGGGGCTGCGCGCGATCGACCGCTACACGCTGAGGATCCAGCTCAACGAGCCGTTCTACAACTTCATCTACAACCTCGCCGATTGCCGCGCTTCCTGCGCCGTGGCGCGCGAGGTGGTCGAGCATCACGGCGACGACATCGGCTCCCATCCGGTGGGCACGGGCCCCTTCAAGCTCGCGTTCTGGAAACGCGCCTCCAAGCTGATCCTCGAAGCCAATCCCGATTTTCGCGAGGAGTACTTCGACGCCGAAGCCACCGACGAGGTGGGGCGCGCGATCCTGTCCGCGCAGAAGGGCAAGCGCATGCCGATGGTCGGACGTGTCGAGATCGCGATCATCGAGGAGGACCAGCCGCGCTGGCTCTCGTTCCTCAACGGCGAGATGGACCTGATCTTCAAGGTCCCGGAGGAGTTCGCCAACATCGGCATGCCCAACAACAGCCTCGCGCCGAACCTGGCCCGGCGCGGCATCGTGATGCGCCAGGTCGCCGCCCTCGACCTCACCTTCGCGTACTTCAACATGGACGATGCGGTGATCGGCGGGTACGCCCCGGAGCGGGTCGCCCTGCGCCGGGCGATCTCGCTCGGCTACAACACCCGCGACGAGATCGCGATCATCCGCAAGAACCAGGCGATTCCCGCGCAGACGCCCTTCAGCCCGGGCGTCGCCGGGCACGATCCGGAATTTCGCACCAGCGCGGGCGAGTACAGCCCCGCCAAGGCGAAAGCGCTGCTGGACATGTTCGGGTACGTGGACCGGGATGGCGACGGCTACCGCGAGACGCCCGACGGCGGACGCCTGGAGCTGCAGCACAATTCGACGCCCACCGCGCGCGACCAGCAGCATGACGAGCTCTGGAAACGAAGCATGGATGACATCGGGATCCGCTTCACGGTGCGCAAGGCTCGGTGGCAGGACCTGCTCAAGGAGTCGAACGCCGGGAAATTGATGATGTGGCAGCTCGGCGGTTCCGCGGCCGCTCCGGATGCCGACAGCTGGCTGCAGACCTACTATGGTCCCAACGAGGGCTACAAGGGGAACCGCTCACGCTTCAAGCTCGCCGCTTACGACCGCCTTTACGAGAGGGCGCGCGTGACGCCCGACAGCCCCGAGCGCACCCGGCTCTACCAGGAGATGACGCGGCTCATCGTCGCCTACGCGCCGTCGAAGTTCCAGACGCACCGGATCCTCACCGACATGTGGTATCCGCAGGTGGTCGGCTACCGCCGCCCTTCGATGCTGGGAAATCACTTCTGGAAATACGTCGACATCGATCTCGCACGCGTCCCGGTAAGATAACCGCGCCCCCTCACGAAAGATCCCGATGAAGATGCTGCCCACCCTCGCCCTGGCATTGATGCTCGCGGCCACAAACGCAGCCGCGCAGGTAGCGGCGGACGACCGCAAGTCCACGCCGAAGGGCGCCCAGCCCGCAACGCCCACCGAGGCAAGGAAGGCAGCCGACGCGAAGAAGGCGGAAGCTCGCCGGAAGACGGAGGCGGCGAAGAAGGCCGAGGCGGCCAAGGCGTCCGCGGCAAAAAGAGATGCCGCGCCGGTCATGACCGGAACTCCGAACGTCCGGGTTTACAAGGCGGGCGACCCGAAGGTGCCGGTGGTGCGCGACCGGGACGGCAAGGCCATTCCCACCAACCCCGACGCCTACGACGTCAGCTCGGCGACGAAGAAGTAGCGGAAAAAAGGGCCATGAAAGCCCTTCTGGCCCTGCTGCTGCTCGCGGCAACCGCGTCCGCCTCCGCGGCCGCGCCGCCCAAGGTCTTCCGCTACGCCTTCGAGATCGCGGAGACGAGCTTCGACCCGCACCGGATCAGTGACGTGTACTCGAACATCGTGAACCAGGGCATGTTCGAGTCGCCGCTGACCTACGACTACCTCGCGCGCCCGCTGCAGTTGAAGCCACAGACCGTGGTCTCGCTGCCGGAAATCAGCGCCGACGGCACCACCTACACCCTTCGCGTGAAGCCCGGAATCTATTTCGCCGACGACCCCGCCTTCAAGGGCAAGAAGCGCGAACTGGTCGCCGCCGACTACATCTATTCCCTCAAGCGTCTCCTGGATCCGAAGGTGGTGGCCTCGCAGCAGGCCGAAGTCGAGCCTTACGTGGTGGGCGCAGAGGAAGCGGCGAGCCAGGCGCGCAAGGCCAACCGGTTCGACTACGACGCGCCGATCGAGGGACTCAAGGTCCTCGACCGCTACACCTTCCAGGTGAAGATCAAGAAACCGCAATACGTCTTCATCTACGCGTTCGCCGATTGCCGCGTCAGTTGCGCGGTGGCGCGCGAGGTCGTCGAGCAATACGGGGACGACTTTGGCGCCCATCCCGTGGGCACCGGCCCGTGGAAGCTCGGGTTCTGGAAGCGGTCGTCGAAGATGGTCTTCGAGCGCAACCCGAACTTCCGCGAGGAGATCTTCGATGCCCATCCGCCCGCAGGCGACGCACGCGGCGCGGAGATCGTGGCCCGCTTCAAGGGCCAGCGGGTGCCAATGATCGACCGCGTCGAGGTCGCGATCATCGAGGAGACGCAGCCGCGGTGGCTGTCGTTCCTCAACGAGGAAATGGACTTCCTTTTCCTGGTGCCCGAGGAATTCGCGTACCAGGCGTTTCCGAACAACCGGATCGCCCCCAACCTCGCGCGGCGCGGCATCCGCATGGAGCAGCTGCCGGCGCTCGACCTCACCTACAACTTCTTCAACATGCGCGACCCGGTGGTCGGGGGATACGCGCCCGAGAAGGTGGCGCTGCGCCGCGCGATCTCGCTCTCGTACAAGACCGCGGACGAGATCAACATCATCCGCAAGGGCCAGGCGATCGCGGCCCAGACACCGTACAGCCCCGGGGTGGCGGGCTATGACCCGAATTTCCGCACTACCGCGGGCGAATACGACATCCCCAAGGCCAAGGCCCTGCTCGACATGTTCGGCTACGTCGACCGCGATGGCGACGGCTACCGCGAGATGCCCGACGGCGGCCCGCTCGCGATCAACTTCAGCTCCTCGCCGACCGCGCGTGATGCGCAATTCGACGAGCTCTGGAGGCGCAGCCTCGACGACATCGGCGTGCGCATGAACGTGGTGAAGGCCAAGTGGCCCGACATCCTCAAGGCGGCACGCGCCGGCAAGGTGCAGTTCTGGCAGCTCGGCGG
>JALYSB010000097.1 GCA_030855025.1 Pseudomonadota bacterium
CCTCAAGCGTCCCCGAAGCGCGTGGCGCGTTCGCATCGCGCTCGCGCAGCCTCTCGCCCAGGGCCATCGCGAGGTCGTCGCGGGAAATCCCTCCGGGTCGCAGCAGCACGGGTGCCCCGCGAGAAAGATCGACGATGGTCGATTCGAGCCCCACCTCGCAGGCGCCGCCGTCGAGGATGAAAAGATCCGGGCCGAACTCTTCGCGCACGTGCGCCGCGGTGGTCGGGCTCACATGGCCGAATCTGTTGGCCGAGGGGGCCGCCACCGCGCCGCTGCCGATGCGGGCGAACTCGCGCAGCAGCTCCCGGGCCATCGGGTGCGACGGACAGCGCAGACCCACGGTGTCCTGGCCGCCTGTGACAGCCTCGGGGACGCGCGCCGACTTCTTCAGGATCATCGTGAGCGGGCCGGGCCAAAAGAGCACCGCCAGCGTCCGCGCCGCCGCGGGCACCTCGACCGCCCACTCGTCGATCGAGGCCGGATCGGCGAAGTGCACGATCAGCGGATGGTCCGCGGGGCGGCCCTTCAGCGCGAAGATCCTGGCGACCGCCGCGGGATTCTGCGCGTCGGCACCGAGCCCGTATACGGTTTCCGTGGGAAACGCGATGACCTCGCCGGCAGCAAGCCGCTGCGCCGCCGATTTCACTTGCGGGGTTCCTTCCGTCGCCGCCCGCAGTGGGCTTCGAGCCAGCGCGCCAGCTCCTTCTCGGAAAGTTTTCCCGCCGCCAGGTCCACGAAGGTCAGGACGGAATCGGTCTCGGGCGCGTTCACGACTCGTCCGTTGAGCTCCAGGAAGGTGAAGCAGGTCACGAGCGCGGTGCGCTTGTTCCCATCCACGAAGGGATGGTTGCGGGCGATGCCGAAGGCGTAGGAGGCGGCGAGTTCGAAGACCGTAGGCTTGCCGTAGGCGGCCAGATTCAGGGGCCGGGCGATCGCCGATTCGAGCGCACCGCGATCGCGCGTCCCCGCGAGCCCCCCGAAATCGGTGATCTGAAGCGAGTGGAATGCCTCGACGTCGCGCAACTCCAGCCAGATCACTTCGCCAGCTCGCGCAGCGCGTTCCGATATCGCTTGGCGACCTTCTTCGCAACCTCGAGTTTCTGGTCGAAATCAGGATCGAAGGGGGTGATCTCGATCCCCTGGGGCGTCTCGACGACTGACACCACTTCGCCCTTCTCGAGCCGAAGGCGTTCGACGATCTCCTTGGGAAGGATGAGTCCCAGGGAGTTTCCGATCTGCGTGATCTTTAGGGTGGCCAAGGCGACCTCCGCGACGTTATAACGTTGATTATAACTCCATCGGCGAATGGCGAGCCCCATTGGGTACACCGAAAGTCAGCAGCCCGCAGGCATGAGCAAGCATCGACAAATTGTGGCCCGCGTCCAATCCCTCGTCGGCCGGCAGCGTTAGTGAGCTTTTTCCCAGTTCACGCCCACCCCCGCTTCCACCACCAGCGGCACGTCGAGCTTGGCGACACCCATCATGAGCTGCTCGACGCCGGCCTTCACGCGCTCGATCTCGCCGTCGGGGACCTCGAGCACCAGCTCGTCGTGCACCTGCATCACCAGCTTGGTGGCGAGCTTTTCAGCCTCGATCCAGTCTTGTACCGCGATCATCGCGACCTTGATCAAATCCGCTGCCGTGCCCTGCATCGGCGCGTTGATCGCCTGGCGCTCGGCGCCCTGGCGGCGCGCCTGGTTCGAGGACTGGATGTCGGGCAGCCACAGGCGCCGGCCGAAGACCGTCTCCACGTATCCGCGCTCGCGCGCCTCCTGGCGCGTGCGCTCCATGTATTGCGCCACCCCCGGGTAACGTGCGAAATACTTGTCCATGTAGCTCGCCGCGGCGGCGCGCTCGATGCCGAGGTTGCCCGCGAGGCCGAAGGCGCTCATGCCGTAGATGAGCCCGAAGTTGATCACCTTGGCGTAGCGGCGCTGCTCGCTCGTCACCTCCGCAACCGGCGTGTCGAAAACCTCGGCGGCGGTGTGGCGGTGCACGTCCTCGCCGCGCGAGAAAGCGTCCACCAGGCCCAGGTCTCCGGACAGGTGCGCCATGATGCGCAGCTCGATCTGCGAGTAGTCCGCCGAGACGATCTTCGATCCTGGCGACGCGATGAAGGCCTCGCGAATGCGCCGGCCCTCGGCGGTGCGCACCGGGATGTTTTGCAAATTGGGATCGTTCGACGACAGGCGCCCCGTGACCGCCACGGCTTGCGCGTAGTTGGTGTGCACGCGGCCGGTCCTCGGATGCACCATCTTCGGCAGCTTGTCGGTGTAGGTGCTCTTCAGCTTCGAGACCGAGCGATGGTCGAGCAGCGTGCGGCACAGGGGATGGTCCTCGGCGAGCTTCTCGAGCACCTCCTCGTCGGTCGAGGGCGCGCCCGAGGGCGTCTTCTTCACCACCTTCAGCTTGAGCCGATCGAAGAGGATCTCGGCCAGCTGCTTGGGCGAGCCGAGGTTGAAGGGCCCACCGGCCAGCTCGTGGGCGCGGCGCTCGAGATCCATCATCTTCTGGCCCAACTCGTGTCCCTGCCGCGAAAGCAGCTGCATGTCGATCAGCACGCCGTTGCGCTCCATTGCGAGCAGCACGCTCGAGACCGGGATCTCGATCTCCGAATAAATCCGGTTCAGCTTCGCGTCGCGCCCGACCCGCGGCCACAGGGCCTCGTGGATCTGCAGGGTCACGTCGGCATCCTCGGAGGCGTAGGCGCTCGCACGCTCGATGTCGACCTGGTCGAAAGGAATCTGGGAAGCGCCCTTGCCGGCGACGTCGACGTACTGCAGCAGGCCGTTCGCGCCGAGGAAGCGCGTGGCGAGCGCGTCCATGTCGTGGCGCTGATGGCTTTGCAGCACGTAGGACTGCAGCAGCGTGTCGTGGGCGAAGCCGCGCGTCGCGATGCCGTAGCTGCTGAGCACCTGGCGGTCGTACTTGGTGTTCTGCCCGACCTTGGGCTTGCCCGCATCTTCGAGCCAGGGACGCAATCGCGCGAGCACCTGGTCGATCGGCAGCTGGGCAGGGGCCCCCGCGTAGCGATGCGTGAGCGGGATGTAGGCGCCCTCGCCCACGGCCGCCGAGAACGAGATGCCCACCAGCTCGGCCAGCATCGGGTCGAGGCTCGTGGTCTCGGTATCGACGCACGTGATGGGCGCGGCCTCGAGCTTGCGCACCCAGCGCTCGAGCGCCTCCAGGTCGAGGATGGTTTCGTAGGCGCGCTTGTCGATGAACGGCGTGATGTCGGCGACCTGGTCGATGCTGGCGTTGAGGATTGCGAAATTCCTGCCGCCCTTTGGCTGGGTTCCCGTCTTCACGGGAATGACGTCACTGCTATCGCCCTTTTCCGGCGCGTCTTCCTTGTTCATCAAGCTGTCGCGCAGCGTGCGGAAGCCGAAGCGCGTGAAGAGGTCGACCAGCTTCGCGTCGTCGGCACCCTTGTCGAGCAGCGACTCCATCTCGAAGGGCAGCTCCACGTCGGTCTTCACAGTGACGAGCTGCCTGCCCGTGGGCAGCCAGTCCTTCACGCGGCGCAGGTTCTCGCCCACGACGCCCTTCAACTCGTCGGCATGCGCGATCACGCCCTCGAGCGAACCGTACTGCTCGATCAACTTGCACGCGGTCTTGGGGCCGACCTTGTCGACGCCGGGCACGTTGTCGACGGCATCGCCCATGAGCGCGAGATAGTCGACGATCTTCTCCGGCCGCACCCCGAACTTGGCCTTCACCCCGACAGGGTCGAGGCGGTCCCCGGACATGGTGTTCACCCACAGGACTCGCTCGTTTACGAGCTGCGTGAGGTCCTTGTCGCCGGTGGAGATCACCGAATCCCAGCCGCGCTCCTCGGCACGTCGCACGAGGGTGCCGATCACGTCGTCGGCTTCGAAGCCGTCCACCACCACCACGGGCCAGCCGAGCGCGCGAATGGTCTCGATCAGCGGCTCGATCTGCACCGCGAGCAGCTCGGGCATCGCCTGGCGCGTGGCCTTGTACTCGGGATAGATCGCGTCGCGGAATGTCTTGCCCCGGGGATCGAGGACCGCGGCGATATAATCCGAAGGGAAGTCCTGCTTCAGCTTGCGCAGCATGTTCACCACGCCCAGGATCGCGCCGGTCGGCTCACCCGACGGGCTGCGGAACTCCGGCAACGCATGGAACGCGCGGTAGAAGTAGCTCGGCGCGTCGACCAGCAGCAGGCGCTTCTTCGTATCGTTCATCTCAATCTCGCGAGGCATCCCCCGTGGCCATCACCGCACCCAAGGTTCCGAAACCCTCGGATCCCCAGCTCGTCAGGCGCTCCCAGAATTCCGCGCGCGAAGCGTGGCGGATGTTCGAAATTATCGCAGAGTTCGTCACCGCGACCGAAAGGCTGCAGGCGATCCAGCCCGCGGTGGCGATCTTCGGCAGCGCGCGCACCACGCCGGAGCATCCCTACTACGCCGTCGCCGAGGACATCGCGAAGCGCCTCTCGGGGGCGGGCTTCTCGGTGATCTCGGGCGGCGGTCCCGGGATCATGGAGGCGGTCAACAAGGGCGCTTTCGAAGGGATCAGCCCCAGCGTGGGCCTGAACATCCAGCTGCCCCACGAGCAAAGCGGCAACGCCTACCAGGACATCTCGCACACCTTCCAGCACTTCTTCGCGCGCAAGGTCATGTTCGTGAAGCTGTCCTGCGCCTTCGTGATGATGCCGGGGGGCTTCGGCACCCTCGACGAGCTGATGGAGGTGCTCACCCTGGTGCAGACTGGCAAGATCCGGCGCGTGCCCGTCATCCTCGTCAACTCGCAGTTCTGGTCGGGCCTGCTCGACTGGATTCGCGGCCAGCTCATCGCCGACGGCATGATCGGCGTCGACGATCCGGGCCTCATCCAGGTGATCGACGATCCCCAGGCGGTGGTGGATGCGATCTTCGACCACTATCAATTGCGCGGATTCGAGCCGTCGCCGGCCGAACGCGAGGCGGAGCTGGCACTCTAAGGGTAGACTCCCCCTCGAAAACGAGCCCCCCATGCGAACCCTCCTTGCGCTAGTCCTTCTCGCCGCCGCTCTCGACGTCGCCTCCCAGTCCGCCGCGCGCGCGCGCCCTCCCGGAACCATGCCCCTCGACGAGCCGCCGCCGCCGCCGGCGATGGTGGAAAGCGACCCGGCGCTCGAGCCGCAGGTGACCATTCGCAGGGAAGGCGAGCAGACGGTCCAGGAGTACCGCGTCAAGGGCAAGCTCTACATGCAGCGCGTGACACCGAAGAACGGTCGTCCCTATGTCCTCATGGACCATAAGGGCGATGGCACCTTCAGCAAGCAGGACAACACCCTCGACAACGGGGTGCGCGTGCCACAGTGGGTGCTGCTCGAATTTTGATCCTCCGATAGGACCGCATGTCGGTATTCACCCCGGTTTCCGATGCCGATGCGCGCGCGCTCCTCGAGCATTACACGCTTGGCGAGCTGGAGCGCCTCGAGGGAATCGCCCAGGGCGTCGAGAACACCAACTATTTCCTCACCACCACCACCGGGGAATACGTGCTCACGCTGTTCGAGCACATCCCGCGCGCCGACCTGCCCTTCTATGTGGGGCTGATGGACCATCTCGCGACCCACGAGGTCGTCTGCCCCGCACCGATGCGCCGCGACGACGGCGAGATGCTGGGCGAGGTGAACGGCAAGCCGGCGGTCGTTGTGTCGCGGCTGCCGGGGGCGCCGCGCCCGGTTCCCACGACGCAGGATTGCGGCCGGGTCGGCGCGATTCTCGCCGCGATCCACGTGGCCGGCGTCGAGTACGACGCATCCCTGGAAAACTGGCGCGGCGCGCAATGGCGCGAAGACTTCGCGCAGAAGCTTGCCCCACGGCTCTCGCGCCCCGAGAACGACCTGATCGCAGCCGAGAACCGCTACCAGGCGATGCACGACGACACCGTGCTGCCGCAGGGCGTGATCCATGGCGACTTCTTCCACGACAACGTCCTCTGGGATGACGCGGGTGAGGCTGGCGTGATCGACTTCTACTTCGCTTGCGACGACGTGCTGCTCTACGACGTCGCCATCGCGGTGAACGACTGGTGCGTGAACCGGGATGCGACGCTCGATCGCGAACGGGCGAGCGCGTTCCTCGAGGGATACGGCGAGCTGCGCCCGCTGGAGGCGCTCGAGCTCGAGCTCTGGCCGGCGATGCTGCGGCGTGCGGCGCTGCGCACGTGGCTGGGGCGCCTGGGCTACAGCCATTTTCCGCGCGACTCGCACATGACGATTGGCAAGGACCACGGGTTCTCCCGGCGGCTGCTCGAGCACCATATCGCGCACGCCCACGCCCCAGGCTGATGGACGCGGCGATCAAGGTCACCGAAATTCCCGCTCGCCGCGGCGCGGCGTGGCTCGGGCAGGCCTTTACCCTGTTTCGCGCAAAGCCCATGGCGTGGATCGGCCTTACCGCCGGCTGGCTCGTCATCACGTTCGGGCTGATCCTGGTGCCGCTGATCGGCGGGGTGATCGCCAATTTCCTGCAGCCCGTGTTCTTCGCGAGCTTCGCGATCACGGTGGTGCGCCAGCTTGCGGGCGAGCCCGTGGTGATGGGCGACCTCTTCCGGGGGTTTCGCAAGAACCTGCGCGCGCTGGTCAACCTGGGCGCGCTCCTGCTGATCGCCGAGATCGCGATTTTCGCGCTGATGGCGCTCCTGGGCCTGCCGATGGCCGGCGCGGCCGACAAGCCGTTCACCGTGAGCGAGTATGTCGAAGCGCTCAAGGGCAAGGAATGGATTCTTGCGCTCGGCTTCCTCATGACCGTCACCGTCAAGGGTGCGCTCTGGTTCGCGCCCCCGCTCGTGGCACTCCACGGCATGACCACGACCCACGCGATTCGTTGGAGCGTGTACGCCGCGCTCGCGAACCTGGGCGCGATGCTGGTCTATGGCCTGGTGCTGCTCGTGATTTTCTTCGCCGCGCTGATCCCCTGGGCCCTGGGGCTGATCGTCGTGATCCCGATGATGGCGATCAGTACCTATGTGGGGTATCGCGAGGTGTTCGAGGCCGGAGGCAAGCCTCCCCGGGCTCCCGACTAACCCGGTTGCGATTGGCGGGCGCACCATGGCCGGGCTGATCGACTCCCGGGAGGAAACAATGCCCCGCCTGCTGCTTGCGCTGGTCACGCTTCTCACCTCGTGTTTCATCTCCGCCCACGCCCAGGACATCGAGGCGCTCGAGCGCCAGCTCGCGCAGGCGCGCGAGGCGGCGCCGATGGTGGTGACGCCGTTCATGGCGGTCACCCGGCCGGCAGCATATTTCGGCGATTACGAGCCGCGCAAGGACACGGTCTACAGCCGCAGCGAGAAGCTCTACTTCTACGGCGAGCCCAAGAACCTGCTCTACCCGAAGAACGCGAAGGGGCAGCTGGAGCCTGCGTTCGACGTGGACGTGGAGATTCGCGGCCCGACCGGCGAAACCATGAAGCAGCCCAAGCTCATGAGCTTCCGCCTCCCCACCCGCAGCCGCGCGCAGGACATCTTCCTGAACCTGTCGCTCACCCTCAACTCGGCGCCGCCGGGCAAGTACAACGTGAAATTCGTGGTCCGCGACCTGAACTCGAAGAAGAGCGCGGCGGTGGATACCGACGTCACGCTCAAGTAGGCGGCTTCCTGCGGCGCGCGATTCGCGCGACTCCCCAGCCGAGCAGCGCTGCGGCGGCGAGCGGAAACAGCATCCGGTTGGCCCAGCTCTCGGCCTCCTCGAGCTCCGCCGGCGTGATGCTGCGCTCCGGTTTCGCGGGATCGTAGCGGACCGCGATTTCCGCCCCGACCGGGATTTCGCGCGCCGCCCAGGGGATGTCGCGCCGCGTAGCCACCCATTCCCGCGTACCCGCGCGGAATTTGTAGCTGTAGAACTTCGCGTTGCTCCCTCGCGTGCCGAGCTGTTCTGTCACGGTGCCTTGCGCCTGCGCGCCCGTGCGCATCAGATCTCTTGCGCGCTCGACCGACTGATGATGCGCGACCGACATGAACGCGGCGAAGAGCCCCGCCAGCAGAATCAGCACGGTGGCGAGCCGCCTCATGCGGCCGTGAGCTTCGCGTACTGCAACGCGAGCCACTTCGTTCCCTCGGCGGCGAAGCGCACCTGGACGCGCGCGTCCAGCCCGCGGCCCTCGAAGTTGATCACCACGCCCTCGCCGAACTTCGCATGGCGCACGTTCTGGCCGACGGCGAACGGGTGCTCGTCGGGCCGCTTCATCTCGAATCCCGCGCGCTGGGGCGGCGTGGGATAGCGATCGCGATCGGCAGCGGGCGCCCGCCCGCCTCCGGCGCTCCACCCCGAAACCGGGGACAGACCACGGTTTTCTGCCCCGCGGAAAACCGTGGTCTGTCCCCGGTTTTCGAATTGCCTTTCCGGCAGCACGATCCACCGGCAGAGCTCGGCGGGAATCTCGTCGACGAAGCGCGACACGATGCCGTAGCGCGGCTGGCCGTGCAGCATGCGGCTGCCGGCGTAGGAGATGTACAGGCGCTTGCGCGCGCGCGTGATCGCCACGTACATGAGGCGGCGCTCCTCCTCGATGCCGCCGTCCTCGAGCATGCTGTTGTCGTGGGGGAAAAGGCCCTCCTCGAGGCCGGAGATGAAGACCGCCGAGAACTCGAGCCCCTTGGCTGAATGCACCGTCATAAGCTGCAGCGCGTCCTGGCCGGCGGCGGCCTCACGCTCGCCGGCTTCGAGGCTCGCATGGGACAGGAACGCCGCGAGCAGCTGCTGCTCGGGGGTGCCGGCCAGGACCGCGACGTCTTCCTGCGCTTCACCCGCGGGCTCCAAGCCATGCTCGAAGTCCTCGGCGAAGAGCGCCGCGGCGTTGATCAGCTCATGCAGGTTTTCCAGCCGGTCCTGCCCGTCCCTCTCGGCCGCGTAGAACTCCTTCAGGCGGCTCCTTTCGAGGATCTCCTCGATCAGCTCCGGGAGCCGCAGGGTCTCTGCCGAATGCTTGAGCGCATCGACGATGGCGACGAACTGCGCGATCGCCGAGCCGCTGCGCCCGCCCACGACGGCCGAGCGCGCGACGTGCATGAGGCTGCCCATGCCGGCCTCGGCGGCTTCCTGCAGCTGCTCGATGGAGCGCGCGCCGATGCCCCGCGGCGGGAAGTTCACCACCCGCGAGAACGCGGTGTCGTCATCGGCGTTGGCGGCAAGGCGCAGGTAAGCCATCGCGTGCTTCACTTCCTGGCGCTCGAAGAAGCGCAAGCCCCCGTAGACCTTGTACGCGAGGCTCGCACGAAACAGCGCGTGCTCGAGGATGCGCGACTGGGCGTTCGAGCGGTAGAGGAGCGCCATGTCGGAGAGCGCCATGCCCTCGCGGTGCAGCTGCTTCACCTCATCGACGATGAAGCGCGCCTCCTCGTCGTCGTTGGCAGCGGCGTAGACGCGCAGCTGCTCGCCCTTGCCCTCGTCGGTCCAGAGGTTCTTGCCCAGGCGCGCCTTGTTCTGCGCGATGATCGCGTTGGCCGCGTCGAGGATGTGGCCTTGCGAGCGGTAGTTCTGCTCGAGCTTCACCACCTCGCGAATCGCGAAGTCGCGCACGAACTCGTTCATGTTGCCGACTTCGGCTCCGCGGAAGCGGTAGATGGAGTTGTGCGTCACGAGACCGCCCGCGACGTAGTTGTGGGTGGGAAAGACATCTATGTCGAATACCTTGCGGCGCTCGCCTGGGATCCGACGAACGGATTCGACGATATCGAGCTCGCCCTCTCCCGCGATCATGGCCATGCCCGGTTTCACCGAGCCGGCACTCAGGAAGGGCAGAGACTTCCCGTGAAGGTTCGCCCGTTGAACGATCCGACCCTCGAGAACCCCGCACGCCTTCTCGGCCAGGGCCATGACCTCTCCATAATCCTTGCGTACTGTCTCGAAACGCCAGCTGGCCGAACCCTTCTTCGCGGGTCTGACGCTGAATCCCGCGTCAGCCAGCGCTTTGCGCCGGACGGGATCATTGCCCATCGCACAGACTCGATGCATCGGGCTCGCGCCACGGCGATCTCCGCACAAGGTCACCACCACATTGTGTCGATTGGAGTCGCGGGACATCACCACGTGATGTGGCTCGTCCTGACGCAGGCCGCGGTCCAGCAGCAGCTTCGCTGCGCCGCTCCCGGTATCGATTTCGCGATACAGCCGCGAGATGTACGCCGCGTCGTGCACCAGTCCACGGACCGACCCGCCAACCCTAGGCACGAACGGCAATGTAGGAATGCCGTACTTGAGCGACACCAAGATTTCGTCGAAACGCGCATCGTTCTCGTTGGCATGCGTCCCGATCACCCAGGTCGCATCGGCATGCTCCTGGATTGAGCGTTGCCGGAAACCCACCATCGGCCTCGCCTGGCCCTGCGTGTACACGCATGAAGTCCCCAGCCGATACCCCACGCCCTTCTTGTGCATGAGATAGGTGAAGTGAAGCTGCGGGGTTTCCCCCAACAGGTAGCCAGCGAAATGCGTGTGCTCGGGAGTGCTCACCAGGCAGCGGCCGCCTCGCGTCCGAATCTCCACCAGGTCGCGCCTGGCGGTGCTCGAATGACGCTGCATGACAGTCGCCGGACGAAAGTCTCCCGACCCGTAGCACGACCGTACGCGGTCGCCTTCCCCCACCACCTCGATCGGCTTGCGCGAGCCATCCGCCATCGTGACGAGGGTGCCGGCAGGTAGGCATTGATCGTCGTCCCCGACAGCAAACACGCACCCGTTGGATCCCGCCAGCATCTTGATCCAGCGGTACTGCAGCTTGTTGGTGTCCTGGAACTCGTCGACCAGGATGTAGCGGAAGCGGTTCTGGTAGTGCTGCAGCAGGTTCAGGTGCCTGGCGAGCATCTCGAAGGTGCGCAGCAGCAGCTCGGCGAAGTCGACCACGCCCTCGCGGTTGCACTGCGCGTCGTAGTCGGCGTAGAAGGCGACCATCCGGCGGGTGAACTCGTCGCCCGCCTCCGCCGCGTTGGCGCGCAGGCCCGCTTCCTTGCAGTTGTTGATGAACTGCTGCAGTTGCCGCGGCGGGAATTTCTCATCGTCCATCGCCTGCGCCTTCGCGAGGCGCTTGATGAGCGAGAGCTGGTCGCCGGAATCGAGGATCTGGAAGAGTTGCGGCAGGTCCGCATCGCGGTGGTGCGTGCGCAGCAGCCGGTTGCACAGGCCGTGAAACGTGCCCACCCACATGCCGCGCGTATTGATCGGCAGCATCGCGGAAAGGCGCGTGAGCATCTCGCGCGCGGCCTTGTTGGTGAAGGTGACCGCGAGGATGCCGTTGGGGCTCACCTGCCCGGATTCGACCAGGTGCGCGATGCGGGTAGTGAGCACGCGCGTCTTGCCGCTGCCGGCGCCCGCGAGGATCAAGGCGGACTCGCGCGGCAGGGTGACGGCCTTGAGCTGCTCGGGATTGAGACCGGAAACCAGGCGGGACATGACGGAGGGCGCGTTTCGAGCCTGCAATTATTTCATGCCCGGTACTGCGCCGTCGCCTCGGATTTCCCAAAAAAAGA
>JALYSB010000098.1 GCA_030855025.1 Pseudomonadota bacterium
CGGCCCGTGAGAAAGCGAGCAGGACCTGCGTGCGCTCGGGGCCGCACGCGCGATGCGCAATCTCCACGTGGAGCGTGAGCGCCTCGCCCTTGGAGAACGCGTTCCAGGTCCAGAGCCTGCCGCCGAGCGCATCCTGCCAACCTTCGGGGGAGGCTAGCGGATGCAGCAGCGTCGAGGTGACCGTGCCCGGATCGGCGATCTTGCGCCCGCGCGTCACCTGCTCCATCAACCCATCGAAGTACACGTTGAGGGAGCGCTCGAACTCCGCGGGCTCGAACGCACGGCGCTTGACGTCCCACAGCACCACATAGGTGAAGCCGCGCTCGGATTCGAACTCGCTCCAATAGGGCGCGAAGCGCACCTGCTCGGTTCCCTCATACGGAATCGTGGGCGCGAACTGGAGCGGGAAGGTGAACGATTCCTTGCGCCAGCCGTCGGGCGCGACGAGCTGCGCCGCCACGGGAATCGCCGATACCAGTAACAGGATTGAAAGCCGCATACGCATGGGAAGCGCATTCTGGCATGGGATAAGGCGCAGCGAACCGGGCTCGAAGTCGCGCGGGCGCTGTCGATCACCGTGGATGCCGAGCTCAGCCGTACGATCTCGGTGCTCGAGGCGCTGGCGACCCCTCAGAGCCTACTTCGCCTTCAAGCCCTTCCTGAGGAGCTCGTCGGCGATCTCGTTCAGGCTCACCTTCCGGGACTGGGCGGCGTTCTGGATGTCGCGCACCAGGTCGCCGTGCAGCTTGCAAGCGAACGGCACCAGGCCCAGCTCGCGGTCGCGCTCACGCTGCTCGCGGCGACCCATCGGCTCGGCCGAGCCTTTGCCGTAGCGATCCGCCGCCGGGCCGCTGCCGCCGATTTTCTTGCCCTTCAATTTTTCCAGCTCCGCCTTCTTCATGTCGTCGTGCCTCCGGCTAGCCCGTATTATGCGGGAGTGCGGAAATGGCAGCGAATCTACGACGCGCTTTTCGTGGGCCGCAGCCGGTCCACGGGGCGAGGGCTCTTTGCGGGGACGGCGATCGCGCCGCGCGCCAAGATCGGCGACTACGAAGGCGAGGCGATCGGGCTGCGCGAGGCGCGCCGCCGCGCGAAGGGCCAGCGGATCGTGGCGATCGTGGAGCTCGAGCGCCACGCGATCGACGCGACCCGATGGAAGCACGGCTTCCGCTTCATCAACCACTCGTGCGACCCGAATACCTTCATCCGCTGCACGCCTGCGCGCGCGGAGTTCTACGCGCGGCGTGCGATCCGTGCGGGTGAAGAGCTCACATGCGATTACGGCGAGAGCCAGCACAACGGCCGGTTGCCCTGCCGCTGCGGGGCGGCGAACTGCCGCGGGTTTATCTAGTGCTTGGTCTGGCCCATCGAGGACTGGTGGCCCTCGGCGAGCGACGCATTCAGCGCGGTGGCGAGCGCGGCATCTCCGCCGACGATCGACTGCCAGGCGAGCTCGATGCCCTTGCGCTTGCCCTTCTGCACCAGCTTGAGGCCCTCGGGCGATAGGGTCACGGTGTACTTGTCACCGTTCAGGTCGAGCTCGCGCTTGAAGCTATTGATGAGTTTTGTCGTCATGGTTTCGGTTCCTTGGTGCGTTGACCCGAGCGCACCCCGGAAGATTCAGGCGACTAGTCCATAGGGAGGATGCCGCGTGGCTGCGGCGCCACGGTTTGTCGCTGGCGGCGCATTCCCGGGGAGCCCGGCGAGGGCCTTAGAATGGTGCGCATGCCTTTGTCTCCCTGGAATGTACGATGCGATCGCGAATCGCCTTGCTCCGAACATGAAATCCTGCATCGCAGCACTGCTGATACTCCTGGTGGGCGAAGCGGCCGCCGTGCCGATCGAGAAGATCGTCGCCGACGTGTCGGCGCGGCGCATCGAGGCCACGATTCGCAAGCTCGTGTCCTTCGGCACGCGCAACTCGCTTTCAGATCCCGAGCATCCGTCGCGCGGCATCGGCGCCGCGCGCCGCTGGATCTTCGAGGAAATGCGCCGCTGCGGCAGCGAACGCCTCGAGGTGGCCTTCGACGAGCATCTGGTCGAGCCAGGCCCGCGCATTGCAAAGCCCACGCGCATCGTGAACGTGGTCGCTACCCTTCCCGGCACGCAGCCCGAGAGCCGCGCGCGCACCTACGTGGTGAGCGGCCATTACGATTCGATGCCCTCGAGCCCGCTGGACTCCGAGCGCGATGCCCCGGGCGCCAACGACGATGCCTCGGGCACCGCGGTGGCGATGGAGCTCGCGTGCGTGATGTCGCGCCATCGTTTCGATGCCACGCTGGTGTTCATGGCGGTGGCGGGTGAGGAGCAGGGATTGCTTGGCTCGGCAGGCTACGCGCGTAACGCGCGCGCCCGTGGCGCGGACATCGCCGGAATGATCACCAACGACATCGTGGGCAACACCCGCAGCCCCGACGGGAAACGCGATCGTTCACGCCTGCGCCTCTTCGCGGCGGGGGTTCCGGCGACCGCGACCTTGCCCGAGGACGTGGTGGCCGCGTTGCGAACCGGCGGGGAGAATGACCTGCCCACGCGGCAGCTTGCGCGCCGCATCCAGGAGGCGGCAGCGCGCTATGTCCGGGGCCTCAAGGTCGAGGTGATCTGGCGCCGCGATCGCTACCTGCGCGGCGGGGACCACTTTCCGTTCCTCGACGCAGGCTATCCGGCGGTGCGTTTCACCGAGCCGGTGGAAGACTGGCGGCACCAGCACCAGGATGTGCGCGTCGAGGACGGCGTGCGTTACGGCGACCTGCCGGAGTTCGTCGACTTCGGCTACGTGGCCCAGGTGGCGCGCGTGAACGCGGCCGCGCTCGCTTCGCTCGCCCTCGCGCCTTCCTCGCCGAGGGAAGTGGAGATGGAAAACCTCAGGCTGGAAAATGACACCACGTTGCGCTGGGCCCTGAACCCGGAGCCCGATGTGGCCGGCTATCGAATCGTATGGCGGGCGACGACCGCTCCCGCCTGGCAGTTCTCGAAGGACGTCGGCAACGTCGCGCGCGCGACCCTCGTCGGCGTGTCGAAGGACAACTTCAGCTTCGGCCTCCAGGCTTACGATCGCGACGGCAACGCCTCGGTTGCGGCCTATCCGCGGCCCTACCGGCCCCTGCCGGTCGCGCCGGCGCCGGCAAAATAGGCCTTCATCGCGGCGAGCAGAGCTGCACGCCTTCGTCGATCCACGCCGTGATCATCTCCGTGTGGAGATGCCGGTCGCGCGTGAAGTGGTGGTTCGAGTCGCCCTGGAACGCGCGGTTGTTGTACGCGCGGAAAACCGGGTCGCTGCCCGCCTCGCACTCCCCACCCTGCGGCATGAGCGCCCAGAAGCCGATGCCCTCGTATCCCCAGCCCAGGAAACGCGCGCCGGCGGCCGCGGCTTGCGAGCGCTGCTGTTGCTCGAGGTCCTTCAGGTACTGGCATTCGAATGCATCGGCGGTGAAGAAGTGCGAGTTCGGCCCGAAGGCGTAGAAGCGGCAGACCGGACGCGCATTCGCGGGTGCGTCGGCCTGGCGCAGCCAGGCGTTGAATTTATGCCCGGTGCGTTTCCAGCCGCCCTGTCCGCCGGCATCGAGCAGCTTCACCTCCTCGGGCCCGCCCGCCAGGAAGTAATGCCGCAGCCCCTCCTGGTAGAACTCGATCACCGGCATGATCGGACCGATCCCGAAGTCGAGCGTGAAGTATTGCGTGGGAGCGCCGTCGGGGAGCGCGCGGCCAAAACCCTCGACGCGGTAGGCGCCCGGGGCGAGCCCATCGATCGGCACCGACGCGAACGAGGTGTAGCCCGGCGGGAGGGCGCCGCCCACCGGGGCGTCCGGGTCGTAGTCGAAGTCGACGCGGATCACGTTGCCGTTGACCGACGCCCGCAGCGTGGACGCATCGAAATAGACCGCGCTGCGCAGCACCACGTTCGCCGCCTCCCACGCTCCCGGCGCCTGGGGCACGAGATACACCCCGTAGGCTTGGGGCGGCATCACCGCGAAAGTTTGGTTCACGATCTGCGGGGAGTGGTTGCGAAGGTCGAAATCGAAGAGCCGCGCCTGCAGGGTGTAGTTCCCGGGGACGAGCTCGCCGACGTTCACCGGCATGAAGGGCCCGGGGAACACGGGGCCAAAGTCGATGCGCTGGAACTCGTAGTCGACGACGATGGTGTTGCCCGAGCGCAGGAAGCGGGTGGCGGGGAGGTACTGCTGCCACTCGCTTTCGCCGAGCTGGATCTGCACCGTTTGTCCATAGGCCGGGAGTGCCGGGACCGCGGAGAGGGTGACTGCGCCCACCTGGAGGCAGGCGCTCGCGGCGACCACGAGGGTCAAGCGTTGGTATCGGGTGGCGATCGACATGGATGCGTTTCTTTCGGGGGCTGCACCCCATAAAGGGTCAGCGTATCCATCCGCTGCCCGGCCGTCGGTGCGTCAGCACACCAAGGGCGTGCCGGAGAGGATCCCGCTAGAGGACCGGGGACATCAATCGCGCGATCGATTCGAGCAGCTGGGTGCTGCGCGGCCCGCGGCGGCTCGCGCGAAACGGCCTGCTGCCCGCACGGTCCTCCTCGAAGCGCTGGGCGAGGCGCGCGATCAGCTTCGCATCGTAGAACGCCGCGGCCACCTCGAAGTTCAACCGGAAGCTGCGGTTGTCGAGGTTGGCGGTGCCGACGACGGCGACGGTATCGTCGATCACCATCGTCTTGGCGTGAAGCATCGGCGGGCCGTATTCGAACACCTTGATGCCCGACTTGCCGAGCGCATCGCAGTAGGTGCGCGAAGCCATGGTGACGATCCTGGAATCGCCCTCGTGGGGCACGATCACCTGCACGTCGACCCCGCGCAGCTCCGCCACTCGCAGCGCCGACTCGAGCGGCTCGTCGGGGATCAGGTAGGGCGTCTCGATCCACGCGCGCCGGCGTGCGGTCGCCAGCGCCGCGAGGAAGAACGCGTGCAGCGGCGCCGACTCGTCGTCGGGTCCGGAAGCGAGGATCTGCACCGGCACGCCGTGGCCCCCCGGCTGCGCCGACGGAAAGTAGTCGGGCATCGCCTTGCGGGACAGGCGGAACGAGCCGCCCGAATAAGTCCAGTTCTCGAGGAAGAGGCGCTGGAGCTTGCGCACCGGCTCGCCGTTGATGCTGGCGTGCTGGTCGCGCCAGGCGTCCTTGCCGGAGCGCGTGGCGGCGGCGGGATCGTGCATGTTGATGCCGCCGAGGAAGCCCACCAGGCCGTCGCAGATCACGATCTTGCGGTGCGTGCGGAAGTTGTGGAAGTGAATGCTCGTGACGGAGAAGCGCAGCGGGTTGAACACCCGCACCTCGCCGCCGGCGCCGACGAGCGGGCTCCAGAAAGAGCGCGACATGCCCGGTGAGCCGACCGCATCATAGAGCACGCGCACCTCGATTCCGCGTGCGGCCGCCGCGGCGAGGAGATCGCGGAAGTGGGTCCCGATGCGATCGGGTTCCCAGATGTAGTACTCGATGTGGATGTGGTGCTGCGCCGCGAGGAACGCGCGCTCGAGCGCCTCCATCTTCTGGTCGCCGTCGTCGAGCAGCTTCACCGACGTGGCGAAAGTCGGCTCGCCCTGATCGAGGCGCTTGCCGACGGCGGCCAGGCCCCGCGCGTCGGCTCCGAGCACGGGGCGCTTCTCGCACGAGGTTGAACGAAGGTGCTGCGAGACGGCGCCCGCCTGGACCCGCGCCACGCCGTAGCGCAGCTTGCGGCGCTGCAGCCGGCGCGGGCCGAACATCACGTAGTAGATTCCCGAGAACACCGGCAGCGCGACGAAAGCGAAGATCCATGCAAGCGTGGCCTGGGGGGAACGCCGGCTCATGAGCAGAGTTCCGCACGCGACCAACACCCAGGTCACGTACGAGATGAAGAAGATCTGGAGCCAGGGGATGTCGAGCATGCCTGAGTATAGTTGGGCGCACGCTCGGCCACGGCCATTGCCCCGATCGAGCTCGCGTCGGTGGGTCGTCCCATCAGGAACCCCTGCACCCCGTCGCAGCCGAGCTCCTGCATCGCCGCGCGCTGCTCTTCGGTCTCGACGCCCGCCGCGACCACGCGGATCCCCAGCACCCGTGCCATCGCTGCGGCGGCTTGCACGATCGCCGCGCACTCGCGCTGGGCGACCCCGGCGCTCACCAGCGACCGATCGATCTTGACCAGATTGATCGGCAGCTCGCGCAACAGGCCGAGCGACGAGTAGCCGGTCCCGAAATTGTCGATCGCGATGCCGATGCCGCGCGCGGCGAAGATGCGCACCGCGCCGTGGACGGCGTCGGAGTCCTGCAGCAGATCGGACTCTTTCACCTCGAAACGCAGGTGCGCGGGCTCCACGCCGTGCGCGGCCAGCACGCGCGCCACCTCGTCCACCAGCTCGGGCTGGCGCAGCTCGCGCGCGGACAGGTTCACCGCCACCTTGAGGTCAAGCCCCGCATCGCGCCAGGCGCGCACGTCGGCAGCCGCGCGCCCGAGCACCCACGCGCCGATGGCGGCGATGGTGCCGGTCTCCTCGGCGAGCGGCAGGAACTCGGCCGCCGCGAGCACACCCACCTCGGGCTCGCGCCAGCGCAGCAGCGCCTCGGCCGCCGCGGGCTTGCCGGTGGCGATGTCGAATTCCAGCTGGTAGTCGAGGAAGAACTCGCCGCGCTCGAGCGCGCCGTGGATGCGCTTTTCCTGCTCGAAGCGGCGTTGCGACAGCGCGTTGCGCTCGGCTGAATAGAACCGGAAGCTGTTGCGGCCCAACTCCTTCGCCTGATACATCGCGGTGTCCGCATTCCTCACCAGCTCCGGGATGTCGGCGCCGTCTTCAGGGAAGCTCGCGATGCCGATGCTGGCGGAGACCTTCGCCTCGCGCCAGTCGATGACGATCGGCGCCTGCAGCGCCACCAATGCCTTCTGGGCCACGATCATCACTTCCTCGGGGCCGCCATGCTCCTCGACCAGAACCACGAACTCGTCGCCCGCCAGGCGCGCGACCATGTCGCTGCTGCGCACCGCCGCGGTGAGGCGCCGCCCGACCTCCTGCAGCAAGGCGTCGCCCGCCGGGTGGCCCATCGTGTCGTTGACCTCCTTGAAATGGTCGAGGTCGATGAACAACACCGAGAAGCGCTGAAAGCGCCGGCGCGCCTTGTGCGCGGCGCGCTCGAGCGACTCCATGAACATCGCGCGGTTGGGAAGGCCGGTCAGCGGGTCGTGCATCGCGCGGCGGCGCATGTCGTCCTGCAGGCGCTTCCTTTCGTCGATGTCGGCGAGCGCCACCAGCAGGCACACCACGCCCGCGTAGCGCATCGGCTGCGCGGACAGCAGCAGCCAGAAGGTCTTGCCGCTGGCGCCCCTCAGGTGCACTTCGAAGTCGCGCACCGAGCCGTCGCGCGAGATTGCAGCGGCCAGCCGTGCGCGGCTTTCGGGATCGACATGGAACTGCGCCATCGAATGCGTGAGCGCGGTATCGACGTTGAGCCCCAGTTGCTCGAGCGCGCGCTCGTTCACGTAGAGCAGCTGCTGGTCGGTGGCACGCACGATGAGCAGCGGCAGCGGTGCCGCCTCCACCAGGTGGCGCAGCTGCGTCTCGCTCTCGGCGAGCGTGTGCTGCAGCCGCTCGTTCTGCACGAGGAAGCGCCGCGACAGCGTGATCCCGGCGATGAGGAGGAGCCCGGTGATGATCAGGATTCCGCTCGTGATGAGGGCCTGCCCGCTGCTCACGATCGCATCGAGCTCGCCGCGGATCTCTTCGACCACGGGCGCCAGGCGCTGGGTGACGCGGTGCACCTCGGCCACTGCATCGGGGGAAGGCGCGCCCGCGCGCAGCCCGCGGGCGATCTCGCGCAGTTGCTCGGCGAGCTGGTCGCCCTGGGCCGTCAGCTCGCCGACCCGCCGGACCGGGCCCATGCCGAGAAACGGGAAGCTGAGACGCACGGCGCGCGCTGCATCGACGCTCGCCATCGCCCGCTCGTAGGCGAGCAAATCTTCTTCGCCGCCGCCGGCCGCATATCGCGACAAGTGATAGGCCGCGTCCTTCTGCGCCTTGGCCCACTCGCTGCCCGAGCCCAACAGCGCGCGCGCCTCCGACTGCAAGTGCGAGCTATAGACCGTGAGCCCCGCCAGGCAGATCACGATGGCCACGAACAGCCAGACGATGAGGATCGGGTGCACCCATCGCGGCAGCGGGCTGGAAGTCAGTATCGGACTCATCTGACAGGGACCCGCCAGCCCGGGCGATCGTTCCCGCTAGTAGGTAAAATCCGCCCATGAACGTCCACTCCGTGCGATCCATTCTCTCGGGCCAGGCGCCTGCCGACATACCCGTCACCGTGCGCGGCTGGGTCCGCACCCGCCGCGATTCCAAGGCGGGGCTCTCCTTCGTGCACCTCTCCGACGGTTCCGCTTTCCATCCCGTGCAGGTAGTCGCGCAGGCGTCGCTGCCGAACTACGCCAACGAGATCCAGAAGCTCACCGCGGGCTGCGCGGTGGAAGCCACCGGCACCATCGTGCCCTCGCCCGCGAAGGGCCAGCCGTTCGAGATGCAGGCCACCGCGGTGAAGGTGGTCGGCTGGGTCGAGGACCCCGACACCTATCCGATCCAGCCGAAGCCGCACACCATGGAATTCCTGCGCGAGGTTGCGCACCTGCGGCCCCGCACCAACGTGATCGGCGCCACCACCCGCGTGCGTCATACGCTTGCCATGGCGATCCACCGCTTCTTCACCGACGACGGCTTCGTCTGGGTGAATACCCCGATCATCACGGCTTCCGATGCGGAGGGCGCGGGCGAGCTTTTCCGCGTGTCCACGCTCGACCTCGCGAACCTGCCGCGTACCCCCGCGGGCAAGGTGGATTTCGCGCGCGACTTCTTCGGAAAGGAGGCGTTCCTGACCGTCTCCGGCCAGCTCAACGTCGAGACCTACTGCATGGCGCTGTCGAAGGTCTACACCTTCGGGCCGACGTTTCGGGCGGAGAATTCCAACACCAGCCGCCACCTCGCTGAATTCTGGATGATCGAGCCCGAGATCGCCTTCGCGGACCTGGCCGACGATGCGACGCTGGCCGAGCGGCTGCTCAAGTACGTGCTCGCCGCGGTCCTGGCCGAGCGTCCCGATGACATGGCCTTTTTCGAGGAGCGCATCGAGAAAGGGGTGATCGCCAAGCTCCAGGGCATCGTGACCAAGCCGTTCGTGCGCATGGACTACACCGAGGCGATCGCGATCCTCGAGAAATCGAAGGAGAGGTTCGAGTATCCGGTGAAGTGGGGCATGGACCTGCAGAGCGAGCACGAGCGCTACCTCGCCGAGAAGCACGTCGGCGGTCCGCTGATCCTCATGAACTACCCGCGCGAGATCAAGGCGTTCTACATGCGCCTCAATGACGACGGCAAGACCGTGGCCGCGATGGATGTCCTCGCCCCCGGCATCGGCGAGATCATCGGCGGCAGCCAGCGCGAGGAGCGCCTCGACGTGCTCGACCGGCGCATCATCGAGTCGGGCCTCGCCCCGGCCGCCTACGGGTGGTACCGCGACCTGCGGCGCTACGGCACGGTTCCCCATGCGGGCTTCGGCCTCGGCTTCGAGCGCACGGTCGCCTATGTCACCGGCTTGTCGAACGTGCGCGATGTGATTCCTTTTCCGCGCACGCCGGGCAGCGCGCGGTACTGATGCTCACATCGCCTACGAACCGCTCTAGCCTCGCAGCACCAGCTCCGCGCCCTTCTCGCCGATCATCAGGGCAGCAGCGTTGGTATTGGCCGAGGTGACGATCGGCATGACCGAGGCGTCGACCACGCGCAGGCCCTCGACGCCGCGAACGCGAAGCGCCGGGTCGACCACGGCATCGGCATCCGTCCCCATGCGGCAGGTTCCCGAGGCGTGGAACACGGTCCCGCCGGTACGTCGCGCGTAGTCGAGGAGCTCGGCGTCGCTGGAAAGTTGCGGCCCGGGCAACACTTCGGCGTCCCAGAGATCCCGGAACGGTGGCTGCGCGTAGATCTCGCGCGCGATGCGCAGGCCCGCGACGAGCGCGCGGCGGTCGGCTTCCTCGGAAAGATAGTTCGTCTCGATGCGCGGAGAGGCGAACGGGTCGGCCGAGCGGATCGCAAGGCGCCCGCGCGATTCCGGCACGCACTGCCACACCGCCGTGGTGAAGCCGGAGTAGCGATGCAGCGGCTTGCCCGGCTTGTCGACCGAGAGCGGCATCACCAGCAGCTGCACGTCGGGGCGCGTGCCCTGCGCGTGTGGCGTGCGGGCGGCCCCGCCCACTTGCCCGGCGCCGGCGGTGAGCGGACCCGAGTTCCGGAAGAGCCACTCGAGGCCCATCGCCGCGACTTTGAAGGGATTGCGAACGTCGTCGTTGAGCGATTGGCGGCGCCTCAGCTTTACCACCACGCGCGACTGGTAGTGGTCCATGAGGTTCGCGCCGACGCCGGGGAGATCGGCCACGACGCCCACGCCGTGGGCCTCGAGGACCCTCGACGGCCCGATGCCCGAGAGCTGCAGGATCTGCGGCGACTGGATCGCGCCCGCCGCGAGCACCACTTCGCGCCGCGCGCGGGCCTCGTGCCGTGTCGCCCCTTCGGCCCATTCCACGCCAACCGCGCGGCCGTTCTCGAAGAGCACGCGGGTTACGTGCGCGCGCGCCTGCAGCGCGAGGTTGGGACGGTGGAGCGCGGGCTTGAGGAAAGCGCGCGCCGCGCTGCGGCGCCAACCGTCCTTGATCGTGAGGCGGTAGGGACCGACGCCGTACGTGGTCGCGCCGTTGAAGTCCGGATTGAAGGGCAGCCCGTAGCGCTTGCCGGCCTCGATCCACGCGTTGCAGCACGCGTGGTCGTTGCGCAGCTCCGAGGGAATCAACGCCGCCTCGACGCGCTCGAAGTAGGGCACCACCTGGTCGTAGCTCCAGCCCGTCGCGCCGCGCCGCGCCCACTCGTCGAAGTCCGACGGATGGCCGCGGATATAGATCAGGCCGTTGATCGACGACGACCCGCCAATAACGCGCCCGCGCGGCCAGGTCACGCCGCGGCCCGCCGTGCCCTCGCACGCCTCAGTCTCGAAAAGGCGCGAGAAGCGCTCGTCGAAAATGGTGCGGTAATAGCCGACCGGCAGCTGCAGCCAGAAGGCGCGGTCGGAGCCGCCCGCTTCCAGCAGCAGCACGCGCGTCGCCGGGTCCGCCGACAGCCGGCTGGCGAGGATGCAGCCCGCCGAGCCGGCCCCGACGATGACGTAGTCGTATTCGCTCAACACACGTCATTCCCGCGTAGGCGGGAACCCAGCCCACTCATTTGATGGTGTCGAGGTAGATCTTCGGATCGAAGTACTGCGAGGCCGGCACCGGGTTCTGGATGCCGCCGAACTTGACGAAGAAATCCGTGACCTGCTGCAGCCACGCGGTGACCGTTCCGTCGGCGAACTGCTTGCGCCAGTCGGCCCCGGAGAACACCTTCTGCGCGCCGAACTGCTCCTTGAGATCCGGCAGCGGCACCTG
>JALYSB010000006.1 GCA_030855025.1 Pseudomonadota bacterium
CGCGAATCCCTGGCGCTCGTAGAAGCGGCGCGCCCCGGGATTGTCGAAGTGGGTGGCCGTGTCGATGCGGGTGACGCCGACGCGGCGTAGCTCCGCCTTGAGGGAATCCATCATCGCCGAGCCGATGCCCCGTCCCTCGAGTCCCGGGCGCACGTTCACGTCGTCCAGCTTCACCACGATCGAGCCGCGCGAGGTCGAAATGGCGTAACCGACCACGCAACAGCCGACCACCCCGTCGCCGGAAAGCGCCATCCATACGAAGCCGAGCTCGGGGCGATCGATGAAGAGCTGCAATGCGCGCTTGAGCGCGTCGGGGCCGCCGTCGCCGTAGACCGAGGCGACCTCGCGGTAGTGGGGATCCTGCTGCAGGAACGCGATGAACAGGGCCTCGGCCGCGGCAAGATCGTGCGCGGTCATTCGAGCGCACGCGATCGACCCTCTCCCCGGCCCTCCCCCAAGGGGGAGGGAGCCCTTCACGCCACCCACGCGCGCGCGTTGCGGAAGATGCGCATCCACGGCGAATCCTCGCCCCAGCCGGGTGGATGCCACGAGAAGAGCACCGAGCGGAACACGCGCTCGGCGTGCGGCATGAGGATGGTGAAGCGCCCGTCGGGGGTGGTGAGGGCCGTGACGCCCTGCGACGAACCATTCGGGTTGTACGGATAGGTCTCGGTCACCTTGCCGCGGTTGTCGACATAGCGCGCGGCAACGAGGAAGCGCGCCGCATCCATCGATTGGGAATCCTTGAAAACCGCCCTGCCCTCGCCGTGGGCGGTGACGATCGGCAGCCGGGTGCCCTCCATGCCGGCGAACAGCATCGAGGGCGATTTCTGGATCTCGATCATCGCGAGCCGCGCCTCGTACTGCTCGGACTGGTTGCGCTCGAAATGCGGCCAGTTCCGCGCGCCGGGAATGATGTCCTTCAGGTTCGACATCATCTGGCAGCCATTGCATGCGCCGAGCGCGAACGCGTCACCGCGCTGGAAGAACGCTTCGAACGCGTCGCGCGCGCGCGAGTTGAAGAGGATCGACTTGGCCCAGCCTTCGCCCGCGCCGAGCACATCGCCGTAGCTGAAGCCGCCGCACGCCGCGAACCCCTTGAAGTCGGCGAGGCTCACGCGCCCGGCGATGATGTCCGTCATGTGCACGTCGAGGGCCTCGAAGCCGGCGCGGTCGAACGCCGCCGCCATCTCCTGCTGGCCGTTGACGCCCTGCTCGCGCAGTATCGCCACCCGGGGGCGCGCACCCGTGGCGATGAACGGGGCGGCGACGTCGTGCTTCGGATCGAACGTGAGGTGCGCGTGCAAGCCCGGATCGCCCTCGTCCCCGATGCGCGCGTACTCCTGGTCCGCGCATAGCGGGTTGTCGCGCATCTGCTGGATGTGGTGCGTGACTTCCGACCATGCGCGATGGAGATCGGCGCGCTTTTCCGCGAAGATCGGCTTGCCATTGAGGATCAGGCGCACCTGGGCATCGCGATTGAGGTGCCCGATGACCTGCGCCTCGCGTGAGAGCCCGCCGTCGCGAAGCCGTGCCATCACCGCGTCGCGATCGCCCTTGCGCACCTGGATCACCGCGCCCAGCTCCTCGTTGAAGAGTGCCGCGAGCACGCGCTCGCCGAGCGCTCCGGCAAGCACGTCGGTCTGGCGCTCGTGGCCGTCGACGTCGAGCTGCTTCGGGTCGATGGCGAGGTTGTCGAGGTAGATGGTGACGCCGGCGCGCGCGGCGAAAGCCATCTCGCACAGGGTCGCGAAGAGGCCGCCATCGGAGCGGTCGTGGTAGGCAAGGAGCTTGCCGTCGGCGTTCAGCGCCTGGATCGCCGCGAAGAACGACCTCAGCTTCGCCGGATCATCGAGATCGGGGGCGGCATCGCCGAGCTGCGAATGCACCTGCGCCAGCGCCGAGCCGCCGAGGCGATTGCGTCCGGCGCCGAGGTCAATCAGCACCAGGTCGGTCTGGCCCTCGTGGGTGGAAAGCTGCGGCGTGAGCGTGCGGCGGGCGTCGGTGACGGGCGCGAACGCGGACACGACGAGCGACATCGGCGCGGTGACCGCCTTGTCTTCGCCGCTCTTCGCATCGCGCCAAGTGGTCTTCATCGACATCGAATCCTTGCCCACCGGAATCGAGATGCCGAGGGCGGGGCAGAGCTCCATTCCCACCGCGCGCACCGTGTCGAAGAGCGTCGCGTCCTCGCCGGGATGGCCCGCGGCACACATCCAGTTGGCCGAGAGCTTCACGTCGCCCAGGCGCGCGATCGGCGCCGCGGCGATGTTGGTGATCGCCTCTCCCACCGCCATGCGCCCCGACGCGGGCCCGTCGATGAGTGCCAGCGGCGTGCGCTCGCCGATCGCCATCGCCTCGCCGAAATAGGTCCGGTAGCCGAGCGTGGTGACCGCGCAGTCGGCGACCGGCACCTGCCACGGGCCCACCATCTGGTCGCGCACGCTCATCCCGCCCACCGTGCGATCCCCGATGGTCACGAGAAAAGTCTTGTCCGCCACCGTGGGCAACCGCAACACTCGGTAAGCGGCGTCTCTCAGAGTCATTGCCGAGAGTTCGAGAGGCTGCAGCCGCTTGACCGCGCGCGCCACCGCTCTATGCATTCTCGGCGGCTTTCCGAGCAGCACCTCCAACGGCATGTCGACTGGCCGGTCCTGGAACAGGGGATCGTCGACGACCAGCTGGCGGTCGTCGCGGGCCCTGCCCACCACGGCGAAGAGGCAGCGCTCGCGCTCGCAGAGCCGCGCGAAGTCCTCGAGGCGCGACGGCGCGATCGCGAGCACGTAGCGCTCCTGCGCCTCATTCGACCAGACCTGCATCGGCGACATCCCGGGCTCCTCGATCGGGATCTTGCGCAGGTCGAACTGCGCGCCGACCCCGCCCGAATGCGCGAGCTCGGGAAAGGCGTTGGAGAGTCCACCGGCGCCCACGTCGTGGATCGAGAGGATGGGATTGCCCTCCCCCATCTGCCAGCACGCGTCGATCACTTCCTGGCAGCGGCGCTCGAGCTCGGGGTTGGCGCGCTGCACCGAGTCGAAGTCGAGCGACTCCACGTTCTGGCCCGAGGCCATCGACGACGCCGCGCCCCCGCCCAGCCCGATGAGAAACCCGGGGCCGCCCAGCTGGATGAAGAGCGTGCCGGGGCCAAGTGGCTTCTTCGCGGTGTGCCGCGCGGCGATGTTGCCGTACCCTCCGGCGAGCATGATCGGCTTGTGATAGCCGCGCACCTCGCCCGCGGTGTGCAGCTCGAAGCTGCGAAAGTAGCCGGTGAGGTTGGGCCGCCCGAACTCGTTGTTGAAAGCCGCGCCGCCGATGGGGCCATCGACCATGATCGAGAGCGCCGAGGCGATCCGATCCGGCTTGCCGTATGGGACCTCCCACGGCTGGGCGTCACCGGGAATGTTCAGGTTCGAGACCGAGAAGCCGGTGAGCCCCGCCTTGGGCTTGCCGCCGATGCCGGTGGCGCCCTCGTCGCGGATCTCGCCGCCCGCGCCGGTGCCCGCGCCCGGGTGCGGGGCGATCGCGGTCGGATGGTTGTGGGTCTCCACTTTCATGAGGATGTGGGTGAGCTCATGCGAGTATTTCCACGCGCGATCGCCATCGGGGTAGAAACGCTCGATCTCCGCACCTTCCATCACGGCGGAATTGTCGGAGTAGGCGACGATCGTGCCGCGCGGGCTCTGCGCGTGCGTGTTGCGAATCATCTGGAAGAGCGACGCGTCCTGCGCCTGGCCGTCGAGCGTCCACCGGGCGTTGAAGATCTTGTGGCGGCAGTGCTCCGAATTCGCCTGCGCGAACATCATCAGCTCGACATCGGTGGGATTGCGCCCGGTCCTGACGAAGTGCTCCATCAGATAGTCGATCTCGTCGGGCGCGAGAGCCAGGCCCATCGCGCCGTTCGCGCGCTCGAGCTTCGCGCGCCCGAAGCCTGCGATGTCGATGGTTTCGAGCGGCCGCGGCGCGTGGCGATCGAAGAGGCGGTTGGCGTCGGCCAAATCGGTCACCACCGTCTCGGTCATGCGGTCGTGGATCGCCCGATCGAGTGCACGCCGCGAGCGCTCCGACAGCGGCCCCGGATCGCGTGCGGTGACGTAGTAGGCCACGCCCCGCTCCACCCGTGCGATCTTCGCGAGGCCGCAATTGCGCACGATGTCGGTGGCTTTCGACGACCAAGGCGACACGGTGCCGAGGCGCGGCAGCACGAGGAGGAGCGCGCCTGGCGCAGCGCCGGTCGCGGAGGTGCCGTAGGTGAGGAGCTTCTCCAGGACCTGGGTCTCGCCCGCGTCGAGCGGTGCGACGAGCGCCACGAAATGCACGAAGCGCGTGTCGACCGTGATCGCCTCGGCGAGCGGCCGGGGCAGGGAGGCGAGGAGCTTTTCGACCCGGAAGGGTGAGAGTGCAACCGCGCCCGGCAGCGTGAGCACCTGCTGCGGCGGCGCGTCTTGCGGATTCATGCCGCAATTATAAAGAAAAAGTCAGACGCGAGTTCCCTCGAAGGCGCGCGTGCGCGTGAGCTCCACCCCGTCCACCACCATGCGGTACTGCCCCTCGACCAGGTGCGGGGGCTTGGACACCACGAACGTGGTGTTGAATGGGCCGATGCCGACCACGAAGTTGTCGCCCACGAAGCGCTGGATCGGGGCATTCACTGAAACGTTCGAGGCACCTTGGCGCCGCTCGTACTGCACGGCGCCCCCCGGTGTGATGACCAGCTGCACGTTCTCGCCGCGCCACTCGCCGGCGTAGGCGATCTTCTCCGGCGGAATCGGCTCCGAGCACCCGGCCAGCAGCAGGCCGAGGGACAAGAGCAGGGCGGCGATCGGGCTTCTCACGATTCGCTCCTAGTTCATCCCGAGCTGGCTCATCAGGAACGCGTAGGTGTCCGCGTTTTCCTCCACCCGCTGCTCGAGGCCGGTGCCCTGCCCGTGCCCGGTGTCGAAGCTCACCCGCAGCAGCACCGGCCTGCCCGATGTGCTTGCCGCCTGCATGCGGGCGGCCATCTTGCGCGAATTGTAGGGCGCGACGCGGCCGTCGTTCTCGCCGGTGGTGAGCAGGAGCGCCGGATAGGCGGTGCCGTCCTTCACCCGGTGATACGGCGAGTATGCGTACAGCGCGTCGAACTGGGCGCGGTCCTTCACGCTGCCGAACTCGGGCACGTTGAAGGCGCCGTTGGGCGTGAGCTCCACGCGCAGCATGTCGTAGATGCCGACGTTGGCAACCACCGCGCGGAAGAGATCCGGGCGCTGCGTGACGATCGCGCCCATGAGGAGGCCGCCCGCGCTGCCCCCCATTGCGGCGAGCTTGTCGCGGCTGGTGTAGCCGCGGTCGACGAGGTGCTGCGCGACGGCGATCATGTCGTCGAACGTGGTCTGCTTGCGCGCGACGTTGGCCGCGAGGTGCCAGGCCTCCCCGAACTCGCCCCCGCCGCGGAGGTTCGCCAACACGTAGACGCCGCCGTGGTCGAGCCAAACGCGGTTGGCGAGCGAGAACCACGGCCGCATGCTCAGCCCGTAGGTGCCGTAGCCGGAGAGGAGCACGGGATTGGTGCCGTCGCGTTTCGTGCCCTTCTTCATGAGGATGTTGATCGGCACGCGCGTGCCGTCCTTCGAGACCACCATTTCGCGCACCACCTCCGCATCCGCGAAGCTCACGGTGGGCTCCCCGGCGAGAGCCGTCTTCACCAAGCGGTTGTCGCGCGGCGAATAGCGGTACCACGCGGGCGCGGTGACAAAGCTCTGGCTCGCGACCAGCACGTCGCCGCGGTCGAGGACCGCCCCCACCGACACGCTCGAGACCGGCTCCGTCGGCACGCTGCCTGCGGGCTTGCCCGCGAGATCGAACATGCGCAGCTCCGAGGGGCCTCCGACCATATAGGTCACGTACAGCCGGTCGCGCGCCGGCGCGATCGACACGATGGTCGACTCGCCCTCGGCCACGATAACCCGGGCATCGACGAGCGCCGGGCGCGCGAGCGGCAGGCGCAACACCTTCCCGCGCGGAGCGTCCTTGAGCGACAGCAGGTAGAGGTGTCCGCCGCGGCCGATCTCGGCGCGCTTCACCTTGTCGGCGTGATCGGCCACGCGCGTCCAATGCCCGCGCGGATCCCGCAGGTAGTGGGCGTACTCGCCGCCATCGCCGTTGGCCACGGTGGCAACCAGGTAGCGTCCGTCGCGCGAGCTCTTGAGGCTGATCTCGGCGATGCGCGGAAAGTCCTTGCCGATCACGTACGTGTCGCTCGCCGGGGGCGTGCCCAGCTTGTGGAAGTACACCTGCTGGTAGAAATTGGCGTCCTCGGGCGCGCGCTCGGTGCCCTGCGGATAGCGCGTGTAGTAGAAGCCCGTGCCCTTGGCGTCCCACGCGATGCTGCCCCCGCCCGTCGGATACTGCACGCGCGGCACCACGTCGGGCAGGCGCTTGCCGGTCGCGGCTTCGATCACGTGGGCCGATCCGTCCTCGCTCCCGCGCTCGGAAATCGCGACGGCGACGTACTTGCCGTCGAGCGACGGGACGAAGAAGTCGATCGCGGTCGTGCCCTTCGCATCGACCTCGTTCGGGTCGAGCAGGATGCGCTCGGACGCCACGTCGCCCGGCGATTTCATCGCCACGAGGAACGGCTGGTTGCGCGGGGGCTGGCGCTTCATCGCGAAGAACGACCCGCGGTCGTGGAACGCGTAATAGCTCACCGGGGCGCTGGCGAAGAGGTTGCGCAGGCGCTCGCGCAACGCCTTGCGCAGCGGCAGGGCGTCGAGCGCTTCGCGCGTGACACCGAGCTGCGCCTCGCTCCACGCGCGCACCGCCGGATCGCGGCCATCCTCGAGCCAGCGGTACTCGTCGGTGACCTGGATGCCGTGGTACTCGTCGATGACGGGCTTGCGCGGGCTTTCGGGGTAACGCGGGCCTTGGGCGACGGCGTCCGCCGCGGCGAGCATGAGCGCGACGGCGAGGAAGCAATTCGGGACGAAGCGCATGGCGGCCGCGGATGGATCGACGAGGCCGCTATGCTACACGCCATGGCCTCCTTCGATCTCGTGGTGGTGGGCGCCGGCATCGTGGGGCTCGCGCATGCGCTTGCGGGGGCCCGCCGCGGGTTGCGCGTGGCGGTGCTCGAGCGCGATCCGCGCGCGGATTCGGCATCGGTTCGCAACTTCGGGTTCGTCACGGTGACCGGCCAGGAGGGCGGCGACACACGCCGCCGGGCGCTGCGCTCGTGCGAGGTCTGGGCCGAGGTTGCACGCGCGGCGGGAATCGAAGTACACCAGCGGGGCGCGGTGATCGTCGCGCGCCGCGAGAGCGCCCTCGCCGTCTTGCGCGAATACGCCGCTTCCCCGATGGGTGCGGACTGCGAGCTCCTCGACGCGGCTGCGGCGCGACAGCGCGTGCCCCGGGTCAACCCGCGGGTGCTCGGCGCGCTCGCGAGCCCCCACGAGCTGCGAGTCGAGGCCCGCGATGCGATTCCGAGGTTGGCTCGCTGGCTCGAGGAGCGCCATGGCGTGGTGTTCGCGTGGGAGACGATCGCGCTCGGGGTGGACGGGAGCACGGTTCGTCATGCATCGGGCTCGCTCGAAGCCGGCGCCCTCGTGATCGCGCCCGGGGCGGCGGTGGCCACCTTCGCGCCGGAGCTCGCGAAGCGCGTGGGCTTGCGCCCCTGCAGGTTGCAGATGATGCGCCTCGCCAGCCCCGGATTCGCGCTGCCGGGGGTGGTGATGACCGACCTGAGCCTCCTGCGCTACGCGGGGTTCGCCGCGCAGCCGTCGGCCGCGCGCCTTCGCGAGGAAGCCTCGCGCGAGTGCGAGCACGCCCTCGCCCACGGCGTGCATCTGATCGTGGCGCAAGGCGCCGATGGCTCGCTGGTCGTGGGCGATTCGCACCACTACGGCGAGGCGGCCGATTGCTTCGCATCCGCGGCCGTCGATGACCTGATTCTCGGCGAGCTGCATGCGCTCTTCGACCTGCCAGCGCCGCGCGTCCTCGAACGATGGGTGGGTTACTACCCCGTTGCGGACGTGCACCCCGTGCTCTCCGAGTCGCTCGGGCCCCGCGTGCGCCTGGTTTCGGTCACCAGCGGCACCGGCATGAGCACCGCGTTTGCGATCGGGGAGGAGTCGATCACCGCGCTATTTGGATAGCCGGGGCTACTTCGGAACTCTCCCGAGCAGGTAGAACTCATCGTTGGGGCGCATCCGCGTGAGGTGGGCCATGCGGTTGGAAAGCGCGAAGAATGCGGCGATCGCGCCGATGTCCCAGGCGTCTTCGTCGGTGAAGCCGACGGCGCGCAACGCCTCGAAATCGCCCTCGCCCACGAGATGGGGCTCCAGGGCCACCTTCATCGCGAAGTCCAGCATCGCCACCTGGCGCGGGGTAATGTCGGCCTTGCGGTAGTCGGTGGCGACTTGGTCGGCGATGAGCGCATTCTTCGCCCGCACGCGCAGGATCGCCCCGTGAGCGACCACGCAGTACAGGCACTGGTTCGCGGCCGACGTGGCGACCACGATCATCTCGCGCTCGGCCTTGGTGAGCCCGCCCGCCTTCTCCATCAACGCGTCGTGGTAAGCGAAGAACGCGCGGAACTCGTCGGGACGGTGCGCGAGCACGAGGAACACGTTGGGGACGAACCCCGCCTTCTCCTGCACCGCCAGGATCCGGTCGCGAATGTCGTCCGGAAGCTGCCCGAGCTCCGGGACCGGGAATCGGCTGATCGGCTCGCCACTCATCGCATCTCCACTAAACCAGGGACGGACCCTCATTCTGCGGGAACAACGAATTCTGCTCATCCCCTTCGCCGCTACCCTGGGCTCGGCGGCCGCTTTTCCCACGGATGACTCGAGCGCCAAACAAGCGGCTCATCTCGTTCACGAAGGCCTCCCCACCCACCGGCCGACCGCCCCGCACTCCTGCGCGTAGCGCATCCACGTGAGCCACCGGGATCTCGCATCCGAAAAGTTCGCGGTAGCCTCGCCGCCGAGCAACGTCAGTAGGCCCAAGGGCAAGGTAGAGATCATGAGGGGTAACAAATTGCGAAGGCTCGCCCCCCGCGTTGAAGCCATAGCTCGACCACTTGTATCGACCTGGGTGGTTAACCATTTGCGCTCTCACCGGATTGAGCTCGATGTATCGCTGGCAGGAGAAAAAGTAGCGCTCCGAATCGATCAGGCTCGATTTGAAGCGTCCTTCCCACAGCGAACCGGTGCGTTCGCGCTTGCGATTGACGTGCTGCACGAAGCGTTGATTCACCCGACTCATCAGCTCGGTGACACTTCGAGCGTGCTCCGGGGTGAGCAGCAAGTGCACGTGATTACTCATCAATACATAGGCGTGCAGCTTGCATTCCGTCTTCACGCAGAACTGCCCGAGTAGGCCCAGGTAGAGCTCGAACTCGCTTTCGTCGGAGAAACTCGCGGAGCGATTGTGTCCGCGCTGCAAGACATGCATCGGAATTCTCGGGAATCGAATGCGGGCGGTTCGAGGCATGGCGGCATAACGCTTCGGGGGCCGGTTGGGTGACAAGGAAATCGGGGTCCGTCCCTGGTTCGGGGTCAACGCCACTTGAGGATCACGCGAAGGTGGCGGAAGTCGGCGGCGGGGAGCATGTCGGCCACGATGAGGAGCGTGCGGTCGAAGCGGGCGCGAGCGGGACGCCAGCGCACGATGGTGAGCCAGGGCGCCACGAAGGAGCCGTCGCGCAACTCGCCCGCAACGCCGTCGACGCTCAACGCGCCCGAGCAATCGACCGCGAGGAGGCGAATCGGGCGGCTGCGGCGCAACGCGTCGAGCGCGAGGCACGCCGTCCCGGTGGCGAGCGCGAGCGCCGCATCCAGGGGCAGGGGCGTGAACGCGATCAGCGCCACGGTGGCGCCGGCCGCGGCCGCGACGAACGCGGGCACGATCCGCGAGCGCGCGAGTGTCACCTCGACCGCGCCGCTATACTTGTCGTTCGCCGTTATCGCCTCCACATTCCCCCCATGTCGTCCGAGCCTGCGAATCCCACCGCCTCGTGGCACGCCTTCCTGGCGGGCCGCGGCGGGCGCCTCGAGCGCGGGCGCATCGCCAGCTTCGGCGAGCCGCAGGCCGAGCTGCTGGCGGCCCGCGACGCAACGATCGTGGCCGACCTCTCCCATAACGCGCTCCTCGAGGTCACGGGGGACGACGCCACCGCCTTCCTGCACGGGCAATTCACCAACGACGTCGCGGCACTCCCCGAGGGCGCGGCGCAGTGGAACGGCTGGTGCTCGGTCAAAGGCCGCCTGCTCGCGACTTTCCTGCTGCTGAAGCGCCCGGGCGGCTACCTCGTGATGCTGCCCGCCGAGATCGCGCCGTCGATCGCCAAGCGCCTCGGCATGTTCGTGCTCCGCTCGAAGGTGAAGATCGCTGACGCAGCCGCTCGCTACGCGCGCATCGGCTGCGCCGGCAAGAAGGCGGGCGTGATGGTCGCGCACCACTGGGGTCACGTGCCCGAACGGCTGCGCTCGGTGGAAGTGGACGGAGCCGCCTGCGTGGCGCTCGATCCCGACCGTTTCGTGATTTTCGCGCCGACCGAGACGGCGCCCCGAATCTTCGACATGCTCGCCGAAAACGCCACCCGTGCGGGGGCCGACGCGTGGGAGTGGACCTCGATTCATTCCGGCATTCCCACGATCCTCGCCGCGACCCAGGACGCGTTCGTGCCCCAGATGGCGAACTTCGAGCTGGTCGGCGGCGTGAGCTTCAAGAAGGGCTGCTATCCCGGGCAAGAGATCGTGGCGCGGACGCAGTACCGCGGCATCCTCAAGCGGCGCATGGCGCTCGCGCACATGGCCGCGTCGAGCTCGCCCGTGCCCGAGCCGGGCCAGAAGGTCTACAGCAAGGCGTTCGGTGACCAGGCGTCCGGCGAGATCGTGAACGTCGCCCCCGCGCCCGGCGGCGGCGCCGACCTGCTCGTGGTCGCTCAGGTCGACAGCCTGCGCAGCGGCGACCTGCGCCTCGATTCCCCCGACGGCAGCCCGCTCGAGATTCGCAGCCACCCCGCCTCCGAAGCGGTGTCGTGAGGAAGGCGGGCTCCGCCCCGATCGCCGCGCTGGTGGCGATGGTGGTCATCTGGGGATACTCGTGGGTGGTGATGAAGATCGCGCTCGCCCATGCGCACCCGTTCGATTTCGCGGCGCTGCGCGTGGCGATCGGCTGCACGCTCCTCTTCGCGATCGTGAGACTACGCGGCCGCAGCCTGCGGCTGCCGAGCTACCGCATGGCGGTCCTCCTGGGCCTGCTGCAGGTGGCGCTCTTCGTGGCGCTGTCGCATTTCGCGCTGCTCTACGCGGGGCCGGGGAAGACCTCCGTACTGGTGTTCACCATGCCCTTCTGGATGATCATTTTCGCGCACTTCATCATCCACGAGCGCATGCGCGGCGCACAGTGGCTCGCGGTGGCGCTCGCGTTCGGCGGCCTGGTGCTCATCGTGGCGCCGTGGGAGCTCACGAGCCTCACCGGGAGCCTCCTCGCGGTGGCCGCCGGCGCGGTGTGGGCGATCACCGCGGTGCTGTCGAAGAAGTGGCCCACTGCGGCCGGCGATCCGCTGCTCTTCACCGCATGGCAGCTCTTCTTCGGCTTCCTGGTGCTGGCACTCCTCGCTTTGATCCACCCGCACGATCCGATTCGATGGAACGCGGAGTTCGTCTGGACGCTGCTGTTTTCCGCGATCCTCGCCACGGCAATGGGGTGGTGGCTGTGGACCTATGTCCTCGCCCACACGCCCGCGGGCATCGCCGGCCTCAACGCGCTCGGCATCCCGGTGATCGCGGTATTGAGCTCGGCAATCCAGCTGGGCGAGCGTCCGCCTCCCCTCGAGCTCGCCGGCATGGTCGCGATCGGGATCGCTCTGGGGTTACTCGCGTGGCTCGGCCTGCGTCGGCAGGCCCTGGTGGCTGCGCAGTTCATCGGCACACCGGCAGCGAGACGGCCTGCAGCACGTCGCCGGTCTTGAGGTTCTGCACGAAGGCGGCGACCGCCATGCGCTCGGGGTTCCAGTCGGGCCTGGGCTTGAAGGTCGCGGTCGTCTTGCCGAGGCCGCGGTGCAGGGCGAAGTCGCGCACCACGAAATCATGCTGGAGCTTCTCGCCGCGGTTCTCGCCGGCGGTGACCCGACTCGAGAGCCCGTTCTGGGTCAGCGCGGTGAGGACGGCCAGGTCCGCCTTCGGGAGGCTCTCCTTGCCGGCCGCGGTCACCTCCGCGGTGACGGTGTGGTCCGCGGCCACGCGAAGCCGCACCTCGATCGAGACCGGCGCGGGTTTGCGCCGAATCGCCTCGAACGCGGAAGCCGCCGAGCGCTGGCTCGACCAGCCGGGAAAATCGCGCCCGCCAACGACCACTTGCGGCGTGTACACGTACCGGGCCCCCGAGGCCGAGGCCCGTTCGCGCTGACGTTCGGTGTAGCGCGCGTCGGCGAACACGTCCTTCCAGCCAATGTAGTCCCAGTAGTTCACATGGAATGCGAGCGCCACCACATCGCCATTGCCCGCTACCGGAGCGAATGACGAAAGCCAGCGGTCGGCCGGCGGGCAGCTGGAGCAGCCCTCGGAGGTGTAGAGCTCGACCAGGGCGGCGGTGGTGGGGCCGGAACGCGCGGTGCACTCGACGGCGTGAGCGAGGGTTGGAAGCATGAGGAAGAGGAGCGGAAGCCAGCGCATGCCCATGAGTCGCAACCGCTCCCGCAGGCCTTACTTCCTTTTCCGCGCGGCCGGCTTCTTGTAGCGCCGTACTCCGGACCGGATCTCCTCCTTGGCCTCCTCCGGGCTGCCCCAGCCCTCGATCTTCACCCACTTGCCCGGCTCCAGGTCCTTGTAGTGCGCGAAGAAATGCGTGATCTGGGTGATGGTGAGCTCCGGCAGGTCGCGCACCGTCTCGATATGACGGTATAGCGGCGTGAGCTTGTCGATCGGCACCGCGAGGAGCTTGGTGTCGCCGCCGGCCTCGTCGGTCATCTTGAGCAGCCCGATGGGCCGGCAGCGCACCACCACGCCGGGCATCAGCGCGAACGGAGTGATCACCAACACATCCACCGGATCGCCGTCGTCGGAGAGCGTCTGGGGGACATAGCCGTAGTTGCAGGGATAGTGCATCGCGGTCGAGACGAACCGGTCCACGAACATGGCCCCGGTGACTTTGTCGACCTCGTACTTGATCGGATCCGCGTGCATCGGGATCTCGATGATCACGTTGAAGTCGTTGGCCAGGTCGCGGCCCGAATCGACGAGGTTCAGGCTCATGTTTGTCGCCCCCCGGTAAAATTTGGTAAATTGGTCTAGCAGTATCATCCAAGTTCGCGATTTGACTGGCAAAAATCGATGACCCGAAGCCTGCCGCTCATCCTGACGCTCGACCAGCACGGCGTGCCCCACCGGTGGGTCACCTGGCAGCAGGCCGTCTGGTACTACGCCAAGGAACGGGTCGCCTGGGAGCTGGGCCGGGAAGATTTCACCTTCTGGGGCGGGAGGTGCCACCGCACCGGCGAACGCTCGAGCATTACCGCGAACTCGATCATCGCCATCCGCGGCAAGGCGCTCGCGATCAAGGGCTTCAACGCCGTCCCGCCGCTCAACAACCGCGAGCTCTTCAACCGCGACAAGTTCGTCTGCGCGTTCTGCGGCGGTGACTTCTCGCCCTATCGCCTGACATGCGACCACATCCTGCCGATGTCGCGCGGCGGGCGGGATTCGTGGATGAACGTGGTGACCGCCTGCCGGGCGTGCAACCAGAAAAAGGGCAGCCGCACGCCCGAGGAGGCGCGCATGCAGCTCCTGTACGCGCCCTACGTGCCCAATCGCGCGGAATTCCTGATCCTCGCCAACCGCCGCATCCTTGCCGACCAGATGGAGTTCCTGCGCCAGCACGTCTCGGCGAATTCCCGCATCAGCCGCAACTAGGCCTCGGCACCTTCACCCCGTAGCTCGCGCTGCAGCCACTCGACGAACTGGCTCACCTCGGTGCGCGACTGTGCGTCCCGCGCGAAGATCGCGTGAAATGCACGGCCCAAGCGTTGCGCCTTTCCCAAGGGTGCCACGAGGCGCTTGTCGCGAATGTACTGGTCCACCAGCGTCATTCGCCCGAGGGCGATTCCCTGCCCGTGCAGCGCGGCCTGGACCACTTGGTCGTACTGGTCCAGCGTGAGCGTGCTCTGCGGGACAAAGCCGGCGATGCCGCGCGCCTCGAACCACGCCGCCCACGATAGCCACGGCCAGCGGCCGGTGGGATCGTGCAGGTTGAGCAACACGTGATGGCTCAGGTCCTCGGGGCGCGCGAGTGGGCGCTTCTGCGCCTTCGCATCCTTCGCGTAGCCGGGAGAGCAGACCACGGCGAGATGCTCGCCTACCAGATAGGTGGCCCCCGCCGGCACCTGGTCCTGGGGGCAGTCCCGAATCGCGAGGTCGATGCCCTCGCGATCCATGTCGACGATCTCGTGGGTGGCCGCGATGCGCACATCCACCCGCGGGTGTTCCTTGCGGAAACGGATCAGCCGCGGCACCAGCCAGATCGAGGCGAACGACACCGTGGTGGTGACGGTGAGCACATGGCCGGTGCGCGATTCGCGCAGCCGCCGGGTGCCCTCGCGCAGTTGATCGAGGGCGGCGGCGACGGTGCGGTAATACGCCTGCCCCGCCTCGGTGAGCGCGAGCCCCTTGTGGCGCCGTTCGAAGAGCGGCAGGCCCACGAACTCCTCGAGGGCCTGGATCTGGCGGCTCACCGCCGACTGCGTGACGAATAGCTCCGCGCCCGCACGGGTGAAGCTCAGGTGGCGCGCGGCGGATTCAAACCCGCGCAGGAGGTCGAGCGGGGGAAGCGCGCGATGGGGATTAGCCATTCCTGAAGTTCATGCAGGGCATGCGCCGATTTCGTTTGTCCGGCCCCTATGGGATCTGCAGAATGCAAGGCATCGGGGTGTGTGCATATTGCATGCATCCAGCGCATACCGCAAGGAACAACCCCATGATCCTGAATCTCGAACGCCCGACCCTGTCCCTCGATGCCGGCGAGGTCGTGAGCCTCGATGACGTCGTCGGCACGCGCATCTCCGCGCGCCTCGGCACCCTCTGGGTGACCTGCGAGGATAGCCGCAAGGACGTGATCCTCGCCCCCGGCGAGTCGGTGGTCGTGAGCCGCGCAGGCCGCACCGTGGTGCAGGCCCTACAACCCGCCTTTGTGAGCCTGCAATGAGTGCGATCCCGAGGACCCCGAGCGCGTCCTGGTACGCCGACGGCCTGCGCTGGATCGGGTCGCTCTTCACCGGCGCCGCCGACCACCTCGACCGCCCGTCGTTCGCGCCCGCGCCCCTGGAACCGCGGCCCCAATACCTGCCCGCCGACGAATACCTCTTCGACGTCCGCCACCGGATGCAGAACCGCTTCTGAGAAAACCAGGGACGGACCCTCATTTCCCAACGCGATCGAACCCACCCGGGAATGAGGGTCCGTCCCTGGTTTTCTCAAGGAGCATCGCGTCGCCGTAGCTGAAGAAGCGGTAGCGCGCGGCGATGGCGTGGGCATAGGCGCGGCGGATGTTGTCCGCGCCGGCGAACGCCGAGACCAACATCAGCAGCGTCGAGCGCGGTAGGTGGAAGTTGGTGACGAGCCGGTCGACGACCTGGAAGCGAAAGCCCGGCACGATGAACAGGCGCGTCTCTGCGGCCCCCGCGCGGAGACCTCCGGTGATGCTCGCGGATTCGAGGGCGCGCAGCGCCGTCGTCCCCACCGCCACGACGCGCCCGCTCCCCGCACGCGTGCGCGCGATCGCATCCACCGTCTCCTGCGGGATGTCATACCACTCCGAATGCATCACGTGCTTCGTGATGTCGTCCACCCGCACCGGCTGGAACGTGCCGGCTCCGACGTGCAGGGTGACCGTCGCGAGGGCAACGCCCTTGGCCTCGAGCGCGGCCAGTAACGCGTCGTCGAAATGCAGCCCCGCGGTGGGTGCCGCCACCGCCCCTGGAACGCGCGCGTAGACCGTCTGGTAGCGGGACTCGTCCTCCGTGCAGGCGGCATGGGCGATATACGGCGGCAGCGGAATCTCGCCGTGGCGTGCGAGCACGTCGAGGACCCCCTCGTCGAAGCGCAGCTCGTAGAACTCGCCTTCCCGTCCCAGGACCTCCGCCTCGTTACTCCCGAACACCACACGCCTTCCCGGTTTCAACGGCTTGCTGGCACGCGCCTGCACCAGGGCGCGGCGCGCATCGAGCACCCGCTCGACCAGCACCTCGACCTCGCCGCCGCTGTCCTTCACCCCGTGCAGCCGCGCCTTGATCACGCGGGTGTCGTTCGCGACCAGCAGGTCGCCGGGAGCGAGTAGTTCTACGAGATCGCGAAACTGCCGCTCGTGGATTTCGCCGGTGCGCGAGTCGAGGTGCAACAGGCGGCTCGAAGTGCGCTCGGACGCGGGGTGCTGCGCGATGAGTTCGGGCGGCAGGTCGTAGTCGAAGTCGGAGAGATGCACGAACCCATTATAATTTCGGGTTACACGAGCAGCCGGGATGGCGGAATCGGTAGACGCACGGGACTCAAAATCCCGCGGTGGCAACACCATGGGGGTTCGATTCCCCCTCCCGGCACCACTTTGGACCCTCAACAGACTCCCCGGCCTGCGCGACCGTTCGTACGTGGCATCATGGATTTGTCCGCGCATGTGCCGGAGTCATCAAATCGCAGGGAGACGTCATGGAGCAGGTGCAGGAGCACACCGGCGCCCTGGACGCGCTGAATTCCGTCCTCATCACCGAGGAGATTTCCCGTCGGCCCGGGCGGGCGCCCGACTACGCGGGGGAGAACCGCGCCCTCCTCGCGATCGGATCCGAGTTGACCAGCGGCGGCGACCCCCTGAGCCGCCTTTGCTCGGCGGCGCTCGAGCTTTGCCGCGGCCAGACCGCGGGGATCAGCCTGATCGAGCCCGACGGTGCCGAGAGCGTTTTTCGCTGGGTTGCCCTCGCCGGCCAGTGGGCGAGCTACAAGGGCGGATCGCTGCCGCGCAACGCGAGCCCGTGCGGCATCGTGATCGACCGGAACGCGGCCCAGCTCATGTCGCGCCCCCACATTTTCTTTTCCGCGATGCGCGATGCCACGCCGCCCATCGGCGAAGTGCTGCTCGTGCCGTTCTCCGTTCTCGGCGAGCCGGTGGGCACCGTCTGGGTGATTGCCCACGACGACACGCGCCACTTCGACTCGGAGGACCTGCGCCTGATGCGCAGCCTTGCCAATCTCGCCGCTGCGGCCTACCTCGTACAGACCGCCGTCGAACGCGGGATCCAGGCACGCGATGAGCTCAACCGCGCCAACGCGCGCCTCAACCGATCGAACGAGCGTTTGTGGAACAAGCTTCTCGAGAACAACCTCGTCGACGGTCCCGATGGGGTGATCGGCCGCTAGTGCATCGGCGTGCGGTCGATGTCGTAGCGCGTCCATAGGCGCGCGAGCAGCTCGGCGACCAGCAGGTGGCAGCCATGTCGGCACTCGAGCGGCGTGCCGATGAACCAGTTCGCGGAGACGTCATCCGGCGGACGGCGCCAGTAAGGCAGCGGCACCGAGCACTCCTTGCACGCGGCAGGTTTGAGCTGGCGGAACTCGCGGTCGAGGATGGCGTAGAGGTGCGCCACCGGGAGGGTGGTTCGGGACATGGTGGCTGGCGTGCGCGAGCTGCGTGGGTCTAATAATTTGTGCCCCCACATTGCGCCGTCCGCGAGCGGCGTGAAAGTGACTATTCGGCACTTCCACGCAAAAACAATCGCGCGAACCGGAACTTCTTACATGCAGGTCACCGGCTCGCACTCCGAAATGTCGGGCGCGTCGATGCAAGGCCGCGCGGAGCCGCTGGCAAGGAGGCTCTGGGCACGCTCGGAGCGTTGCGGGGCCGTGAAGTAGAACGCCGAGGCGAGCGGATTGAGGAAGTAGACGTGCCCCATCTCGAAGCGCCGCCCGAAGGCGGCGGGAATGCGCAGCCCTGCGGCACGGAACCGGCGGCAGTAGTCCTCCACGAATGCGTGGGCGTCGGAGTGCTGCAGGTCATCGTCTTCCCGCCAGAAAACCACCCGGTACCAGGACATCGCAGATTTCCCCGCTCGCTCACGAGAAGAAGAATTTTCTCGTTTCGCGGGGCGGCGCAGTATCGGCGGGGGCCGCTACCGAAGTCGGCCAGCAACTACGTGGCTTGTCGGAGCATCTGGCATACCGCGTCCGAAGTGCGCACCCGCGCCATGCGCGGAAATACCCGGCGCACCAACTGGTCGTGGTTGTCCTGCTCGGGAGAAGTGCACGCGTCCGAAGCGATCACGACGTTGTAGTCCAGGTCGCGCGCCGCAAAGGCGGTCGAGGCGATCCCCACGTCGGTGGAGCCGCCGCACAGGATGAGGGTATCGACGGCCCGCGCCCGCAGTGCCGTCTCGAGGTACGTCCCGTGGAACGCGCTCCACCGATGCTTGGGCACGACGAAATCGGCAACCCGCGGCGCGAGCGCTGCGACCACCTCGGTTTCCGGCGTGCCGCCGGTGAGCAGCGGCCCATCGGCCGCGCCCGGGACGAGCGGCCGCAGGCGATTGTCGGCATCGCGCAGCGTGCGCGCGCTGGTGCCCCGATCGGCGCGATGATCGGCGTTGGCGTAGGCGACGAGCGCGCCCACACCGCGCGCCGCCTCGAGAATCCGCGCGGCATTGGCGATCACGGGCGCAAAGCGTGCGCGGAACTCCTGATCCCTCTCGGCGTGGCCGCGCAGGAAATCGAAGAGCAGCAGCGCGGTGCGCCGCGGGTCGACGCGCTCCACGGTCACTTCGCGTTCCCGAGCACGATCTCCGAGTAGAGCTTCTTCCACTTCGCGTCCTCGTCGAGCACCACCGCGGGATCTACGAATTTCAGCGGGAGCTTCTGCTGCGGGCTCCCGACCTTCAGGTTCGCGGGCACGTAGCCGCCGCGCTCGAGGATCGCCTGGCCCTCCGGCGAGAGCACGAAATCGGCGAAGAGCGCCGCCGCGTGGGGGTGGGCGGGCTTGCGCACGATGGCGACGCCGTTCGCCCGCCCGATCGCGGGCGCGATGGCGAACCACTCCACCGGTGCGCCGCGCGCCTTCGTCTTCTCGGCGCCGTGGCTGTAGGTGGTGATGGCGAAGGGCACTTCACCCGACGCGACCAGGCCCGCGAGGAGCGTGTGCCCCTTGCGCACCGAGAAGCCGTTGGTCTTCGCGATTTCGCGGAACGTCCTGAGCCCCGCCTCCTCGCCCAGTTCCTTGATCACCATCGCGAACCAGTCCTCGTCCTCGGCCTCGATCCCCAGGCGCCCCTCCAGCGCGGGTTGGCGAGATCGGCATAGGACTTGGGCAACTCCTCTGTCGTCACGAGCTGCGTGTTGTACGAGCGGACGAACATGTTGATGCGCGTGCCGACCCAATGGCCGTGGGGGCGCACCGCCTGGGGCATCAGGTCCTTCAGGTGCGGGCCCTTCAGCGGTTGCAGCAGCTGCTCGCGGTAGAGCGCTTCGAGCTCGGGCCCGTTGGTCTCGATCACGTCGGCATCGTGGCGGTTGGCGCGCGCCTCGGTCACCGCGCGCTGCAGCACCTTTTCGCTGCCCGCACGCCAACCCTTCACCTTGACGCCGTATTTCTTCTCGAACGCCGCGGCGAGCGCGTTGAGGTCGTCGGAGATGAGCGAGGTGTAGACCGCCACCTCGCCCTCCTTCCTCGCGCCTGCGATCAGGAATTGCTCGCGGTCGGCGCGGTCGTATTGCACGATTTGCGCGGATCGATCGGGCGCCTGGGCGAGCGCCACGGCCGGCAGGAAAAAAGCCAGCGAAAGTATCGAACGGAACATGTCTTCCTCCTCCGCTCCGATAGTACACTTTGGGCACTCAACGCCCGACCGGGGAGCGGCGCCATGCGCAAGGTCCTTTTCATCTTCAGCGTGCTCAGCGATTCCGACGTCGAATGGCTGGCGACGAGCGGCGAGCGCATGCATCTCGATCCCGGCGCGGTGCTGATTCCGGTAGGCGCGCGCGTCGAGAACCTGTATTTCGTGCTCGACGGTCGCCTGGCGGTGAAGACCAAGTCCGGGGATCCGATCGCGTACCTCGAGTCTGGCGAGATCATCGGCGAGATGTCGCTGGTGGATCCGGCGCCCACGACCGTCTCGGTGGAGGTCGCCACCGAGACCACGGTGCTGCGGCTCTCGGATTCGATGGTGCGCGACAAGCTCGAAAGCGACCTGGGCTTCGCTTCGCGGTTCTACCGCGCGCTCTGCGTGTTCATGGCCGACCGCATGCGCCAGACGACGCAGCGCTTCGGCTACGGCAAGGCGGCCGACGACGCGAACCTCAAGGACGAGCTGAACGACGACCTGCTCGACAACGTCCACCTCGCCGGCGCGCGCTTCGACCGCATGCTGAAGCGGCTGGCGGGGTAGCGCGTGTCCCAGGGCGATCCCTCGATCTTCCGCAAGGCGGCGCTCGACCGCCTCGCCTCTCCCGACCGCCTGGATGAGCGCCTCGGGCTGCCTTCATATCCCGGAGCGCTGATCGCGGCGCTCGCGGGCCTGCTCATCCTCGTAGCGGTGGCCGCCGCATGGCTGCTGTCGGCGCGCTGACCCCGGAGGCGCTCGCCGAGCCCGACGGCGGGCCGCTGCCCGAGGCGCAGGTCCGGCGGACGCCCACCATCCTGCAGCTGGAGTCGGTCGAGTGCGGCGCCGCGGCGCTGTCGATGATCCTCGCGTATTACGGCCGCCACGTTCCGCTCGAGCAGATGCGCGTGGACTGCGGCGTGAGCCGCGACGGCAGCAAGGCGAGCGGCCTCTTGCGCGCCGCGCGCTCCCATGGATTGGTGGCGCGGGGCTTTCGCAAGGAGCCGCGCGAGCTCGCCGCGATGCCGATGCCGGCGATCGTGTTCGTGAACTTCAACCACTTCGTGGTGCTGGAGGGCATTCGCGACGGGCGCGCCTTCGTGAACGATCCCGCGCGCGGCCGGCGGTCGATCGACGCCGCCGAGTTCGACCAGGCGTTCACCGGCGTGCTCCTTACCTTCGAGCGCGGCCCCGAGTTCAAGCCCGGCGGCCATCCGCCCTCGGTGGTGCGCTCGCTCACGCAGTACATCGACGGCTTCCGCGGGGCGATAGCGGCGGCCTTCCTCGTGGGGCTGCTGCTGGTGCTGCCGGGGCTGGTGATGCCGTGGCTGCTCGGCCGCTTCGTCGATGAGGTCCTGGTGGCCCGCCTGCCGGGCGTGGCGACGCCGCTGCTCACGGGGCTGGTGGTCGCCGCCCTGGTGCGCTCGGTGCTGCTCGCGATCCAGGCGCAGCTCCTGATGGACACCTTCGGTCGGGCGGCGCGCAGCTCCGCGCGGCGCTTCCTCGCGCGCGCCCTGGCGCTGCCGATGACGTTCTACTCGCAGCGCTCGGCGGGCGAGATCGCGGCGCGCGTGGACTTGAACGAGCGCGTCGCCGAGACCATTTCCGCGGACCTCGCCACGCTCGCCCTCGAGCTCCTGACTGCGAGCTTCTTCATGATCCTGATGGTGCGGCTCGAGCCGCGCCTGGCCCTGCTGGTCGCCGGCTGCGTGGCACTCGAGCTCTTCGCGTGGCGCGCGCTCGCGCGGCGCACCGGGGAAGTCTCGCAGGAGCTTTCGGTGCAGGCCGGCAAGCTCGCGGGCATGGCCACCGGTGGGCTTGCGAACATCGAGAGCATCAAGGCGGGCGGGCAGGAGACCGCGCTCTTCCGCAAGTGGCTGGGCCTCCAGATCCAGTTCCTCAACGCCTCGATCCGCGCCCAGCGCATCACGCTCTGGCTGGGGCAGGCGCCGTCGCTGCTGGGGCTGGCCGCGCAACTCGCGGTGCTGGGCATCGGCGCCTTCTTCATCATCCAGGGCGAGGGCTTCTCGATCGGCGACCTGGTCGCGTTCCAGGTGCTGCTGGCCGGGTTCACCGCGCCGGTGCACGCGCTGTTCTCGCACACGCAGAAGCTGCAGACGCTGCGCGGCGATCTCGCGCGATTGGACGACGTGCTGCACCACAAGCCGGAGCCCGGGGTGAGCGTGCATCGCGAACCGCCCGTGTCGCCGCCGCCAATGGCCGGCGCGCTCGAGTTCCGCAACGTGACCTTCGGATACAACAAGGGCGACGCGCCCTTGATCGAGAATTTCTCGATGACGCTCAAGCCGGGCGGGCGCGTGGCCCTGGTCGGCGCATCGGGCTCGGGCAAGTCGACCGTGGCGCGCCTCGCCGCCGGCCTCTATCCCCCGTGGAGCGGGGAGATCCTGTTCGACGGCCAGCCGCGCTCGGCCTACGAGCGCTCGCACATCGCCGCGGCCGTGGCGTACGTCGACCAGGACGTGGCGCTCTTCGAGGGTACGGTGCGCGACAACCTCACGCTCTGGGAGGGCGCACCCGATGCGGCAGTGCATGCGGCGCTGCGCGACGCGGCGATCGACTCCGAGATCCTGCATCGCGAGGGCGGGCTCGATGCGCCGCTGCAGGAGGGCGCGCGCAACCTGTCGGGCGGACAGCGCCAGCGCCTCGAAATCGCGCGCGCGCTGGTGCGCAACCCCGCGCTGCTGATCCTCGACGAGGCGACGAGCGCGCTCGACCCTACGTCGGAAGCGGCGGTGGAATCCAACTTGCGAAGCCGCAATATCACGTGCCTCGTGGTCGCGCATCGCCTGTCAACGGTGCGCGATGCCGACGAGATCCTGGTGCTCGATCGCGGGCGTGTGGTCGAGCGCGGCCGCCACGATGAGCTCGCCGCCCTTCCAGGCGGTCGCTATGCCGAGCTGGTTTCGTCCGAGACTGCGGAGAGCTGAATGGGCGATCCCGGCCTCGCCCTCAAATGCGCGACCCTCCTCGCCGCCTGGCGGCTGTTGAAGGGAAAGCCGGGTACCGGTTTTTCCTTGCCCGAGGAAGCGGTGGATGCCGTGGAGGAACTGGCGCTCGCCGCGGGCATGCGCAGCCGCCGCGTGATCCTCGACGCCCAATGGTGGAAGCAGGCCGCGACCCCGATGCTCGCGCGAGTGGCGGACCGGCGCCGGTTGAAGCGCGGTGACGAGCCGCCGCAGAGCGCATCGCTCGCCTCGGGCACCGGCTGGGTGGCGCTCCTGCCGCAAAGACGCGGCGGCTACCGGATGCTCGCCGCCTATCCCGACGAGCACACCGTGGTCGAGTGGCCGCTCGACGAGAAGTCCGCCGCGCGCCTCGCGCCCTTCGCATTCACGTTCCACCCGCGCTTCGCGGCGCGCGCGCTGAAGGCCCGCGACATCCTGCACTTTGGCTTCTCGCAGGGCGGACGCGACCTGGGCCTGCTGCTGATGGCGGGGTTCGTGGCGGCGCTCATCGGGCTCCTCACGCCGGTGGCCACCGGATGGCTCATCGATCGTGCAATTCCCTCGGGCTCCGGTCGAACGGTGGGCGGCGTCATCGCGGCACTCGGGCTGGCAGGCGTGGCGCTCATTGCCCTCGACCTGTTGCGCAGCTTCGCGGTGCTGCGCTTCGAGGCGCGCGTCGGCGTGGCGATGCAGGCCGCGATCGTGGACCGCGTGATCTCCGCCCCGGCGCGCTTCTTCCGCGCCTTCTCGAGTGGCGACCTGGCGCTGCGCATGGCGAGCGTGAGCACCGTGCAGCGCACCATCACGGGCTCCACCATCTCGACCTTCGTGACCTCGCTCTTCCTGTTCGCGAACCTCGGCCTGATGATCGTCTACAGCCCGGCGCTCACCCTCGCCGCCTCCGCCATCGTGCTTCTGGTCATCGCGCTTTCCACCACGCTCGGGTTCATGCGCCTGAAGGTCGGCCCGCGCATCGAGGCGCTCGACGGCAAGCTCTCGGCGATGACCTTCGAGGTGTTCGCGGGGATATCGAAGTTGCGCGCCGCCGCGGCCGAGCCGCGCATCTACGCGCAGTGGTACGCGAAGTACAACGATTTCCGCAACGCGAACGGCGATAGCGCACGCCTGTCGAATTACGAGTCGGTGGCACTGTCGCTCTTGCAGCCCGCGGCGACGATCCTCGTGCTCGCCCTCGCTTGGCGCCTGTCGGCCACGTCCAACATGACCACGGGTGATTTCGTCGCCTTCCACGCAGCGCTGTTCGCGCTCCTCGGCGGCGTGCACGGGCTGGTCTCGACCGCGCTCGACGTCGTGAACCTGAAGCCCGTCTGGGACCGCGCGCGCCCGATCCTGGAGACTCCGCCCGAGGACGCGAACGGCGGCGGCGTCCGCCACGATCCCGCGGGCGGCATCACGATCACGGGAATGTCGTTCGCCTATCCCGGCGGCCCGTCGGTGCTGAAGGATGTGGATCTCGAGATCCGCCCCGGCGAGTTCGTCGCGATTGTCGGCGCGAGCGGCTCGGGGAAATCGACGCTGTTGCGCATGCTGCTCGGGTTCGAGACGCCGGATTGCGGATTCGTCCGCTACGACCTGAAGGACCTCGCCACGCTGGACCTGAAGCACCTGCGCAGCCGCCTCGGCACCGTGCTGCAGGGGGGCAAGCTCTGGGCGGGGGACCTGCTCACCAACATCGTGGGCACTTCCAACGTCGGCCCCGAGGCGGCGCTCGAGGCGGCGCGCACCGCGGGCCTGGCGGGGGATATCGAGGCGATGCCGATGGGCCTCTACACCGTGGTGGGCGAAGGGCTGAGCACGCTATCGGGCGGGCAGCGCCAGCGCGTGCTGATCGCGCGCGCGCTCGTCCACAACCCGCGGATCCTGCTGCTCGACGAGGCGACCAGTGCACTGGACAACGTGTCGCAGGCGATCGTGCTCGAGGGGCTGGCGCGGCTCGATGCCACGCGGATCGTGATCGCCCACCGGCTCAATACGGTCCGGGACGCCGACCGCATCGTGGTGCTCGAGCACGGGCGGGTCGTGCAGCTTGGGACTTTCCGGGAACTCGCGGAGCAACGCGGACCGTTCTCCGCGATGCTCGCGCGACAGGTGGCCTAAAGCTTAGTTCTTCTTGTTCGGGACGCTGACCGACGCGATCTTGGTTCCCGAGGTATCGGGCTTCTCGCGCGACGCCGTGACCGTGATGGTGTCCATCTTGACCACCTTGGCCTCGGGCGGCAGGCGCTTGGCCGTCACCACGATGGTTTCCATCTTGCGCACTTCCTGACCGCCGGACACGCCGTCCAGCTGCTGTTCGGAGAGTTCGCCTTCCTGCTTTTTGTCTTGGGACATGGTTGCCTCCAACCGGGATGAATGATGCGAGGCCAATTTATCACGACGCCCCGGGAGCTTCTGCGTAATTTTCAGCACCTCCAGGGTGGAAACCTCACCCGTCACCCGCCGGTTTCATCTGATGAAACGCCCGAATGGGTCGGGCGCCGATGACGCTTGTGTGGGCGGCGCAGATCGCGGCGACCGAAGGCGACGCCTGGGCCGTGAAGGAGCGGCTCGGGTAGGCGCAGAGCAGCGGGAAGTCCTCGGCGCAGAGCAGCTTGTTCCACAGATACTCGAGCCGCACGGTCGCCGAATGGTTGCCGCGCGCCCAGAGCAGCGCCACCATCTCGCCGAACGCGCGCACCTTGCGACCGCCTGAGCGCGCCTCGTTGATCACGCCGGCGATGGTGGCATTGAAACGCTCTTCATCGGGCGAGCCCCGCTCCATGAACTTGTCGAGCGTGTCCTGCGCCGAGAGCGCGATGTAGCGTCCCTCGCAAATCGCTTTCGGGATGTCGATGCCGCTCTTCTCGAGGCGATGGCCGAGCGCCTCGCGATGCGATGCGGTGGCGATGACGATCACCGCCTCGCCGTTTTCGAGGCCGTCGGCGATAAAGCCCTCCACGCGCTCGAGAAAGCTCGCGTCGTCATCGTAGATGTGGAGCAGGTGGTCGCAAGGCGGCAATTCGCCCCACAGGACCTCTTTGGCGGGGGTCACCTGGGTATTTGTGCGCACGTGTCAAACCTGTGAAAATTTTCAGAATTGTACCCCCCGAAGATTTCCTTCGGATGTCAGCAGAATCCTACGGACCCGATCACAATCGCGCGGCGGTGCGGATAGGGGAGAATGCCTTCCGTGGCCTACGACTCCCGCCCTTTCATCAAGGAGATTGCCCGCGGCAAGAACGGCGCGCGCAACCTCACACGTGAACAGGCGCGCGAGCTCTTCGCGGCGATCTTCGCGGCCGAGGTCCCGGAGATCGCGCTGGGGGCAATCCTGGTGGCGCTGCGCGTGAAGGGCGAGAGTGCCGACGAGCTCGCCGGGATGATGGACGCGGTCGCGAAACACGTGAAGCCGTTGCGCCTCGCATCGCGGCGTGCGCTGCCCGTCGTCCTGCCGACCTACAACGGCGCGCGCAAGCTCGCCAACCTGGTGCCGCTGCTCGCCTTGCTGCTTGCACGCGAGGGCGTGCCCGTGCTCATGCACGGCGCGGCGCAGGAGTCGCAGCGCGTCGGCAGCTTCGAGATCCTGTCCCTGATGGGCCACCCGCCGGCCGCCACCGTCGACGAAGCCGAGCAGCGCCTGGAGGATCGCCTGCTCGCGCCGGTGCCGATCGCGGTGCTCGCTCCCGACCTCGCGCGCCTGATCGACGTGCGGCACGCAGTCGGGGTGCGCAACAGCGGGCACACGATCGCCAAGCTGCTGCTGCCGCAGGGCGTCGAGGCCGCGGCCGCATGCCGGCTGATCTCCGTGACCCACCCGGACTTCATGGTGCTGATGCGCGAACACTTCGCCGCCTTCCCCGCCAACGTGTTCCTGATGCGCGGCGTCGAGGGCGAGCCGATCGTGCGGCTGCATGCGCCGCAACCGATCGAGCAGATCGAAGAGGGCGGCAGCCTCGTCACGCACCTGATGGGCGATGGCGAGCCCGAGCCCCGCCTTCCCACCCGCGACGCGCCGGCCACAGCGCACTGGACGCGCGAGGTCCTCGAAGGCGCCGTTCCCGTGCCCTGCGCCCTCGCGCGGCAGGTGGCGCTGATCGCGACCCACTGCAAGGCGGCCGGAAGCGCGGCGCGCGGGCCGCTCAAGCTGGTTCGCTCGACCTGACCGCCGCCTGGGGGCGCGGCTCGAAACGCCGCAGGAAGTCGAGCAGGGTCTCGACCGCCAGCGCGACATCCTCGGCGGTGACGGTCTCGGCGGGATTGTGGCTGACGCCGCCCGCGCCACATCGCACGAAGAGCATCCCCACGTCGGTCACCTCCGCCAGGACCATCGCGTCGTGCCCCGCGCCGCTCGGCAGATGAATGGGGTCAGACCCCATTCTTTTCGCGCTCGCGGCGAGGCGCTCCTGCAACCAGGGCGCGCACGGCACCGCACGGACTTCGTGTCGCTTGTCCTTCTCGACCGCCACGCCCCGCCGCCGCGCGATGGTCTCGAACCGGGCAAATACCGCGTCCTCGGCGCCTCGGCGCAAATCGTCGCGCGGCGCACGGATGTCGACGGTGAATCCCGCCTCGCCCGGAATCACGTTGCCGGTGCCGTTGGGCACCTCGAGGATTCCCACGGTCCCCACCACGCCCTCGCCCGCGGCGCACTCCTCGACGGCGAGCACCATCTCGGCGGCGGCGGCGAGCGCATCGTGGCGGACGCCCATCGGTACGGTGCCCGCGTGGCCCGCGACGCCGCGGACCGTCACGCGGTGGCGCGAGCCGCCCGCGATCGAGGTGACGACGCCCAACGGTGCGCCGCGTCCCAATAGCACCGGACCCTGTTCAATGTGCACCTCGACGTAGGCTGCGAGCGATCGCGGATCGATGCGCGCCTCGTCCAGCTTCGCGGGATCGAGGCCGGCGGTGCGCAGCGCCTCGGCGAGCGTGATGCCGTCGGCATCGCGACGCTCGAGCAGCGGCGCGAGCCCCGCGGCTCCGGTGACCATGGCCCGGCTGGCGAGGAAGCTCGTCTGGAACCGGGCACCCTCCTCGTCGGCAAAGGCCGCGACCTCGATGGCGACCCCCAGTCGCTCGCCGCGCCGGTTGAGCTCCGCCACGCACGCGATCGCAACGAGGATTCCGAGCACTCCGTCGTACTTGCCGCCGTTGCGCACCGAATCGAAATGCGACCCCATCAGGAGTGTCGAAAAACGGGTGTCAGAGACCCGTTTCTCGTATCTACCGATGACGCTGCCGACGGCATCGACTCGGACCGCCATGCCGGCCTCGCGCATCCAGTCGGCGATCTGCCGGGCTGCGGCCTGGTGGGCAGGGGTGAGGTAGGTGCGGGTGTAGTTCTCGGCGGAATCGCTGTGGCGGGCGAGCGACTCGGCACGCGAAAGTACGTTTTTCATGGAACGCGGCAGTGTAGCACCGGACTAAGGACTAAATGCCCATCAAAACCAACAACTTGGTAGCCTGTCCGGAATGCGACGCCCTGCAGCGGGAAGTGGACCTCGACCCCGGGGGTGCCGCGAGTTGCGTGCGCTGCGGGGCCGAGCTCTATCGCGAGAAGGCCCACAGCCTCGACCGCACGCTGGCCTTCATCTGCGCCGCGACGGTCGTGTTCATCGCGGCCAACGCCTTCCCCCTGATGGAGCTCGAGACCCAGGGAATCCAGACGTCGTCCACCCTCTTCGGCACCGTGACGGTCCTGCAGGAGACTGGTTGGCCGACGATCGCGCTGCTGGTGTTCCTCACCACCATTGCCGTGCCGTTCCTGCAGCTCGCCGCGGCTCTCTACATCCTGGTGCCGCTGAAACTGGGGTTCGTGCCCGCTCGCCTGCCCCTCGCGGTCCGCAGCCTCGACGCGATCTGGCCGTGGGGCATGGTGGAAGTGTTCCTGCTCGGGGCCATGGTCTCGCAAGTGAAGCTCGCGCAGATCGCGACCCTCTACCCGGGCGCGGCAATGTACATGCTCGGCGCCTACGTCCTGCTGATCGTAGCGGCGGTGGCGGCGTTCGAGCCCCGCGTGCTGTGGGAGCGCGTGGAGAGCCTGAGGGCGGGCGCGGGCCAACGCCTGGAGCCGCAGCCGTGACCGCGACCGCGTCGCGCGCCGGGCTCCTGCTCTGCGAGGCGTGCTACCTCCTCAATCACGACGCGGCGAGCCTGCAGCACCCGGCCTGCGTTCGCTGCGGCGCGACGCTCTTCGCGCGCAAGCCCGCAAGCCTCGTGCGCGGCTGGGCGTTCCTCATCGCGGCCTGCATCCTCTACGTGCCCGCCAACCTGCTGCCCGTGATGGAAAGCGGGTCGCTGTTCGAGTCGCAAAGCGACACCATCATGTCCGGCATCGTCTACCTGTGGAAGACCGGCTCGTGGCTGCTCGCGGTGATCGTGTTCGTGGCGAGCATCGTGATCCCCGCGGCGAAACTCTCCTCGCTGGGCTTCCTGCTGCTGACGGCGCAGCGCCGCTCCACCTGGCGCCCCGAGCAGCGCGCGCGTCTCTTCCGCGCCACCCACTACATCGGCCGCTGGTCGATGGTCGACATCTACGTCGGCGCAACGCTGGTCGCGATGGTGCAGCTCAAGGCGTTCGGCTCGATCGAGCCGGGGCCGGGTGCGGTGTACTTCATGCTGGTGGTGATCCTCACAATGTTCTCGAGCCTGAGCTTCGACCCGCGCCTCACGTGGGACCCCGTGGACGACCGCCATGAGTGAGCACGAGCCGATCCCCCAGGCGGTCGAACGCAAGCCGGGACCGAAGTCCCTGCAGCTCGTCTGGATCGTGCCGATCCTCGCCGCGCTGATCGGCGGCTTCATCGCGCTGAAGAACCTGTGGGAGCGGGGGCCGACGATCACCATCCAGTTCATGTCGGGCGAGGGCATCGAGGCCGGCAAGACCAAGATCAAGCACAAGGCGGTCGACGTGGGGACGGTGAAGGGCGTGGCGCTGTCGCCCGACCGCAAGTCGGTGATCGTGACCGCCGAGATCGACCGCCGCGCCGCCGACGGCTTCCTGGTCGACGATACGCGCTTCTGGGTGGTGCGTCCGCGCATCGCCGGGGGCCAGGTGTCGGGGTTGGGCACGCTGCTCGCGGGCTCGTACATCGGCAGCGATCCGGGCAAGGCATCGGCGGAGCGGCGCGCGTTCGCGGGGCTCGAGACGCCTCCGCCCATCACGGCGGATGTGCCGGGGCGCCAGTTCCGGCTCTCGGTGGACGACCTGGGATCGCTCGACATCGGCTCGCCGGTGTATTACCGCGGCGTCGTGGCCGGCCGCGTGATCTCCACCGAGGTGGACAAGGACGGACGGTCAGTGAACGTGGGGGTCTTCGTGCACACGCCCTATGACCAGTTCGTGAGCAACGAGACGCGTTTCTGGAACGCCTCGGGCGTGGATCTCACCCTCGACGCGACCGGCGTGAAGCTCCAGACCCAGTCGCTGCTCACGCTGTTGCTCGGCGGCATCGCGTTCGAGTCGTTGCCCGAGGACGCCAAAGCGGCGGCGGCCCAACCCAACGCGCAGTTCCGCCTCTGGACCAACCGGACGGATGCGTTCCGGCCGCGAGAGTCCGTGGTCGAGACCTACATCCTGCGATTCGACCAGTCGGCGCGCGGGCTCGCGACCGGCGCTCCCGTGGATTTCCGCGGTGTCGTGGTGGGCGAGGTGCGGCGGGTCGAGCTGGTGTACGACCCCGCGAAAGTCAACTTCACGACGGCGGTCGAGATCCACCTTTGGCCCGAGCGGCTGCGTACGCGCGATCGCGATCCGGCGAAACAATGGGACGCCAAGCTCACGCCGATCCAGCGCATCGAGCGCTTCGTGGCGCGCGGCTTCCGCGCCCAAATGCGCAGCGCCAACCTCATCACCGGGCAGATGTTCGTGGCGCTCGACTTCTTCCCCAAGGCGCCCCGCGCCGTGTTCGACCCGAAGAAGGCACCGCCGGAGATCCCGACGCTTCCCGGCGCGCTTTCGGAGATCCAGGATTCGATCGGCAACATCATGAAGAACCTCGAGAAGGTGCCATTCGACAAGCTCGCGGCCGACCTGAGGCGCGCGCTCACCACGCTTGAGGGCACGCTCAAGCGCGCCGACGGGCTGATGAGCCAGCTTTCCACCGAGGTCGCGCCCGAGCTGCGCACCACCCTGCAGCAGGCGCGCAAGACTCTTTCCTCCGCGAGCGAGGTGCTGTCGTCCGATTCGCCGGTGCAGGGAGACCTGCGCGAGACCTTGAATGAAGTGCAGCGCGCCGCCGAGCAGGTGCGGGCGCTGACCGACTACCTCGAGCGCCATCCCGAGTCTCTGATTCGCGGAAAGCGCTCGTCGGGAGACAAGAAATGAGAATCTGGGTCGCTTCGGTGCTCCTCGTCGCCGCGTGCGGTTCCACGCCGAAGGAAACCTTCTATACCCTGTCCCCGAGCCCAGGGCCGCTCCCCGGCGGCTCGGCCTCCTCGCTGAGCGTGTACGTCGGCCCCGTGTCGGTGCCGGATACCGTCGATCGCACGCCGATGGTCCTGCGCACTGGACCTACCCAACTGGAGATCGACGACCTGCATCGATGGTCCGAGCCGCTCAAGACCGGGATTCCGCGCGCGCTCGCGGAGATGCTGATGCGCGCCCTCGGCACCCCGCGCGTGCTCGCAGGACGGCAATCATCGGCGGCGGGCGTGGACTTTCGCGTGGCGGTCGATGTGCAGCGCTTCGACTCTTCCCTCACCGAGGGTGCCACCCTCGATGCCGCCTGGACCATCACCCCCGCGAAGGGGGCTGCGCGCACCGGCCGCACGCTCGCGCAGGAGCCACTACCCTCGCGCGACCACGCGGGCATCGCCGCCGCCCATGGGCGCGCGCTGGAGCGCCTGGCCGCCGACCTGGCGGCCGCGATCAAGAACTAAATGGTGTCGGTGCGGCAGGCGGCTCGTGGCGACGTTGAGGGTGCGCTTCTTGGATTCGGCGAGAACGTCCTCGAGCTTCTTGAACTTGCTCTGGCGGCTGGCGAAGATGATGCTGTCGTCCACGTCGAGGCGGCAGAAGTACTGGTAGTCCTGCGGGAACCTGTACGGCGGCTTCTGCAGCGCGTACATGATCATTTCCGGGCCCATGTTGCCGAAGAGCAGGTTGTGGCCGTCGCGGTCACGCTTGTTGATGAAGGTGTCGTAGCCGACCTGGCCCGCGGCCCCGGCCATGAACTGGTACTCGAAGTGCGTCTTGAGCAGCGGCCCCCAGAAGTCGTCGAACACGCGCGCGAGGCGGTCGGCCGAGCCGCCCTGGGCCGTGGGCACGACCACGCGGATGTTCTTCGCGGGATACTTTTCCTGCGCACGGGCGCGCGGCAGGTTGGCCACGGCGAGCGTGCCTGCGGCCGCGCCGAGCCAGCGGCGGCGTGAGACGGATTGCGCCATCGGATTCTCCTCCTTGTAGTATTAAGCCAATTGTATGCAGCAAATCCTCACTCCCGCGTTCGTCGAGCGCGAGTACAACAACCGCGCGCTGGTGCCGGACCATGCCGCGTACTTCGCGCGCTGGTCGCGCGACTCGCAGTTCGTGCGCGCAACGCTCCCCTGCACGCTCGACGTCCCCTACGGCCCCGATGCACGGCATCGCATCGATCTCTTTCCGGCCGCCCACGCGCGCGGTACGCTGGTCTTCATCCACGGCGGCTATTGGCGCACGCTCGACAAGGACATGTTCTCGTGGCTCGCGGCGGCTTGGGTCGCGGCCGGCGTAAACGTTGCGATCCCCAACTACCGGCTCGCCCCCGCGGTTCGCATCGACGATATCGTCGACGACGTGATCGCGGCGATGAACTGGCTTCTCGAGAAACCAGGGTCCGTCCCTGGTTTCTCGATGGACCGCGTCGTGGTGAGCGGGCATTCGGCCGGGGGGCATCTCACTGCGGCACTCTTTGCCGCGCCGCGCAATCGGCTGCGCTTCGACCTGGCGCGAATCGTGGGCGGCGTGCCGATCAGCGGGGTGTTCGACTTCGCACCCCTCAAGCTCTTCTCGTTCAACGCGGATTTCAGGTTGGACGATCCCGCGGTCGCGCGTCTTTCCCTCGCGGGCAAGCAGCCGACGATCGCAGCACCGCTCATCGTCGCAGCGGGCGCCGCCGAAAGCTCGGAATTCCAGCGTCAATCGCGCCTCCTCGCCGACGCGTGGGCTCCCCAGGTCCGATCGCTCATCCTCCTGCCGGGCCTGCACCATTTCAGCGTCGTCGATGCCTTCACCGAGCGCGGACAGCCGCTGTTTGAATCCACCTTGGCGCTTTTCGAGTAGATACAAGGACCGCCGTGAGATAATCCGCGCCTTGTTTTTGAAGGGAAATTGGTGAACGCCCCCGATCTGTCCAAGCTTTCCATCGACCGCGAGTCGAAGTCGTTCGCCCCGCGCCGCCGGCGCAAGTGGCTCAACAAATGGACGATCGGCGCGCTCACCGCGGTGGTGATCGCAATCCTGGTGGCATTGCGCTCGGCCAATGCGCCGGTGGCGGTGGAAACCGCGACGGTCACGACGGCGTATCCGAGCCAGTCGATCACGCTGCTCAACGCGACGGGCCGCGTGGTCGCCTATCGCAAGGCGGCGGTGTCGACCAAGGCGACCGGGCGCCTCGAATGGCTGGGCGTGCAGGAAGGCTCGCGGGTGAAGGCGGGCGAAGTCATCGCGCGCCTCGAGAACCTCGACGTCGCCGCGGCGCGCGACTCGGCGCTCGCCGGCGCCAACGCCGCGCGGGCGAATCTCGAGCAGGGCGACGCGGAGATGAAGGACGCCGAGTCGAACTTCCGCCGCTCCGAAGACCTGTTCGCGAAGAAGTTCATCTCCGAAGCCACGCGCGACGCGGCGCGAGCGCGCTACGAGAAGGCACGCGCGGTGACCTCGAGCCTCAAGGCCTCGATCGGCGTGGCGGAAGCCAATGCGCGCCAGGCCGGCGTGGCGGTCGAGCAGACGCTCATCCGCGCACCCTTCGACGGAATCGTGCTCACGAAGAACGCCAACGTGGGCGACATCATCACGCCGTTCTCCTCGGCGGCCGATTCCAAGGGCGCCGTGGTGAACATGGCCGACATGGAAACGCTCGAGGTCGAAGCCGACGTGTCGGAAGCGTCGATCGCGAAGATCAAGGTCGGCATGCCTACCGAGATCCAGCTCGACGCCTACCCGGACGCGCGCCTGCTGGGCGAGGTCTCCCGCATCGTGCCGACGGTCGATCGCGCGAAGGCGACGCTGCTGGTGAAGGTGGCCTTCAAGGAAAAGGATGCGCGAGTGCTCCCCGACATGAGCGCGAAGGTGGCATTCCTTTCGCGCCCGCCCGCGCCCGACGAGAGGAAGCCGGTCACGGCGGTGCGTCCCGAAGCGCTCGCCAAGCGCGGCGAGCGCAGCGTCGTCTACGTGCTCGACGAGAAGAACGCGGTGAAAGAAGTCGCGGTCGGCACGCCCCGCAAGCTCGGCGACCTGATGCAGGTCGCGAACGTGAAGACCGGGGACAAGGTGGCGCTGAACCCTCCCGAGAAACTGCGCGACGGGGCCACGGTCACGATCGCAAAGAAATGACCAGCGGGAGCCCGCCGATCGTGGCGATCAGCCACCTGTCGAAGAGCTATCGGCGCGGGGGCCAGGTCATACCGGTGCTGCGCGACATCACGCTCGCGATCCCCGAGGGAGACTTCATCGCGCTGATGGGGCCCTCGGGCTCCGGGAAGTCGACCCTCCTGAACCTCATCGCGGGCATCGACAAGCCCGACTCGGGCGAGCTGCGGGTGGGCGGCGAGGACATCACCCGGCTCTCCGAAGCCGAGCTCGCCGACTGGAGGGCCGCGAACGTGGGGTTCATCTTCCAGTTCTACAACTTGATGCCGGTGCTCGACGCGTTCGAGAACGTGGAGCTGCCGCTGCTGCTCACGCGCCTGTCGAAGCGCGACCGGCGCGAGCGGGTGGAGACCGCGTTGGCGCTGGTGGGCCTCGCCGATCGGATGGAGCACCATCCGAACGAGCTTTCGGGCGGGCAGCAACAGCGCGTCGCGATCGCGCGCGCACTGATCTCGGACCCCACGATCATCGTCGCCGACGAGCCCACCGGCGACCTCGACCGCAAGAGCGCCGAGGAAATCCTGGGCCTGCTGCGGCGCCTCAACTCCGAGATGGGCAAGACCATCGTGATGGTGACCCACGACGGGCATGCGGTGCAGAGCGCGCGGCACGTGACGCACCTCGAGAAGGGAGAGCTGACGCTTTAGCCGCATGTACTACTTCAAGCTCATCTCGAAGAACATCTTCCGCCACAAGCTGAGGAGCCTGCTCACCATCGTGGGGCTGGTGGTCGCGATCCTCGCCTTCGGCCTGCTGCAGACGGTGGTACACGCGTGGTATGCGGGCGCCGACATGGCTTCGGCCACGCGGCTCGTGACCCGCAACGCGACGTCGCTCGTGTTCTCGCTGCCGGCCTACTACCGGGAGCGCATCCGTGCGCTCGACGGCGTCGAGAAGGTGGTGATCTCGAACTGGTTCGGCGGCATCTACAAGGATTCGTCGTTCAACAATTTCTTCGCGCAGTTCGCGGTCGATGGCGGCATGTTCGACCTCTATCCCGAATTCATCACGCGCCCCGAGGAGCTCGCCGCGTGGAAGGCCGACCGGCGCGGTGCGATGGTGGGCCGCCTCATCGCCGACCAGCACCGCTGGAAAGTGGGCGACACGATCCCCTTGAAGGGCGCGATCTACGGCGGGGATTGGGAATTCACGGTGCGCGGCATCTACGAGCCCCGCGACGAGACCACCGTCACCCGCCAGATGTATTTCCACTGGGACTATCTCAACGAGGTGATGAAGAAGCGCTTCCCGAGGCGCGCGGAGTTCGCCGGCGTCTTCCTGGTGCAGATCGCCGACGGCAGCCGCGCCGCCGAGATCAGCCGGGCGGTCGATTCGGAGTTCCGGAATTCGCTCGCGGAGACCCTCACCGAGACGGAGAAGGCGTTCCAGCTGGGTTTCGTCGCGCAGACCGAGGCGATCGTGACCGCGGTGCGAATCGTCTCGTTCGTGGTGATCGTGATCATCTTCGCGGTGGTGGCCAACACCATGGCGATGACCGCGCGCGAGCGGCTCGCCGAATACGCCACGCTCAAGGCGCTCGGCTTCAGCCCCGGATTCGTCGCCGCCCTGATCGTGGGGGAGTCGGTGCTGATCACCGCGCTCGGCGGCGCGCTCGGGATCCTCCTCACGTTTCCGCTGGCTGCCGGGTTCAAGCAGGCCGCGGGCTCGATGTTCCCGGTGTTCAACGTGACGCCCGAGACCGTGATGATGCAGGTGGCCGCCGCATTGGCGGTCGGACTCCTGGCGGGGATCCTGCCGTCGATACGCGCCGCGCGCGTGAAGATCGTGGACGGGCTGAGGTACATCGGTTGAAAATTCCGTTCTCCTACATCTTCAGAAACCTGTGGACTCGCAAGCTGACCACGCTGCTGACCGCCGGGGGCATGGGGCTGGTGGTATTCGTGTTCGCCGCGGTGCTGATGCTCGACGCGGGGCTGAAGAAGACGCTCGTCTCCACCGGCAGCTTGGACAACGTGATCCTGCTGCGGCAATCGGCGCAAACCGAGATCCAGAGCTCGGTCACGCGCGACCAGGCCTCCCTCATCGAGACGATTCCGGAGGTGGCGCGCGGCACCGATGGCGCGCCGCTCGTCTCCAAGGAAACGCTGGTGCTCACGCAGATCCCGCGCAAGGGCAGCGACAAGCCCGCCAACGTGGTGGTGCGGGGGTTGCCGCCGTTGGGCTTGCAGCTGCGCCCGCAGGTGAAGCTCGCCGAGGGGCGCATGTTCCGAGCGGGCTCCTCCGAGATCATCGTCGGGCGCGGCATCGCCGAGGGCTTCGAGGGAGTCGAGATCGGCCAGGCGCAGCGCTTCGCCGGGCGCGAGTGGATCATCGTGGGTGTCTTCGACGGCGGAAAATCGGCCTTCGACTCCGAGATGTGGGGCGACGTCGAGCAGATGATGCAGGCCTTCCGGCGCACCACGTACTCATCGGCGATCGCGCGGCTGCAGAATCGCGGCGATTTCGCCGCGTTCAAGGGCCGCGTCACCGCCGACCAGCGCCTTACCCTGGACGTGAAGCAGGAGCCGATCTTCTACGAGGAGCAGTCGAAGCAGCTCTCGACCTTCATCAGCATCCTCGGCATCACCCTCTCGGTGATCTTCTCGATCGGTGCGATGATCGGCGCGATGATCACCATGTACGCCGCCGTCTCCAACCGCACCGGCGAGATCGGCACGCTGCGCGCCCTGGGCTTCCGCCGCTCGTCGATCCTCGCCGCGTTCCTGATCGAGTCGATCCTGCTCGCGCTGGTCGGCGGTGTCATGGGCCTCGCGCTCGCCTCCGGCCTGCAGGCCTTCACCATCACCACCATGAACTGGCAATCGTTCAGCCAGCTCGCATTCGGCTTCCACCTCACTCCCGCGATCGTCGTGGCCACCCTCCTCTTTTCCGTCTTCATGGGGTTCGTCGGCGGCTTCCTCCCAAGCCTGCGCGCGGCACGCCTCGAGATCGTCGATTCATTGCGCGCCGCATAGCGTGGACCGCATCCGAGCCACCTACCGCATCACCGCCGACCCCTCGGAGAGCCAGGCGCGGGCGCAGGCCCTCGCCGCGGAGCAGAGCGTCGAGATGCCGGTGGGCGCGATCACCGATCCGCACGTTCTGAGCGAGATCCTCGCGAGGGTCGAGGAAATTCGTCCGAGCGCGGGCACCTTCGAGGTGGTGCTCGGGATCGCGGCGGCAACCACCGGGGGCGAGGCGAGCCAGCTGCTGAACATGCTTTTCGGCAACTGCTCGCTGCAGCCCGAGATCGAGCTCATCGACGTCGAGTTCCCGGAAGGCTGCGAGCGCGCGTTTTCCGGGCCGCGCTTCGGCATCGATGGAATTCGACGGATCGCGGGCGTCCCCAATCGCCCCCTCACCTGCACGGCGCTCAAGCCCCAGGGCTCGCCGATCGAGCATCTCGCGGCTCTCGCGCGCACCTTCGCGCTCGCGGGCATCGACGTCATCAAGGACGACCACGGTGTCGCCAACCAGTCGTTCGGGCCGTTCGCCGATCGCGTGCCGGCGGTGCAGCGTGCCATCCACCAGGCGAACCGGGAGACCGGCGGCCACACGCTCTACGCGCCGACCTTCTCGGGCGGAACGCGCGCCCTCGCGGAGCAGGCGCGGATCGCCAAGGAAAGCGGGGTGAAAATGGCCCTTGTCGCACCGATGCTCATCGGCTTGCCGGCGTTCGTGGAGATGCAGGGGGACCTCGACCTGCCGCTGCTAGCGCATCCCGCCTTCGCCGGCGCGGGGCGCATCGCCCCGCCGTTGCTCCTCGGCAAGCTCTTCCGGCTGCTCGGCGCGGACGCCACCATCTTCCCCAACCATGGCGGCCGCTTCAGCTTCTCGCATGCCACGTGCATGGAGATCGCCGCTGCGGCACGAGACCCTTGGCACGGGCTGCGGCCCATGTTCCCGGTCCCCGCCGGTGGCATGTCGGTCGAGCGCGTTCCCGGGATGATCGCAGCCTACGGCGTGGACACGATGCTGCTCATCGGTGGTGGGCTGCTAGCGGCGCGAGGCCAGTTGCTCGAGAAGTCCCGCGAGTTCGTGGCCGCCGTCCAGTCGAGCCTGCAACGAAGCGGATAGGGTTCTGTCGAAGGGAGCAATGCCGCTGCCCACCGTTGCCCAATTCACCCGTTACGTCCTGGTCGTTCTGGCGCTGCTGGCGCTCGCGCTCTTCATCGGCAAGATCCTGGCCATCCTGCTGCTCGTGTTCGCGGGGATCGTGTTCGCGGCTGTGATCAGGGCCATCTCCACGCCGCTGCAACGGCGCACCGGGATCCCCGATACGTGGGCCGTGGGGCTGGTCTCGTTCGTGTTCGCGGTGCTGCTGGTCGGCGGGTTCTATTTCTTCGGCAAGCAGGTGCTCACGCAGACCGAGGAGCTGTGGTCGGCAATCCAGGTCGCGTGGGAGAAAATCCAGGAACGCGTGGGCGAATCGCCGGCCGCGACCTCGGTGCTGGAAAGCCTCAAGGCCGCGACCGGCGGTGAGGAGGCGATGCGGAAGGTTGCGAAGGGCACCTTCACGGCGTTCGGTGGAATCGGGGACCTCATCCTGGTTCTGTTCCTCGCCGTGTACCTCGCCGCCGATCCCGCCACTTACCGCAATGGTGTCCTCATGCTGCTGCCGAAGGACGCGCGCCCACGGGTGGGCGATGCGTTCGATGCGGCCGGCGTCGCGCTGAAGAAATGGCTGCTGGGGCAGCTCGGGGCGATGACGTTCGTGGGTGTCATCACGGCGTTGGGGCTGTGGCTGGCGGGAGTCCCCCTCGCGATCCCGCTGGGCATTCTCTCGGGCGTGCTCGATTTCGTGCCCGTGATCGGTCCGCTGGTGGCCGCCATCCCCGGCGTGCTGATCGCCTTCGCGCAAGGCCCCGAGGTGGCGCTCTATGCGGTGATCGTCTACGTGGCGGTGCAGTTCGTCGAGGGACACGTGGTGATCCCGCTCGCGCAGAAATGGGCGGTCTCGATGCCGCCCGCCCTGGCGCTGGTCGCGATCGTCGTCTTCGGCGTCGTCTTCGGACTCCCGGGCGTGCTCTTCGCCCTTCCCCTCACCGTGGTCGCCATGGTGATGGTGAAAAAACTCTACGTCGAACGGCTTTAGACGATCGGCGGGTCCATCGCGCGATCCCAGTTGCGGTGTTTCCCGATCGCCGTCACGAAGCGGTCGAGCGCCTTCCTCGAGTCTCCCGGCGGCGCCACGATGAGCGCAGCGTCGTCTTCGCCGATCGGCAGCCCAGCCTCCTCGAGCAGCTCCGTGCCCGCGCCTAGGGCAAGGATCGCCTTGCAGTGGCGGTACTGATCCTTGACGAACTCGAGCGCGTGGCCGAGCTCGCAGAGCGACTGGACCGAGCCATCGCCGTCGGCGACCACCATCGCGTCGAAGAGGCACGAGGCCATCGTCTCCAGCGTGGCGTCGGGCTCGAGCGCCGCGCCGGTGAAGCTGTCCACCGCCCCCAGGCGAGCGGCCACGATTTTCGGCACCGCGCCCGCCTTGGTGAGCGCCGCGTGCACCGCCAGGGCGCCATCGCCATCCACGCCATCGGCGACGAGGATCGCGACCTTGCGCCCGCGGATCGAACCGTCCCCGGGACGCGCCAACAACGAAAGCGTCGGCGACGCGGTGACCTCGGGCTTGGCGGGCTTGATCGCCAGAGGCAGCGGATCGGGCACCTCGATTCCGAGCCCCTCGGCCACGCGCCCGGCAAGGTCGTCGTCCACGTTGGCAAGCATTGCCACCACTCGCTTGCGAATGGCGGGGACCTCGACCTTGGTGAGCTCGAAGCGGAACGCCCGCACGATGTGCGCCTTCTCAACCTCGGACTGCGAGTTGTAGAAGAGTGCCGCCTGCGTGTAGTGGTCCGCGAACTTCTCGGGCTTGCCGCGCACCTTGTCCTCGGGCGTGGGATCGGGAAAGGACATGAAGCCGCGTGCGGCGCCGTGCTGGAACGGGCACCCGCCGCCGAGGGAATTGGGCTCGTAGGCGACGCGACCGCGGGGGATCGCCTGCCGGTGCATGCCGTCGCGCTGGTTGTTGTGCACCTGGGCCACGGGCGTGTTGATCGGGATCTCGTGGAAGTTGGGACCGCCGAGCCGCGAGATCTGCGTGTCGAAGTACGAATGGATTCGCCCCGCGAGGAGCGGGTCGTTGGAAAAGTCGATTCCCGGGACCATGTTCTGCACGCCGAAGGCGACCTGCTCGGTCTCGGCGAAGAAATTGTCGGGGTTGCGGTTGAGCACCATGCGGCCGACGGGCGTGACCGGCACCAGCTCCTCGGGCACGATCTTGGTCGGGTCGAGCACGTCGAACGAGAACCCGTTGGCCTGCTCTTCGGTGAACACCTGCAAGCCGAGCTCGTACTCGGGGAATGCCCCCGCCTCGATCGACTCCCACAGGTCGCGGCGATGGAAGTCGGGGTCGGCGCCGTTGATTTTCAAACACTCGTCCCAGTCCATCGAGTGCGTGCCCTGCACCGGGTTCCAGTGGAACTTCACGAAGCGCGACTCGCCCTTGGCATTCAACAGGCGGAAGGTATGCACGCCGAAGCCCTGCATCTTGGCGAAGCTGCGCGGGATCGCGCGGTCGCTCATCACCCACATCAGCATGTGCGTGGATTCGGGCATGAGGGAGACGAAGTCCCAGAAGGTGTCGTGGGCGCTCGCCGCCTGCGGCATGCCGTGGTGCGGCTCGGGCTTCACTGCATGGACCAGGTCGGGGAACTTCATCGCATCCTGGATGAAGAACACCGGGATGTTGTTGCCGACGATGTCGAAGTTGCCCTCCTCGGTATAGAACTTGGTGGCGAAGCCGCGCACGTCGCGCGCCAGGTCGGCCGAGCCGCGCTCGCCCGCCACCGTCGAGAAGCGCACGAACACCGGCGTACGCTTGCCGGCCTCGGCGAGGAACGCGGCCCGGGTGAGCTTGGTCTGTGGGGCGTAGCACTCGAAGAAGCCGTGCGCTGCCGAGCCGCGAGCGTGCACGATGCGCTCGGGAATGCGCTCGTGATCGAAGTGGGTGATCTTCTCGCGGAGGATGAAGTCCTCCATGAGCGTGGGGCCGCGCAGGCCCGCCTTCAGCGAATTCTGGTTGTCGGCGACGGGCGCGCCGAAGTTTGTCGTGAGCCCGCGTCCGCCGCTATCGACCCGAACTCGGTCGAGGGGAAGGTTGTTCGCGTTGAATCCCGGCATGGGCGTGCCGTCGCCCAATTTCTCGTTGGCCACGCCTTCGGAGAGCGTGCTGCCGCCGACGGACGCTTCGGAGGGTTCGGCGTGCTGGCCCTCCTGCGGCTTGCGCGCCGCCTCGCCGTGCTCGCCCGCCTTGGTCTTGTTGAACGGAAACTTCGCGGCGAGGTCCTGGGTGGCCGCCATCTTCTTCTCGAAAGCCGCCGGCCTGGAGGCGGCTTTCGCGGGAGAGTTCTTCGGGGGTGCAGCGGGCTTCTTCCTGGCGGCCATTTTTTCTCTCCAAACGCGCGGTGGATCACGACTGACAGCCGCTCGTGATGCCGGTTCGGTAACAGGTAAAATTCCCCCGTGTCGACGAACAAACCTCTCGTGCGCAAGCATTCCGGCGATTTCCATTGGGAAAGCGTCGATGTGTTGACGTACAAACAGGAGGGAAGCGCGCCCTTCAAGGATGTGACGCGCCAGGTTCTCTTCGAGGGCCGCGATCCGCCGGCGCAGCTGCGCTATTTCGAGGTGGCGGCGGGCGGCTACACGACGCTCGAGCGCCACGAGCACGTCCACGCGGTGATGGTGATTCGGGGGCGCGGCCAGTGCCTGGTGGGTGACCAAGCGTACGAGATCGGCACGCACGACCTGGTGGACGTGCCGCCGATGACCTGGCACCAGTTCCACGCGGCGCGGGATGGGCCGCTCGGATTCCTCTGTCTCGTGCCGAGCCAGCGCGACCGGCCGCAGCTGCCGGGGGATCAGGAGGTTGCGGAGATCACCAAGCCGCTTAGTGGGTGATGACCACCAGGACGTTGCACGGCGCCTGCTCGATCAAGCCCTTGGCGGTGGAGCCGCGCCACCAGCGCTTGGCGAAGCTGTCGAGGTGGCGGTGGCCGACGACAATCAGGTCGGCCCCGATCCGGCCGGCGTAGCCCGCGATCTCGACCACGGCCTCGCCAACCAGCAATTCCCCCGAGGCCTTGCGCCCCGCCTCCGACAACCGTCGCAGGCCGTCGTCGAGGATCGACTGGAACTCGCGCCGCTCCTCTTCCTCGAGCCCCACGTCATAGACACCGCCCTCGCCGCCGATGAAGGCCGCGGGCGGAGGCATGACTGCGACCAGGTGCATGTCGGCCTGGCCCCATTCGGCCATATCCCGCGATTCGAGGAGGGCTTTCTGCCCGGTTTCGGACCCGTCGTAGGCCAGGAGGATTTTGCGGTACATGGCCGGGAGAATACTCCCCACCCCTCGTCGGCGAAAACCCCCACCCTATCGGAATCAATCCCCTCAAGACCCTCGAGCTGGCGGGCGTACAGGCGTAGTCCATTTGGCAGGGAAGCTGTCACCCGGGAGGGGCCGTGGGGCGTTAGGCCGTCATGAACCCCCTCGCCCTTTTCTCGCTGGCGGCCGCTTTTGCCCTTGGCTCCTCGAACACCCTCGCGCAGGATCGTTACTCGCGCGACGGCGGTGCCCGTAACCCGGATTCCCAACGCAGCTACTCGCGCGACGGCGTTGCCCGCAACGTGGACTCCCAGCGCAGCTATTCGCGCGACGGCGGCCATCGCGGCGACGGCCATCGAGGCGACGGCCATCGAGGCGACGGCCATCGAGGCGGCGGCTATCGCGACGGCGGCCATCGCCATTACGACCACCGCTGGGCGCGCCCGCACTACTATTCGCGCTACTACCCGCGCACGTTCTTTCCGTACATCTATCCGGCTCCGCTCTTCGGCTACGAGCCGTATCCGTTCTACGCCACCGCGCCCGCCCCGGTCTATGTGGAGCGTTACCGCGTCTACGAGGAGGACCAGCCTCCTGCGCCGCCGCCGCCGCGCGCGCGCGAATATCGCGAGCCCTCGTACGCCCAGGCCGAGCC
>JALYSB010000007.1 GCA_030855025.1 Pseudomonadota bacterium
GACCCGGGCATCGGAATTTCGCGGGTGGACCGTGGTCGCCATCGACTCGAGCGTATCGCCTTCGCGCGCATTGAGACGCGCGGCGGTGAGCGGCGCGAGGGCGCTGACGGGCGCATCGACGGTGACCGCGGAGCCGGGCCGCGGGTCGAGCAGGAGCGAATACTGGCGGGTGCCCGCGGCCTCGCTGCCCGCGCATCCCGCGCGCACTCGCAGGCTGAGGACGGGCTCGAACACCGGCGCGAGGGTGCGGATGCGCAGGGCCGCCTCGCCGCGGCGCCGCTCGATGGTGAGCACGCCCTCGCCGAGGCCCTGCGATCCGTCGCCGGGCTCGCGCACCAATGCGAAGCAGCTCGCATCAACCGAGGTGCCGGGTGGGATGCTGAGGGGAATGCGCGCGTTGAGCGTCTCGCCCAAAGCGGAGCGGGTCTCGACCTCGCCGAGGACTACGGCGGGAACGGCGGGTGAAGCGGCGGCCAGCGCCAGTGCGAGCGCCAGCCGTGATGCGTGTGCTACTTCTTGCACGCCTCCTCCATCTCCCGGCGGGTACGCTCGCGAGCGGAATCGATCTCGGCGTCGCTCATGAGTTCGCGCTCGCCCTTGTCGTTGGTCTTCTGGATCTTCCCGCCCTGCGAGTACGTCTCGAAATTGCTTTTGAGCTGGGTGCAGCGCAGCTCGTTCTGCGCCACCCGCGCGGCTTCCTCGCCGGACTTCTTCTGTTTTTCGGCCACTGCCTTGCGGCCTTTCTCGAGGTCCTTGTCGCGCTCGACTGCGGACTTCGGGCCGGCCGCAGGCGGCGCGTCGGTGGGGCGGCTCGACGGGACGTCGATCCGCTTGCTGTCGGTGTTGGCGGGCGGCGTGTCGGAGTAGACCGTCTTGCCGTCCTTATCCACGTACTTGTAGAGCTGGGCGACGGCTGCCGGGGCGAGGGCCGCGGCGAACGCCAGGATGATCAAGCGCTTCATTTGCATTTCCTCCGTAAAGAATTCATCGAATTGCCGGATACGCGAGCTGCTCCAGGCCGAGCTGCGCCAGCTCGCTCGCCCGGCGCGCATGGCGGCTGGCACGAGCGTGGTCCTTGGCAGCGACCGCCTGGCGCGCCGTCACCAGATCCTCCCATGCCCGCAACCACAGGGCGCGCTTGGCGCGAGCGCGCTGCACATCGGTTTCGGCTTGCGCCAGCAACGCCTTCGCCTCCTCCGCGGCGAGGTCGATCGCCGGCACCGCAGGGGCCGCGGGAACCGAGACGACTGGCGCTGGCGTTGGTGCCGCCGGCGCCGGCGCGGGTTCGGGTGCGGTCACCGCGCAACCGGTCGCGAGCACCCCCAAAGCCGCCCACCAAACACGTGATGTTTCAAGCATTTACATAACCCTATCGAGAAACGACTCTAGCGTCAACGCGGGAGCGCTCTTAACGTTCCGAGTGGGGTCGCGGTTGTCCGGGGTGGGGCCCATCGGTATAATTTCGTTTTGAAGCGAGGGTTTCGAATGCGCGTCATACAAAAAGCGCTCACGTTTGACGACGTCCTGCTGGTTCCCGCCCACTCCACCGTACTGCCCCGCGAAGTCAGCCTCACCACCCGCCTCACCCGCACCATACAGCTGAACATCCCCCTGCTATCCGCCGCCATGGACACGGTGACGGAGTCGCGCCTGGCGATCGCCCTCGCGCAGGAGGGCGGCATCGGCATCATCCACAAGAACATGCCCCCTAAAGGCCAGGCCGCCGAGGTCGCGAAGGTCAAGCGCTTCGAGAGCGGCGTGGTGAAGGATCCGATCACGATCTCGCCGTCGATGACGGTGCGCGAGGTGGCGGAAATCACCAGCCGGCATCGCATCTCGGGTCTCCCGGTCCTCGACGGCAAGCGCGTTGTCGGCATCGTCACCAACCGCGACCTGCGTTTCGAGGACAACCTCGACCAACCGGTGAAGAACATCATGACTCCGCGCGACAGGCTGGTCACGGTGAAGGAGGGTGCCAGCCTCGAGGAGGCGAAGGCGCTGATGCACCGCCATCGCCTCGAGCGCGTGTTGGTGATCAACGGCGATTGGGAGCTGCGCGGGCTCATGACCGTGAAGGACATCCTCAAGTCGTCGGAGCACCCCAATGCGTGCAAGGACCAGTTCGGGCGGCTGCGCGTCGGCGCCGCCGTCGGCGTGGGCGAAGGGACCGAGGATCGCGTTGCCGCATTGGTCGAGGCGGGCGTCGACGTGATCGTGGTGGACACGGCCCACGGCCATGCCCAGGCGGTGCTCGATCGCGTGATGTGGGTGAAGAAGACATTCCCGCAGATGCAGGTCATCGGCGGCAACATCGCCACCCGAGACGGGGCCCATGCGCTCGTGGACCACGGCGCCGATGGCGTCAAGGTGGGCATCGGGCCCGGCTCGATCTGCACCACGCGAATCGTCGCGGGCGTGGGCGTGCCGCAGGTTACCGCCATCCAGAATGTGGCGGAGGCGCTGGCGGGCTCGCAGATTCCGTGCATCGCCGACGGCGGCATTCGCTATTCGGGCGACATCGCCAAGGCGATCGCGGCGGGCGCGGGCAGCGTGATGCTGGGAAGCCTCTTCGCCGGCAGCGAGGAGGCGCCGGGCGAGATCGAGCTCTACCAGGGGCGCTCGTACAAGTCGTACCGCGGCATGGGCTCCATCGGCGCGATGCAGAAAGGCTCGAGCGACCGCTACTTCCAGGATGCCGAGAACAACGCCGACAAGCTCGTTCCGGAGGGCGTCGAGGGGCGCATCCCCTACAAGGGCCCGGCCACCGCGATCGTGGTGCAGCTCATGGGTGGCGTGCGCGCGAGCATGGGGTACACCGGCTGCCGCACGATCGACGAGATGCGTGCCAAGGCGGAGTTCGTCGAGATTACTTCCGCGGGCATGCGCGAGTCGCACGTGCACGACGTCCAAATCACCAAGGAAGCCCCGAATTACCACATCGACTGAGGCGCGCGGGGGGGCGGACCGGATTCTCATCCTCGATTTCGGCTCGCAGGTGACGCAGCTCATCGCCCGCCGCGTGCGCGAAAGCGGGGTCTACTGCGAGCTTCACCCGCACGATGTCGGGGCGGATTTCATCCGCGAGTTCGATCCGCGCGGCATCATCCTGTCGGGCAGCCACGCTTCAGCCACGCTGGAAGAGACGGCGCGCGCTCCGCAGGCGGTGTTCGAGCAGGGCGTGCCGGTGTTGGGCATCTGCTACGGCATGCAGACCATGGCCGCGCAGCTGGGCGGGTCGGTCGAGCCGGGCCGCGTGCGCGAATTCGGCTACGCGGAGGTGCGCGCGCGCGGCCACTCTAAACTGCTCGAGGGAATCCAGGACCGCGTCGACGAGAAAGGCCAGGCCTTCCTCGACGTCTGGATGAGCCATGGCGACAAGGTCACGCAACTCCCCCCCGGCTTCACGCTCATCGCCTCGAACGAGGCGTGCCCGATCGCGGGCATGGCCGACGAGGCGCGCCGCTTCTACGCGGTGCAGTTCCATCCGGAAGTGACGCATACCAAGCAGGGCCAGGCGATCTACACGCGCTTCGTCCATGAGATCTGCGGCTGTGGGCCGAGCTGGAACATGCCGCAGTTCGTGCCGCAGTCGGTCGCGCGCATCCGCGAACAGGTGGGCCGCGACGAAGTGATCCTGGGGCTTTCGGGCGGCGTGGATTCGTCGGTCGCCGCGGCGTTGATCCACAAGGCGATCGGCGACCAGCTCACCTGCATCTTCGTGGACACGGGCCTGCTGCGCTTGAACGAGGGCGACCAGGTCATGGAGACTTTCGCGCGGCACCTGGGCGTGAAGGTCGCCCGCGTGGATGCTGCGGACGAGTTCTATCGCGAGCTCGCCGGAGTCGCCGATCCCGAGCAGAAGCGCAAGATCATCGGGCGCCTCTTCGTCGAGGTATTCCAGCGCGAGGCGCAGCGGCTCCCGAGGGCGAAGTGGCTCGCCCAGGGCACGATCTACCCGGATGTGATCGAGAGCGCGGGCGCGAAGACCGGCAAGGCGGTCACCATCAAGTCGCACCACAACGTGGGCGGGCTGCCGGAGTCGCTGCACCTGAAGCTTCTCGAGCCGCTGCGCGAGCTCTTCAAGGACGAGGTGCGCCTGCTGGGCGTCGAGCTGGGCCTGCCGCGCGAGATGGTTTACCGCCATCCGTTCCCGGGCCCGGGCCTGGGCGTGCGCATCCTGGGCGAGGTCAAGCGCGAGCATGCGGAGTTGTTGCGGCGCGCCGACGCCATCTTCATCGAGGAGCTGCGCCGCGCGACCAATGCCGACGGCGTGACCTGGTACGACCAGACGGCACAGGCGTTCGCGGTCTTCCTGCCGGTGCGTTCGGTAGGCGTGATGGGCGATGGGCGCACTTACGATTTCGTGGTGGCGCTGCGCGCGGTCCAGACCAGCGATTTCATGACCGCGCAATGGGCCGAGTTGCCCTACGACCTCCTCGGGCGCGTCTCGAGCCGCATCATCAACGAGGTGCGCGGCATCAACCGCGTGACCTACGACATCTCTTCGAAGCCGCCCGCCACCATCGAGTGGGAATAGGAAGAGGCGCCGGGGCCGCGCGCTAGTCGACGCTGATCTTCGCCTCGCGCACGACCTTCCCCCATTTCGTGACGTCGCGGCTCACCAGGTCGCGGAACTCTTCCGGGCTGGAGCCGCCGGGCTCGGCGCCGAGCCTGAACCACAGCTCCTTCATCTCGGGGTCGTCGAACGCCTTCGCGACCGCCGCCTGCAGCTTCTGGACAATGGCGCGTGGCGTGCCCGCGGGTACCCACAGTCCATACCACGACGTGACGTCGAATCCGGACAGCCCCGATTCGTTCGCGGTCGGGATGTCCGGGAACGAGGGCGAGCGTTTCAGGGAAGTGACCGCGATGGGCCGCACCGTACCCGCCCGGATGTGCGAGGAGGCGCTGCCGAGCGCCTCGAAGATGTAGTCGATCTCCCCGGCGAGCAATGCCGTGGTCGCGGGGCCGGTCCCCTTGTACGGCACGTGCGTGGCGCTGATGCCGCCCTGGAGGTTCAACAGCTCGCACGCAAGGTGGCGCGACGTGCCGTTGCCCGCCGAGCCGCAATTGATCTTTCCCGGATTCGCTTTTGCGTAGGCGAGCAGCTCGGGCAGCGTCTTGGCAGGGACGCGGTTCGCCGCGACGAGGACGTCCGGAAAGATCGCCGCCGTCGTGACCGGCACGAGGTCCCGCTCCAGGTCGTAGGCGAGGTTCTTGTACGCCGAGGCGGCCACGGCACCGTGCACGGAGTAGAGCAGCACGGTGTAGCCATCGGGTGCCGCCTTCGCCGCCACGGCGGCACCGATCGTGCCGCCCGCGCCGCCGCGATTCTCGATGACGAATTGCTGGCCGAGCATCTGCGAGAGCTTCGCCGCGAGCGGTCGGGCGACAGTGTCCGTTCCTCCTCCGGGAGGGAACGGCACGATCATCTTGACGGTCTTGGCGGGCCAGTCCTGCGCCACGACGGGAATCGCAGCGAGCAGCGCCGCGGCCAGTGCAACGCGCGTATACAGCTTCATCATCATTACGTCTTTCGTGAGAACTTGATCTCGCCAACCATACACGATGGCCAGGGGACACCGGAACCCCTGGCGATGTGGGAAAATTCCCCATGGCCAGCGACGAGGAGTTCATGCGCGAGGCGCTGGCGCTTGCCGAGCGCGCGTCCGAGGCGGGCGAGGTCCCCGTCGGGGCCGTCGTCGTCAGGGACGGCCGCATCGTCGGTCGCGGCTCCAACCGCCCGATTTCCAGCCAGGATCCCACCGCGCATGCCGAGATCGTGGCGCTGCGCGCCGCCGCCGCCGCGGAGAACAACTACCGCCTGCCGGGCTGCGAGCTCTTCGTGACCCTCGAGCCGTGCGCCATGTGCGTGGGCGCCATGGTCCACGCCCGCATCGCTCGGATCGTTTATGGCACACGCGATCCCAAGACCGGCGCCTGCGGCAGCATCGTCGACCTCCCCGCAGTCGCGAACTTCAACTCCCACGGCCGCTTCGAGGGCGGCGTGCTGGCGCAGGAATGCGGCGATTTGCTGCGCCGATTCTTCGCCGAAAGACGTTCATAATTGGCGCTGCATGGCCGCCCCGCGCTTCGTCCACCTCCGCCTTCACACCGAATACTCGATCGTGGACGGCATGGCGCGCGTCGACGACGCGGTCGCCGCCGCCGCGGCCGATTCGATGCCGGCGCTTGCGATCACCGACGCTGGAAATCTTTTCGGGGCGATCAAGTTCTACGAGGCCGCACGCGCGGCGGGCGTGCAGCCGATCGTGGGCTGCGACCTCTGGATCACCAACGACCGTAACCGGGATGCGCCCTACCGGCTGACCCTCCTTGCGCGCAGCCGCTCGGGCTACCTGCACCTGTGCGAGCTGCTCACCCGCGCGCATGCCGAAAACCATTGGCGCGGGCGAGCGGAGGTCAAGCGCGAGTGGCTGCACGCGCTCGACGGCCTCATCGCGCTCTCGGGCGCCGCCGCGGGTGACGTGGGCATGGCGCTCGCATCGGGGCAGCGCGACCAGGCGCGGGAGCTGGCGCTCGGCTGGAGGCGGGATTTCCCCGGCGCCTACTACCTCGAGATCCAGCGGGTCGAGCCGCAGCGCGGCGAAGCGCTGATCAGTGCGACGGCGGTCCTCGCATCTGAGCTCGCCCTTCCGGTGGTGGCGACCCATCCGGTGCAGTTCATCCGGGCGGAGGACTTCCGGGCCCACGAGGCGCGCGTGTGCATCGCGCAGGGCTATGTCCTCGGCGACAATCGCCGCCCCCGCGATTTCCGCGCCACCCAGTATTTCAAGACGCAGGCCGAGATGGCGGAGCTCTTCGCGGACCTGCCCCAGGCGCTCGAGAACTCGGTGGAGATCGCGCGGCGGTGCGCCTTCGAGTTCGTGCTCGGGAAGAGTCGCCTGCCGGAGTTCCCGACGCCGCGCGGCGAGTCGATCGAGGACTACCTGCGCGCCGAAGCGCGCGCGGGTCTCGAGCGCCGGCTGGAGGCACTTTTCCCGGATGCCGCCAAGCGCGCGGAAACGGCTCCCACGTACCGCGCGCGCCTCGAGTTCGAGGCGAAGACGATCATCCAGATGGGATTCGCCGGCTACTTCCTGATCGTTGCCGACTTCATCAACTGGGCCAAGACCCATGGGGTGCCGGTCGGTCCGGGGCGCGGGTCGGGCGCGGGATCACTGGTCGCGTACTCGCTGGGCATCACCGATCTCGATCCGCTGCGCTACGACCTGCTGTTCGAGCGCTTCCTCAACCCCGAGCGCGTCTCGATGCCCGACTTCGACATCGACTTCTGCCAGGATGGCCGCGATCGGGTGATCGACTACGTGAAGGAAAAGTACGGGGCGCAGTGCGTCTCGCAGATCGCGACCTTCGGCACCATGGCGGCGAAGGCGGTGGTACGCGACGTGGGGCGCGTGCTCTCGATGCCCTACGGCGAGGTCGACCGGATCGCGAAGCTGATCCCGTTCGAGCTCGGCATGACGCTCGACCGCGCGCTCACGGTCGAGCCCCAGCTCAAGCTGCTGATGAAGGAGCAGGAGGAGGTCTCCGAGCTGATGGCGCTCGCGCTCTCGCTCGAGGGCCTGGCGCGCAACGTGGGCATGCACGCGGGCGGAGTGCTCATCGCGCCCGGCAAGCTCACCGATTTCACGCCGCTCTACAGCGCCGAGGGCGCGGGGTCGATGGTGAGTCAGTTCGACAAGGACGACGTGGAGAAGGCGGGGCTCGTCAAGTTCGACTTCCTCGGGCTCACCACCCTCACCATCCTCGACTGGGCGGTGCGCTACGTGCACCGGTTGGGACGGCCCGATTTCCGCCTCGAAGACATCCCCCTGGACGACGCCTCGACCTATCGGCAGCTCGCGAAGGGCAACTCGACCGCGGTATTCCAGCTGGAATCGCGCGGCATGCGCGACTTGCTGAAGCGTCTGAAGCCCGACCATTTCGGGGAGGTCATCGCGCTCGTGGCGCTGTATCGCCCGGGCCCGATGGACCTCATCCCCGACTTCATCGAGCGCAAGCACGGGCGGCAACGGGTGCAGTACCCCGATCCGCGGCTCGAACCGATCCTCGGTCCCACCTACGGGATCATGGTCTACCAGGAGCAGGTGATGCAGATCGCGCAGGTGCTGGGCGGCTATACGCTCGGCGGCGCCGACCTGCTGCGCCGCGCGATGGGCAAGAAGAAGCCCGAGGAGATGGCGCAGCAGCGCGGCATCTTCAAGGAGGGCGCGGCGAAGAATGGCCTCACCGCCGCCAGGGCCGACGAGATCTTCGACCTGATGGAGAAGTTCGCGGGTTACGGGTTCAACAAGTCCCACGCGGCGGCTTACGCGCTGGTCGCGTACCAGACGGCGTACATGAAGACGCACCACCTGGCCGCTTTCATGGCCGCGAACCTCTCCGCGGTGATGGCCGATACCGACAAGGTGCAGGTCCTCTACGACGACGCCAAGGACCAGGGCCTCGAGATCATCGCCCCCGACATCAATGCCTCGGAATATCGCTTCGTTCCGCTCGACGACAAGCGCATCGCCTACGGCCTCGGCGCGGTCAAGGGCACGGGCGAGCAGGCCATCGAGAGCGCGGTGGCCGCGCGCAAGGCCGCGGGCCCGTTCGCCGACCTGGCGGATTTCTGCCGCAGGGTCGACCGGCGCGTCGTGAATCGGCGCGCGATGGAGGCGTTGGTCCGCGCCGGGGCGTTCGATCGCCTCGAGGACAACCGCGCGAGCCTCATCGCATCGCTCGGCAACGCGATCGAGGCCGCGGACCGCGGCGAGCATTTCGCGGCGCAGACCAGCCTCTTCGGCGGAGCGGGAGGCGCGCCGGAAGCGTTCGAGCTCACGCGCGCGCCCACGTGGGGCGAGCGTGAGCGCCTGCAGAACGAGAAGCAAAGCCTGGGTTTCTACCTCAGCGGGCATCCGTTCAATGCCTATCGCGACGAGTTGCGCCGCTTCGCGCGCACGCCGCTCGCGGCCCTGGCGCCCCAGCACGACCCGGTGATGCTCGCCGGGGTGATCTACGGCGTGGTGGTTCGCAACTCGCGCCGCGGGCGCATGGCGGTGCTGACCCTGGATGACGGCAGCGCGCGCATCGAAGTGGTGGTCTTCGGCGAGCTCTTCCACGAGAAGCGCGCGGTGATCCAGGAGGACCAGGTCGTGGTGGTCCGCGGCAGGATTTTCAACGACGAGTTCTCGGGGGGGTTGAGGATTACCGCCGACCAGGTGATGGACCTGGCCGAGGTGCGCGCCGCCCACGCGCGGCTGCTGCGCCTGTCGATCAACGGCCAGGCCGATTCGGCGCGGCTCAAATCGCTTCTCGCGCAATACGCGGGCGGCCATTGCCACGTGGCGATCCGCTATCGCAACGCCCAGGGCGAATGCGATATCCGCTTGCCCGAAAGCTGTCGCGTGAAGGTTTCCGGGCCGCTGCTCGACTCGCTGGCGCAGTGGCTCGACGAGAAGAACGTGGAGGTGGTGTACTGATGGACCTTCAGTTGAAGGGCCGCACCGCCGTCGTCACCGGAGCGAGCTCCGGGATCGGCCGGGCCATCGCGCTCGAGCTCGGCCGCGAGGGCGTGCGCCTTGTGGTGACCGGCCGGCGCGGCGAAGAGCTCCAGTCGGTCGCCGCCGACATTGCGGCCGCCGGCGGCGAGAAGCCGTCGATCGTGATCCATGATGCGATGCGCGAGGATTACGTGGACGCGGTCGTGGCACGGGCCAGCACCGCTCTCGGAGCGGTGCAGATCCTCGTGAACAACGCGGGCGGCAGCCGTGCCTTCGGGATGGACGGCACCGAGGAGCAGTGGAGCGAGGCGCTCACGCTCAACTTCACGCGCCACCGGCAGCTCACCCATCGGCTCCTTCCCCAGATGGCGGCGGCTCGCTGGGGGCGCGTGATCAACATCACCGGCAAGTCCGAGCCCGAGGGCCTGAATGGAGCGTTTTGCGCCAAGGCCGCGGTGACCGCGTGGTCGAAGGGCCTGTCGCGGGAAGTCGGCAAGCACGGCATCACGGTGAACTGCATCCCGCCGGGTCGCATCATGAGCGACCAGATCCGCCGCAACTACACGCCCGAATACCGCGAGTGGCAATCCGAGCACGAGATTCCCATGGGCCGCTACGGCGAGCCCGAGGAGCTCGCGGATCTCGCGGTGTTCCTCGCGTCGCCCCGCGCGGGCTACATCACCGGTGCAGTGTTCCCGGTCGACGGAGGCCTGCGGCGCTACCAGTACTAGGCGCGGCGGGCGGCGAAGCCCTCGAGCGTCGCGCGCAGTCCCGCGTCGATCTCGATGCCCTCGCGGCGGTGGCGCGCCAAGTTCTCCATCTCGATCTCGCCGGGCAGGCGTACCGGCTGCGCCGAATCGGCGCGTGGCGTGTCGTGAACGATCGCCGCGAAATCGGCCACGCGCGCGGTCAGCCATTCGGTGGATCCGAGGACGCGCGTGTCGATCGCAAGGAAAAAGTGGCCGAGGTTGCCGGGCTCCGCCGGCTGGTCGAGCCAGGACTTCACGTGCGTGAGGTAGCCCGCTCCCGAGAGGACCCCCGCCAGCAGGTCGACCATCAGCGCGAGGCCGTAGCCCTTGTAGCCGCCGAAGGGCAGCAGGAACCCTTCGAGCGCCGCCGCCGGATCGGTGGTCGGTTTGCCGGCGCGGTCGGTGGCCCAGGTCGCGGGAATCGCCGCTCCATTCTTCGCCGCCGCTCGGATCTTGCCACGCGCCACCACGCTCATCGCCATGTCGAGGATGATCGGATCGCTCCCCGGCCGTGGCACGCCGATGCCGAGCGGATTGTTGCCGAGGCGCTCCTCGCGCCCGCCGGTCGGCGCGATGGTGGTGCTCGCATTGCTGGCGATGAGCGTAGCGAAGCCCTGCAGGGCGGCGAGGTAGCAATATGGCGCGATCGCGCCGAAGTGGTTGCCGTTGCGCACCAACGCCACACCCACGCCCGTCTCGCGCGCACGCCCCATCGTGGCTCGCAGCGCGCGCATGCCCACCACGGGACCCACGGCGCCGTTGCCGTCGACCTTCACGATCGCGGGCGCAGCATCCTCCAGCCGCGGCTTGGCGTCGGCGCGGATCGCGCCCGCATCGATGCGCTGACCATAGGACTCCAGTCGGAGCACGCCGTGCGTGGCGTGCCCGAAGAGTTCGCCCAGCACCAGGATTCGGGCGGCGTCGGCCGCGTCCTCCCCACCAAGACCGAGCCCTACGAACGCGCGCGCGGCAAGCCCCTGCAGCTCGGCCTCGGTCATTCCGCGGTGATCTTCGCCTCGCGCACCACCTTGCCCCAGGTCTGCGTTTCCTTGTCGATGTAGCGCGCGAGCTCCTCGCGCGTGCCGGGCATCGGCTCCAGGCCGTGCTTGGCAAGATCCGCGCTCACCGTGGGGTCGTTCAGGACCTTGAGCAGCTCGCGGTTCCAGTAGTCGAGGATCTCGTTGGGAACCTTGCTGGACGTGACGAACGCGTACCAGTTGGTCGCCTCGAAGCCGGGGTAACCCGATTCCGCGATGGTGGGCACGTTCGGCATGAAGCGGCTGCGCTTCGCGCCCGTGGTGGCGAGCACCCGCAGCTTGCCCGATTCGACATGGGGCGCGACCGTGGAGGGCACACCCGGGTACATCGTGACCCTGCCCCCGAGGAGGTCGGCCATCGCCGGACCCCCCCCTTTGTACGGGATGTGCACGAGGTCGATGCCGGCGCGCTGCTTGAAGAGCTCGCCCGCCAGGTGGCCGGCGCTGCCTACGCCCGATGAGGCGTAGTTGAGGGCGCCTGGCTGGCGCCGGGCGAGCGCTACGTATTCCGCGAGCGTCTTCGCGGGCACGTCCGGGTAGACCACGATCGCGTTCGGGAAGACCACGCCCATGGTGATCGGCGCGATATCGCGCTTCGGATCGTAGGGAAGGTTCTTCTGCATCGCGGGCGCAACCGACATCGGGCCGACCGAGGTGAGGTGGATCGTGTAGCCGTCGGGTGCGGCGGTCGCGACGTGCTGGGCGGCGATGTTGCCGCCGGCCCCCGCCTTGTTCTCCACCACGACCGTCTGGCCGATGTTCTCGGACAGCTTTTTCGCGACGATGCGTGCGGCCGTATCGGTGCCGCCTCCGGGCGCGAATCCGACGGTGAGCGTGACCGGGCGGGTCGGGAAATTCGGCTGGGCGGTGGCGGACGCCGCCGCGAGGGCGATAGCGGTCAGGAAAAGGCGAAACAGCAGGCGATTCATGGGCGGAGCCTCGAAGGAATGGGAGCGGTGTCTCGACCCCGATTTTAAACGCGGATCAGCGCGTGGGACGCTTTTCGAAGCCGAGGTAGTCGCCGCTGGCCTCAGCGACCTCGACCGCATCGACGTGCGCATCGGGCGGGCCGTGGCGCGCCCACTCCATCACCGCGCTTACCGCCTCCGGCGATCCCTGAACCACGGCCTCGACGCAGCCGTCGGCGCGATTGCCGACCCACCCGGTGATCCCCAGGCGCGCGGCCTCCTGGCGCATCGACTCCCGGAAAAACACGCCCTGGACGCGCCCGCGGATGACGAGACGCCGTGTGATGCGATCACTCGTCACTGCGCACCTTGCCGCGCGTCTGCTTCTTGGCGCCCACCTGCTTCTTCGTGCCGATGCGGCGCTCCCGCGATGCCCGCGTGGGACGCGTGGCGATGCGCTTCTTCGGCACGTGGTTCAGGCGCTTCAGGCGCTCGACCAGGCGCTCGAACGCGGTCTCGCGGTTGCGATGCTGGGAGGGGGAATCCTGGGAACTGACCACCACGCCCGAAGGAAGGTGGGTCAGGCGCAGCGCCGACTCGGTCTTGTTCACGTGCTGCCCGCCGGGGCCGCTCGCTCGAAACACGTCGACCACGACTTCGCGCTCGAGGACGTCGCGGTCGAGCGAGTAGGGCGGTGGGCTCTGGGGGTGGCGCGTTGCCATGCCGGGATTCTAGTGCGGCGCGCCGCCGGTTACAGCCGTATTCGCGTGACTTACAGCTGTATTCGCAGCGGACCCCGCTTTGTGATGCCGCTCACAGGCAGGCGCGGCCGCCCGGAAGAAGATGGGACCGTCTTCAACAGCCACGGGAAAAGCCGAAATGAGCGCGAAGCAGCAGTGGGTCACCGGCCTCATGGGTTTGCTGATGCTCGTAACCATCCTGATGATGCCCACGCACACGACGGGGAAGACGAATGAATCGAACCGCGCCGGGGGATTGATCGCCCAGGCGTCGGAGGTGAGGACGGAGCTCCCGCAGGAGCAGGTTCGCGACCTCACCTACAACTGATTTACCCCGCAAGGCGCACTTGCAGGGCGCCCGCCGGTCTCCGGCGGGCGTTTTTTTTCATTTGACCCGCATTCCCGGCATCGCGCCCGACTCGGGCGAGAGCAGGTAGATCGCGCCCCCGTCGCCCGCGGCGAGCACCATGCCCTGCGACTCGCCGAAGCGCATCTTGCGCGGCGCGAGGTTGGCCACCATCACGGTCAGCCTGCCGATGAGCTCCTTCGGGGTATAGGCGGAGCGGATCCCCGCGAATACCGTGCGGCTCTCGATGCCGATATCGAGCGTGAGCTTCAGCAGCTTGTCCGCATCGGGCACCAGCTCGGCATCGACGATGCGGGCGATGCGCAGGTCGATGCGGCCGAAATCGTCGATCGAGATGGTGTCGCCCACCGGCAGGATGACCGGGGGCTTGGGCGGCTCCACCGGCTCCAGCTTGAACTCGGCGGCGTCGGCAGCGGTGGCCTTCGCGGCGCCCTCGGGCTTGCCCTCCGAGGGCGGCTCGAGCAGCTGGTCGATCTGTTTGGTGTCGATGCGCGAGACCAGGTGCCGGTAGGGCTGCACCCCGTGCCCGGGCTTCAGCGGCGTGCCCACGTCCTCCCAGGTGAGCGGCTTCAGCGCCAGGAATTCCTCGACGTCCTCGGCGACCTTGGGAAGAACCGGCTTGAGGTAGATGGTGAGGATGCGGAAGAGCTCGAGGTAGAGCGTGCAGAACCACTGCAGCGCCGCGTCCTGCCCGGCCTCCTTGGCGATCTCCCACGGTTTCTGCTCGTCCACGTACTGGTTCACGCGGTCGGCGAGGAACATGATCTGGCGAATCGCCTTGCTGAACTCGCGCGCCTCGTAGTCGGCGGCGATGCCGTCGGCGAAGCTGCGCACCTCGAAGAGGATCGACGGGTCCTGGTCGTCCTGCGCGGCCGGGGCCGCGGGTGCCGCGAGCGCGCCGCGCATCTTGTGCTTGAGCTCGCGCCCCGCGGAGAGCGGCTCGTCCGAGAGCTTGCCGGCGAAGCGCTTGCCGATGAAGCCCGCGGCGCGGCTGGCGATGTTCACGTACTTGCCCACGAGGTCCGAATTGACCCGCGAGAGGAAGTCGTCGGGGTTGAAGTCGAGGTCCTCGACGCGAGCGTTCAGCTTGGCGGCAAGGTAGTAGCGCACCCACTCCGGGTTCAGGCCCAGCTCGATGTACTTCTGCGGGCTTACCGAGATGCCGCGCGACTTTGACATCTTTTCGCCGGAGAGCTGCAGGAAGCCGTGCACGTAGACGTTGTCGGGGACCTTGCGCTCGGAAAACTTGAGCGTCGCGGGCCAGAAGAGCGTGTGGAAGTAGATGATGTCCTTGCCGATGAAGTGGATCTGCTCGACCTTGGGGTCGGCCAGGTACTTGTCGAAATCCTGGCCCTTCTTGCCGAGGAAATTCTTCAGCGAGGCGAGGTAGCCGATCGGCGCGTCGAGCCAGACGTAGAAATACTTGCCCGGCGCCCCGGGAATCTCGATGCCGAAATAGGGCGCATCGCGCGTGATATCCCAATCGTTGAGCCCGCCGTCGAGCCACTCGAGGACCTTGTTGGACACCTCGGGCTGCAGCTTGCCGTCCTGCGTCCAGCCGCGCAGGAACTCCACGCAGCGCGCATCCGACAGGCGGAAGAAGAAATGCTCCGACTTCTTGATGACCGGCTTGGCCCCCGTCAGGGCCGAATACGGGTTCTTGAGCTCGGTGGGCGCGTAGACCGCGCCGCAGTTCTCGCAGGAGTCGCCGTACTGGTCCTTGGCGCTGCATTTCGGGCACTCGCCCTTGATGTAGCGGTCCGGGAGGAACATCTTCTTCACCGGGTCGAAGAACTGCTCGATGGTCTTGGTCTCGATGAAGCCGTTCTTCCGGAGCGCGAGGAAGATCTCGGACGAGAGCTCGCGGTTCTCCTCGGAATGGGTCGAGTGGAAGTTGTCGAAGCTGATGCCGAAGCGCTGGTAGTCGCGCTTGTGGCCCTCGGCGACCTTGGCGATCAGCTCCTCGGGCGTGGTGCCTTCGGCCTCGGCCTTGAGCATGATCGGGGCGCCGTGGGTGTCGTCGGCGCATACGAAATTCACCTTGTGGCCCTGGAGGCGCTGGAAGCGCACCCAGATGTCGGCCTGGACGTACTCCATGATGTGGCCGATGTGGAACGGGCCGTTGGCGTACGGAAGCGCCGTGGTGACGAAAAGCTTGCGGGGCATTGAAGGGAGAGTTTCGAGGCTCCGCGATGATAGCAAATTGCTTTAAGATTCCATGTTCGCTTCCCGCCTCTCCAGACCCCCTCTCATGCCCCCCACCGACCAGGACGTCCTCGCGGCGCTCTCCGAGCTCATCGACCCGGTCACCGGTCGCAACTTCGTCGAGTCCAAGGCGATCAAGAACGTGTCGATCGACGCCGGTCGCGTGGCGCTCGACGTGGCCCTAGGCTATCCCGCGCGCGGCGTGCTGGAGCGGGTCCGCTCGCAGGTGGCCGAGCGGCTGCGCAACATTCCCGGCGTCGAGCAGGCGAGCGTCAACGTCTATTCGAAGATCGCGCCGCACGCGGTGCAGCGCGGGGTAAAGCTCGTGCCGGGAATCAAGAACATCATCGCGGTGGCCTCCGGCAAGGGCGGGGTCGGCAAGAGCACCACGGCGGTGAACCTCGCGCTAGCCCTTGCCGCGGAGGGGGCGACGGTGGGGATGCTCGACGCGGATATCTACGGCCCGTCGCAGCCGCTGATGCTCGGCATCACCGGGCGCCCGAGCTCGAAGGATGGCAAGACCATGGAGCCCATGGAGGGTCATGGAATCCAGGCGATGAGCGTGGGGTTCCTGATCGAGCCCGACACGCCGATGGTCTGGCGCGGCCCGATGGTGACCCAGGCGCTCGAGCAGCTGCTCGGCGAAACCAAATGGCGCAGCCTCGATTATCTCGTGGTGGACCTGCCGCCCGGCACCGGCGACATCCAGCTCACCCTCGCCCAGAAGGTGCCGGTGACCGGTGCGGTGATCGTGACCACGCCCCAGGACATCGCGCTCATCGACGCGCGCAAGGGCCTCAAGATGTTCGAGAAGGTGGGCATCCCGATCCTGGGCATCGTCGAGAACATGGCGATCCACATCTGCTCGCAGTGCGGGCACGCCGAGCACATCTTCGGCTCCGGTGGTGGCGAGAAGATGTGCCGCGACTACGACGTGGAGTTCCTCGGCAGCCTGCCGCTCGACATCCGCATCCGCGAGCAGGCGGATTCCGGCAAGCCCACGGTGGTCTCCGACCCCGAGGGGCCGATCGCGGCGATTTACCGCGACATCGCTCGCAAGGTGGCCGCTCGCATCGCGCGCCAGGCGGAGGACCGTACCTCGGTGTTTCCCAAGATCGTCATCCAAAACAACTAGCCACCATGAGCATCAAGAGCGACAAGTGGATCCGGCGCATGGCGCAGGAGCACAAGATGATCGAGCCCTTCGAGCCCGGCCAGGTGCGGGAGGTTGACGGCAAGAAGATCGTCTCCTACGGCACGTCGAGCTACGGCTACGATATCCGCGCCTCCTCGGAATTCAAGATCTTCACCAACATCAATTCCACGATCGTCGATCCAAAGGCGTTCGACCCCAAGTCGTTCGTCGATTTCACGGGCGGCGTCTGCATCATCCCCCCCAACTCCTTCGCGCTCGCGCGCACCGTCGAGTACTTCCGCATCCCGCGCAATGTCCTGACAGTTTGCTTAGGAAAATCCACCTACGCGCGCTGCGGGATCATCGTGAACGTGACCCCGTTCGAGCCCGAGTGGGAAGGGTTCGTCACTCTGGAGTTTTCGAACACGACGCCCTTGCCCGCCAAGATCTACGCGAACGAAGGCGTCGCCCAGGTGATCTTCTTCGAGTCCGACGAGGTTTGCGAGACGTCATACCGGGACCGCGGCGGCAAATACCAGGGCCAGCAGGGCGTCACGCTGCCGAAGATCTAGGGTCCATGACAGTTGGAACCAAACGTACCCGCGTGAGCCCAAAAAAACCCCCGCGCGACGGTTTCTTTGCCCTATAATTCGCGCACTTTTTTCTGATTTGCAGGCGTAAAGGACTCTTTCTCAACGCCTTTTCGCCCTCATCACCCCAGGAGGTGAGACAACCCCGATGGCTCGCACTGCCACCGTCAAGAAGATCCGACCCCAGCCGGAATTCCCCCTCGATTCGCATCCCGAAGTCAGCCTCGACTTCACCCGCGTCAAGCAATACCTCGCCAAGCACGCCTACAAGAAGCCGGTGCTGTTGGTCGACCTCGACATCGTGCGCAGCAAGACGCGCCGCTTCCGCGCCGCCCTGCCCAAGGTGCGGCCGCATTTCGCGGTCAAGGCCAATCCCGATCCGCGGGTCCTGAAGGTGCTGATCCAGGAGGGCGCGGGCTTCGAGATCGCCTCGATCGCCGAGCTCGACATCCTGCTGGGCCTGGGAGTGCCGGTCGCCGAGGTGTTCTACTCCAACCCGATGAAGTCGCGCGCGTTCCTCGAGTACGCGTCTTCCAAGGGTGTGGAGTGGTATGTGGTGGACAGCGTCGAAGAGATTCGCAAGGTGCAGTCGGTCAAGGCCGATGCCAAGATGTACATGCGCATCGATGCGCCCAACATCGGCAGCGACTGGCCTCTGGCGGGCAAGTTCGGGGCGCACATGCATGACGTCCCCGACCTGATCGAAGCGGCGGTCGACTGCAAGGCGGACCTCGCGGGCGTGACCTTCCACGTGGGCTCGCAGTGCCTCAACCCCGAGAACTGGCGCGTCGGCATGGAGCGCGCGCGCAAGGTGTTCGCCTCGATGCGCGCGGTGGGCATGAAGCCCCGGCTGCTCAACCTGGGCGGCGGTTATCCGGTGCGCCACGTGAAGCCGATCCCCTCGATCGAGACGATCGCCGAGGTGATCAACAAGGAGCTGCGCCACTTCGGGCCCGAGGTGCAGCTGATCGCCGAGCCCGGCCGCTACCTGGTTTCCGACGCCGGTTACTTCATCTGCCGCGTGGTCGGCACGGCGACGCGCAACAACCAGCGTTGGATGTACTGGGACGCAGGCGTCTTCGGCGGGGTGATCGAGACCACCGAAGGGCTGCGCTACAACATCTATACCGACCGTGACGGCGAGCCGGTTTCCTGGAACGTTGCCGGCCCGACCTGCGATTCGGTGGATGTGGTGATGCGCGAGGAGCTCTTCCCGGCGGACCTGCAGGAGAACGACTTCATCTTCATCAAGAACGCCGGCGCCTACACCACGGCGTACGCGAGCAACTTCAACGGGTTTCCCCTGCCCGAGGTCGCCACGATCGGCAGCTGATGGCGTTCAAGTGCATACGCTCATGAGCATCGTCGGCCGCACCGGCGTCAGGGACTAGCGGCTTCCCGAGGTGGCGCAAGACTTCTGGGCTTCGAGCGGCTTTCGCCTGCTGGGCCACCGACCCGAGGGACTGGTTCCCACCGACGCCTGGCTCGCGCGCTTCCTCGAGCGCGGCGAGCTCGTCCCACCCCCCGACGCCGGGCCCCGCGAGGTCGCGATGCACCGGCGCCTTTCCGCCAATCCCCTCGCGGCCGTGGCGTCCGAGACGCTCGCCGCGATCGAGGATGGCGATGCGCGCGACAATTGGGCCGAGTTCCTGCGCTTCCGCGATCGCGTGCTCGCCTTTCCCACGATCGAAGCGTGCTATCGCGATCTCTTCTCGCGGCCCGCAGTCGACCTCGCACCGCCATTCGTCGATGCGCTCGCGCAGGTCATCGTGCGCGCCGCGCTCGACGGCACCGAGGACGCATGGCTCTGCCGTGCGGGCGAGATGCTGTTTCGCCGGCAGCGCGTGTCGTCCTCCGGCGGGCAGGTGCTGTCGGCCGATGCCGCCACGCTCGAGATTTTCTCGCAAACCGGCGGCTTCGGCAGCGTCGGCCGGTTGCTGCGCCAGCAGCAGACGGCGCTGCCCGAGGTCAAGATGGACGTGCTGTCCCACGAGAACGCGGCGCTCTACTTCCTTCGCGACGAGTTGCATGGCTTCGTGCTCGACCTCACGCCCCTGCGCGAGGGCGCGCGCGCGCTCGCGCAAGTGCTCGAGCGATGGGTAGGCCGCATGGCGGGGGTGCGCGTCACGATCGAGCCGGCAGAGCGGGTCGATGATGAGCGCTGGCGCTGGCACGTCGGGCTCGATGTCGATTCCACGGCGATCCTGAATGCGCTGTATCGCGGCGAGGCCGTCGCCGGGGAGGAGCTCGAACGGCTGGTGCTCCTGTTCAAGCTGCAGTTCGCCGATCCCGCGGAAGCGCTCCCCGAGATGGCGGGGCGCCCGGTCTACCTGGGGCTTGCGTGCCGGGCGGACCGCACGCTCAAGTTGAAGCCGCAGAATCTCCTCATCAACCTGCCGCAGGCCGCCGCGAACTAGCGGCACGGGTAGAATTCACGATTATCACAAGGAGCAGTACATGAATGCCTCATCGATGCAGAACACCGGAACCTTCATGCTGGGCACCGAGATCGAGTTGCTGATGGCCGAGCGCGCGAAGCTGCTGCGCGTGGCCGGAGCCGCGGCGCAGTTCGTCGCGGTGATGGAGAGCCGCAGCCTTCCGGAGAAAGTGGCCACGGAGGCCGAGATCCTCGCCGAGAGCGTGAACGCGCTCTCCGAAGACACCCTCAAGGACGCGCTCGTCTGCATTTCGACGACCGCGGCGTGAGAGGGGCGCCATGAACCAGGACGCGTTCAACATGAGCATCCGCAAGTTCCTGAAGCACGTTGGGGTGCACTCGCAGCGCGAGATCGAGGCCGCGGTGCAGGCCGCCATCAAGGCGGGCAAGCTCAAGGGGCACGAGGAGCTGCCGGCGAAGATGACGCTCACGCTCGGGGGCACGGATCTCACGGTCTCCTTCAACGACACCATCACGCTCGAGTGAACGACGCCGCCACCGCCCCGCTGCTGGTCGCCTATGCGGACATCGAAGCCGCGGCGGTGCGCCTCGAGGGCGTTGCCCATCGCACCCCGGTCGCGACCTCGACGCAATTCGACGAGCTCGCCGGCTGTGAGGCCTTTTTCAAGTGCGAAAACCTGCAGCGCATGGGCGCGTTCAAGTTTCGTGGCGCCTACAACGCGCTCGCGAGCCTCGAGCCGGACGCCCGCGCGCGCGGCGTGGTGGCGTTCTCCTCGGGCAATCACGCGCAGGCCGTGGCGCTCGCCGGCCGGCTGCTCGGGGTGCCGGCGACCATCGTCATGCCCGCCGATGCGCCGGCCGTGAAGGTCGCGGCGACGCGCGGCTACGGCGCCGAGGTGGTCTTCTACGACCGGGCGCGCGGGGAGAGCCGCCAGAAGATCGCGCAGGAAATCTCTTCCGCGAAGGGCGCAACTCTGGTGCCCCCCTTCGACCACCCCGCGGTGATCGCCGGGCAGGGAACCGCGGCCAAGGAGCTTCTGGAAGACGTGGGCGCGCTCGATTACCTGTTCGTCTGCTGCGGGGGCGCGGGCCTGCTATCGGGCTGCGCCATCGCCGCGCAGCACCTTTCGCCGGGCACGAAGGTCATCGGCGTCGAGCCCGAGGCTGGCGACGACGGGGCGCAATCCTTCCGCAGCCGCACGCTGGTCACGATCGACACCCCGAAGACGATCGCCGATGGCGCGCGCACCGAAGCGCTCGGCGCGATCACATTTCCGCTCGTGTTGCGTCACGTGCACGACATCATCACCGTCACCGACGCGCAGCTCGTCGAGGCGATGCGCTTCCTCTGGGAGCGGATGAAGCTCGTGGTCGAGCCCACCGGGGCGCTCGCCACCGCGGGCGTGCTCAAGGCGACGACCGATGTGCGCGACCGGCGCGTCGGAATCATCCTTTCCGGCGGCAACGTCGATTTGAAGGCGATCGCCGCGCTCTTCGCTTGAACGCGCTGCCCCATCTCGGGCCCGCCATTCCGCGCCGCGGCAGCGCGGTGATGCGAGCGGTGGGACGCGGCGTGCTCGGGCTCCTGGGCTGGCGCGTCGAGGGCGAGGTCCCCGACCTGCCGAAGCTGGTGATCGCGGTCGCCCCGCATACCTCGAACTGGGACCTCGTCGTGGGCGCGGCGGCGATGTTCGCCCTCGACCTGCGGCTCACCTTCATCAGCAAGCACACCCTGTTTCGCGGGCCGTTTGGTCCGGTGCTGCGTTGGATGGGCGGCACTCCCGTCGACCGGTCGAGCCCGCACGGCGTGGTCGCGGAAGCGGTCCTGACTTTCGCCCGCGTGGAGCGGCGCATCCTGGTGGTCGCCCCCGAAGGCACGCGCAAGCGGGTTGCGCAGTTCAAGTCGGGTTTCCTGCACATCGCGCGAAGCGCGCGCGTGCCGGTGATGTTGGCCACCCTCGACTATGGGGCGCGATGCGTGCGCTTCGGCCCGACGTTCGAGCCGGGCGAGGACATCGAGGCCGAGCGCCGCAGGACCGAGGCGTTCTTCGCGCCGATTCAGGGCAAGCGCCCGCGCTAGGTTGATGCGCGGGTGCACCGGGGCGTGCTGCGCCGCGGAGCGAAACCCACACCAAGCGGTTGATTTCCGGAAGAACGTTGTATGGCACGCTTGCTGCTAAAGGTAAACGTCGGCTCGCGCCGACGTTTTTCCTCCGAGAGCGGTTTGCCCCTCCCCGAAACGGGAGGGGCATTTTTTTGCTCAGTCGGCGTAGACGCCGGCCTTCTTGATGACGACCGCCCACTTGTCGATCTCGGCCTTCAGATGCGCCTGCAGCGCCTGCGGCGTCTGCTTGTCCGCGGGGAACGTGACCGCTCCCAGGTCGGTGAACTTCTGCGTCACGCCCGGATCCTTGAGCGCCTGCTGCATGGCGTTGACCAGCTTGTCCATGACCGCCTTGGGCGTGCCCTTGGGTGCATACAGGCCGTGCCAGATGCCCACTTCGGCGCCCTTCAATCCCTGCTCGTCGAGCGTGGGCACGTCGGGCAGGGAGGACACGCGCTGCTTCGAGGTGAGGCCGTAGACCTTCACCTTGCCGCCCTTGATCTGGCCGGTGGTGCTGGTGGTCTGGTCGCACATGAAGTCCACCTGGCCGCCGACGAGATCGTTCATCGCCGGGCCCGTGCCCTTGTAGGGGACCGTCAGCACGTCGGTCTGGATCGCGCTCATGAACAGCAGCCCGCAAAGGTGCGACGCGGCGCCGATGCCGGCGTTCGCGTAGGTGACCTTGTCCTTGTTCGCCTTGATGTAGGCGATGAGGTCCTTCAGGTTTCCGGGCGGCAGTCCCGGCTTGCCGATGATGGTCATCGGCACGTCGTTTACCAGTCCGACGTACTCGAAGTCGGTGAGCGGGTTGTAGCGCAGCTGCCTGTACAGCGTCGGCGTGGTGGCCATGCCGATGTGGTGGATCAGGATGGTGTAGCCGTCGGGCTTGGCGTTCTTCACCAGCTCGGGCCCGAGGACTCCGCCCGCGCTCGGCCGGTTCTCGACCACGACCGTCTGGCCGATGGGCTTGGTCATCGCCTGCGCGAGCACGCGCGCCACCGTATCGGTCGGGCCGCCAGCGGCGTAGGGAACGATCATGGTGACCGAGCGGTTGGGATAGTCCTGAGCCAAAGCGCCCAGCGCCAGCAGCAACGTCGTGCCGGCGAGCACGAGCTTCTTCATAGTGGTTCTCTCCTGTGGGATCGAGGCGGCAAACAAGCCCCATTATAATCGCCTCGAACCTTCCAGAATTGATCTGCGCCCAGCCGACTTGAGCCTCCTCGCCCTGCTTGCCGCCATGCTGGCCCAGCACGCCTATCCGGTGCCGGGCCGGCAGCCGTTGATGGCCTTCTACGGGCGCATGTGCCTGTCGGCGGCCAAGCGGCTGAACGCCGGCGACCGCAACTCGGGAATCCTCGCCTGGCTCGCCTTGATGGGCGCGGTGCTGGTGCCGGTCGCGCTCCTCGCGGCGCTCGCCGCGGCGATCCATCCGATCGTGCTCTGGGTGTTCGACGTGGCTGTGCTCTATGGCACGCTGCGGTTCCTCGCGACCACCCAGAACCTGTCCGCGATCGAGAAGGCGCTTCGCGACGGCGACACCACGGGTGCGGCGAGCCGCCTGGCGCAATGGCAGGCCGAGCCCGTGGAGGGCGACGATGCGGGAGCCGTCTCGCGACTGGCGGCCGAGCATGGATTGCGGGAGGCGCACCACGGCACGTTCGCGCCGCTCTTCTGGTTCCTCGTCCTGCCGGGTCCCCTCGGCCTCGTGCTGTACCCGCTCGCACTGCGCGCCGCGCGCAGCTGGGAGCACCTCGTGGAGGCCGAACAGCGCGATTTCGGGTGGTTCGCCGCCCGCGCGTTCCACGTGATCGACTGGATTCCGCAACGCGCCACTGCGTTCGTGTTCGCGGTGGTGGGCAATTTCGAGGATGCGCTCTTCTGCTGGCGATCGCAGGCGTCCCTGTGGATGCAGCCGGAGGAGGGCATCGTGCTTGCGAGCGGAGCGGGTGCGCTCGGCGTGCGCCTGGGCGAGACGATCCCGCGAGCCGGCGGGCAGGTGGAGCGTCCCGCGCTTGGCGCGGGGGAGGCTGCTCGCGAGGATGCCCTGGCGAGCCTCGAGGGCCTGCTGTGGCGGGCATTGATTGTCTGGGCGATCGTCTACCTGTTGGCGGCCGCCCTGCAACTTGCCTAGCCCTTTTCCGCTAAACTCCGGCGAACCAGCGGCGTGTTCCCCCACGCCCGAAGAATTTCCCGAGAGGAGCGTTTCATGACCGTCATTTCCCGCGCCCGCCTGGCTGTCGCCGGGCTCACGTTCGCCTTCGTTGCCCCGGCCCTGGCCGTCGATTCCGTGAAGATGTTGATCCCCGCGAACCCCGGCGGCGGCTGGGACACCACCGGCCGCGAGCTCGGCAAGGCCCTCACCGCTTCCGGCGCGGTGAAGAACGTCCAGTACGACAACAAGGGCGGAGCCGCTGGCGCCATCGGCATCGCGCAGTTCGTGAATTCCGCCAAGGGCGACCCGAACGCCATGATGATGGGCGGCATGGTGATGGTGGGCGGCCTCATCCAGAACAAATCGGCGGTCACCATCGATCAGGTGACGCCGGTCGCGCGCCTGACCTCCGAATACGAAGTCATCGTGGTGCCCGCCAACGGCCCGAAGACGCTCAAGGAGCTTCTCGACAAATTCAAGGCGAACCCGGGAAGCGTCTCCTGGGGCGGCGGCAGCGCGGGCGGTACGGACCATATCCTCGCTGGCCTGATCGCGAAGGACATTGGCGTCGAGCCGGGGAAGGTCAACTACGTGCCCTTCAAGGGCGGCGGGGAAGCGGTCTCCGCGATCATCGGCGGCCACGTGACCGCGGGCGTCTCGGGACTGTCGGAGTTTTCGCAGCACATCAAGTCGGGCAAGATGCGCGCGCTCGCGGTCTCATCGGCGAAGGCGATTGACGGCATCCCGTCCCTCAAGGAGCAGGGCGTGAACGTGGAGCTCGCCAATTGGCGCGGCATCTTCGGCGCCCCCGGCATCAGCAAGGCGCAGCGCGACGAGCTGATCCAGGCCGTGGACAAGGCGGTGAAGAGCAAGGAGTGGAAGGACACCCTCAAGAGGCAGGAGTGGGACGACTTCTACCTCGCCGGCGACGCCTACGGCCAGTTCATCGCGGCGGAAAACAAGCGCATCGGCGAGATCCTCGACTCGCTCGCCCTCGCCAAGAAGTAGTTTCTCCGTGAGAGCCCCGGCTGGGCAGGCAGCGCTCGCGGCCGGTTTCACGGTCCTCGGCGCGCTGGTCCTGTGGGGCTCTTTCTATTTGCCGACCGGCGGAGGCTACGCCCAGGTCGGCCCCGGCATGGTGCCGCGCGCAGTCGGCGGGGTCATGCTGGTCATCGGCGCCTTCCTGTTGCGCGAAGTGCTTACCGGGGGCTTGCGCGGCGTCGACGAGGAGGCCGAGGCACGCCTGCCGATCGACTGGATCGCATTCGCCTGGGTGTCGGGCGGCATCATCGCCTACGGCCTGCTGATCGAGCATCTCGGCTTCATCTTCTCCTCGACGATCCTGTTCGTGATGGTGGCGCGCGGCTTCAATAGCCGGCGCTGGCTCCTCAACGCGGTCACCGGCGCCGTCCTCGCGGTGGCGGTCTTCGCGATCTTCAACTACGGCCTCGGGCTCACGCTCCCAGCGGGCATCCTGAAAGGACTCGTCTAGTGGACGTCTGGGCACAGCTGATGCAGGGGTTCCAGGTCGCCCTCAGCGTGCAGAACCTCACGTGGTGCCTGGTGGGATGCATGCTCGGCACCGCCGTAGGCGTGCTGCCCGGCGTAGGCCCCGCGGTCACCGTGGCGCTGTTGCTGCCGATCACCACCAAGGTCGATGCGAGCGGCGCCCTCATCATGTTCGCCGGCATCTATTACGGAGCGATGTACGGCGGCTCGACCACGTCCATCCTCCTCAACACGCCGGGCGAGAGCGCCACCATCATCACGGCCATGGAGGGCAACGAGATGGCCAAGCGCGGGCGCGCCGGTCCAGCGCTCGCCACCAGCGCGATCGGCTCGTTCTTCGCGGGCACGATCGCCACCATCGGCCTCACATTCCTCGCCCCGCTGGTGGTGGAGCTGGGACTCAAGTTCGGGCCGCCCGAGTACTTCGCGCTGATGGTTCTCGCCTTCACCACGGTATCCGCGGTGCTCGGGGAGTCGACGCTGCGCGGCCTCGCGAGCCTCTTCCTCGGGCTCATGATCGGCCTGGTCGGGATCGACAACCAGACCGGGCAGGCGCGGTTTGCATTCGGCCTGCCCCAGCTGCTCGACGGCATCGAGGTCGTGACCGTGGCCGTGGGCCTTTTCGCGGTAGGCGAGACGCTCTATTTCGCCGCGAAGCTGAACCAGGTGAACGAGAAGCTCGAGGCGATCAAGGGGTCCATCTGGATGAAGGCGGAGGACTGGAAGCGCTCCTTCGGGCCCTGGCTGCGCGGCACGCTGATCGGTTTCCCGTTCGGTACCATCCCCGCGGGCGGAAGCGAGATTCCCACCTTCCTCTCCTACGCCATCGAAAAGAAGCTCACCAAGCACCCGGAGGAATTCGGCAAGGGTGCGATCGAGGGCGTGGCAGGTCCCGAAGCCGCCAACAACGCGGCGTCCACCGGCACCATGGTGCCGCTGCTCACCCTGGGACTGCCGACTTCCGCGACCGCGGCGATCCTGCTCTCCGCGTTCCAGCAGTACGGCCTGCAGCCCGGGCCGCTGCTGTTCGAATCGAACTCCGCCCTCGTCTGGGGCCTCATCGCGAGCTTCTACATCGGCAACGTCATGCTGCTGGTGCTGAACCTGCCGCTGGTCGGGCTGTGGGTCAAGCTGCTCCAGATTCCGCGCCCGCAGCTCTACGCGGGCATCCTGGTGTTCGCGACCATGGGCGTCTACGGCATGCGCCAGTCGCCCTTCGACGTGTTCCTGCTCTACGTGATCGGCCTGTTGGGTTTCCTCATGCGCCGGTACGGCTTTCCCACGGCGCCGGTGATCGTCGGGATGATCCTCGGGCCGTTGGCCGAGGAGCAGCTGCGCCGCTCGCTTTCGATCAGCCAGGGCAGCTGGTCGATCTTCGTGACGCACGGCATCTCCGCGGTGCTGCTCGCGATCACCGTGGTGATCCTGGTCGCGCCGCTCATTGTGAAGCAGGTCCGCAAGCACAGAGCGGCGGGGTGACTTGGAACAGCGCTTCGACCGGTTCTACCGTTACCCCGAACTCACCGAGATCCTGAAGGGATTCACCGCCCGGAAACCGGAGCTCTTCTCGCTCGAGAGCGCAGGCCAAAGCTTCGAGGGGCGCGACATCTGGATCGTGACCGCGACCCACGCGGCCACCGGCGCCGCGGCCGACAAGCCCGCGTTCTGGATCGACGGCAACATCCACGCCGCGGAGCTCACCGCCTCGACCGCGTGCCTGCATTACCTGCACCACCTCGAGCAGGGCTACGGCAAGGATCCCGAGGTCACGCGCCTGCTCGACACGCGGGCGTTCTACATCTGCCCCCGCATCAACCCTGATGGCGCCGAATGGGCGCTCGCGGACCAGCCGAAATACATCCGCTCGTCGACGCGTCCCTACCCGTTCGACGAGGAGCCCGTCGACGGCCTCAACGTGGAGGACGTCGACGGCGACGGTCGCATCCTCACGATGCGGATCCCCGATCCCAACGGCGGCTACAAGGCGAATCCCGAGGATCCGCGCCTGATGACCCCGCGTGATCCGGTCGAGTCCGGCGGCGAGTACTGGCGCGTGATCCCTGAGGGCCGGCTGGTCAACTACGACGGCGTCGAGATCCGCGTGAATCGCGACAAGCAGGGCATCGACCTGAACCGCAACTTCCCTTCGGGGTGGCGGCAGGAATTCCAGCAGCTGGGCGCCGGTCCCTATCCCACTTCCGAGCCCGAAGTGCGCGCGATCGTCGACTTCATCGTGCGCCATCCCAACATCGGCGCGGGGGTCAGCTTCCACACCCACAGCGGCGTGATCCTGCGGCCGTTCTCGAGCGAGCCCGATGAGAACATGCCGGCCGAGGACCTGTGGCTCTACAAGCTCTTCGGCAAGAAAAGCACCGAGCTCACGGGCTATCCCAACATCTCGATCTTCCACGACTTCAAGTACCACCCGAAGCAGGTGATCACCGGCGGCTTCGATTGGATCTACGAGCACCTCGGTCAGTTCTTCTGGACGGTCGAGATCTGGGCGCCGGTGAAAGAGGCCGGCGTGCAGGACTACCACTTCATCGATTGGTACCGCGAGCACCCGCCCGAGGATGATCTCAAGCTGATCGCCTGGAGCGACCGCGAGCTCGCGGGCGAGGGCTACGTCTCGTGGTATCCGTTCGACCATCCGCAGCTGGGCGCGGTCGAGCTGGGCGGCTGGAACAAGCTCGCGACCTTTCGAAACCCACCCGCCAAATACCTCGAGCGCGAGGTGAAGCGCTTCCCGGCTTGGCTTACCTGGCAGGCGCTCACGCTCCCGCGCCTCGAGCTGCTGTCGGCCACGGCCGAGCGCCTCGGTCCCGATACCTGGAGAGTGCGAATCGCGGTGCAGAACACCGGCTACCTTCCGGCGTACGTCACCAAGCGCGCCCTCGAGCGCAAGGTCGTGCGCGGGGTGGTCTACGAAATCGAGCTGCCCTCGGGCACGACGCTGGCCGCGGGCAAGGCGCGGGTGGAAGGGGGCCAGCTCGAGGGGCGCGCCAGCAAGGCGACGCTGCAGGCCTTCCTGCCCAACCTCGATCTCACCGGTGATCGTGGCCAGTGCGAGTGGACCGTCCGCGCGGCCCCGGGAACCGTCGTCACCCTCGCCGCGCGCCACGAGCGCGCCGGGCGTGCGAGCGCCAAAGTCACGCTCTCCTGAACCCCGCGCCGGGGTGTAGGCTAGTTCGATTCCCGCGCTGCATCGCGAACCCATGTCGAGCATCCGTCCTGCTGCTGTCGCCGGCAGCTTCTATCCGGGCGAGGCCTCAATCCTTGCGGCCGAGGTCGCGGCCTACCTGGCGTCGCCTCGGGGCGACCCGCTTGGCGCGCCCGCGCCCAAGGCCCTCATCGCGCCGCACGCCGGCTACATCTATTCGGGCGCAGTCGCAGCATCGATCTACGCGCGCGTGGCACCCCTTCGCGGGAAGGTCAGCCGGGTCATCCTCGCCGGGCCCGCCCACCGCGTGTTCGTGCGCGGCGCGGCGATTCCGCAAGCGCGTGCGTTCGCATCGCCCTTGGGCACGGTCGAGCTCGACCTCGACGCCCTGGAGGCCTTGCGTGCGCTGCCCTTCGTGGAGGTGAGCGACCGTGCTCACGGGCTGGAACACTCGCTGGAAGTGCACCTGCCGTTCCTGCAGGCGGTGCTCGGCAAATTCATGCTGGTCCCGGTCGTGATCGGCGATGCGAGCCCCCAGGAAGCCGCGCGACTCTTCGATGCCGTCTGGGGCGGGCCGGAGACGCTCATCGTCGTGAGCTCGGACCTGTCGCATTACCTTTCCTACGACGCCGCACGGAGCCGCGATCGCGCTACGGCAAACGCCATTCTCGGGCTCGACGCGCAACTCGTTCCTGAGCAGGCGTGCGGGGCTGCACCGATCAACGGGTTGCTCGAAACCGCCCGTCGCCGCGGTCTCGTGGCCGAGCTGGTCGACCTGCGCAACTCCGGCGATACCGCCGGCGACCGGACGCGTGTCGTGGGCTACGGGGCGTTCGCCTTCCACGCTCGGGCACACGGTGACTGAGTCGGGCGCCAGGGGAGCGGTGCTGCTCGCGATCGCGCGCGACGCGATCGAGCGCATCGCGGCTCCCGGTGCGGATCCGGCCTGGGAGCACGAGTGGCTGCGCCGCCCGGGCGCGAGCTTCGTGACGCTGCGAATCGATGGCGAGCTGCGCGGCTGCATCGGCTCGGTCGAGGCGCGCCGGCCGCTGGGCAATGATGTCGCGCACAACGCGCGCGCCGCGGCCTTCCGCGATCCGCGCTTTCCGCCGGTTTCCACGGATGAGCGCGCGCGCCTGCAGGTCGAAGTCTCGCTGCTGTCGCCGCGCGAGCCAATCGAGGCGGCGAGCGAGGCCGAGGCGGCGCGATGCCTGCGGCCGGGCCTCGACGGTGTGTACTTCGAGTTCCACACGCTTGCTGCGACCTTTCTTCCCCAGGTGTGGGAGGGAATTCCCGAGCCGCTCGCATTCCTGGGCGAGCTGCGGCGCAAGGCGGGGCTGCCGCCGCGTTTCTGGCACCGCGACGTGCGGCTGTCACGCTACACCGTGGAGAAATTCACGTGACCGCGGGGGCGCGAGACGACCTGCGCGGCCCGCTGCATCCGGGCAGGTGGTGGCACCGCCTCGACGACGGGCGCGTGCAATGCGACCTGTGCCCGCGTTTTTGCCGGCTGCACGAGGGCCAGCGCGGGGCGTGCTTCGTGCGCGCCCGCGCAGGCGACGCGATGGTGCTCACGACCTATGGCCGCTCGTCGGGCTTCTGCGTCGACCCGATCGAAAAGAAGCCGCTGAACCACTTCCTGCCGGGCAGCGCAGTGCTCTCGTTCGGGACGGCGGGGTGCAACCTCGCATGCAAGTTCTGCCAGAACTGGGACATCTCGAAATCGCGCGACATGGACCGGCTCATGGACGCGGCCTCGCCCGAGGCGATCGCGCGTGCCGCCGTCGAGTCGGGCGCGCGCAGCGTGGCGTTCACCTACAACGACCCGGTGATCTTCGCCGAGTACGCAATGGATGCGGCCGATGCCTGCCGCGAGGCAGGCGTCCTCACGGTGGCGGTGACCGCGGGTTACATCTCGCCCGAGCCGCGGCGCGAGTTCTACGCGAAGATGGACGCGGCCAACGTGGACCTCAAGGCCTTCACCGACGAGTTCTACGTGAAGCTCACGGGCGCGAGGCTCGCCCCGGTGCTCGACACGCTGACATACCTACGGCACGAGACGCGGGTGTGGCTCGAGATCACCACGCTACTCATTCCCGGCATGAACGATTCGGCCGAGGAGGCGCGCGCGATGTCGAAGTGGATCCAGCGCGAGCTCGGCCCCGACGTGCCGCTGCATTTCACCGCGTTCCATCCCGACTTCAAGATGAGGGACGTGGCGCCCACGCCGGCGGCCACCCTTACACGCGCGCGCGCCATCGCTCGCGACGAGGGCCTGCGCCATGTCTATACCGGCAACGTGCACGACCCCGAGGGCGGAACCACGTACTGCCCTAACTGCCGCGCCGCATTGATTCGCCGTGACTGGCATCGCATCGAGTCCTACCGGCTCGCGGCCGACGGCCGCTGCCCCGATTGCGCGACGTCGATTCCGGGACGGTTCGAAGCCTTCGACGTGAAGCGCCAGTTCGGAAGACGCCGAATCCCCGTCTCGATCGGCGCTACTTAGACCACTCGGGGTGCTGCTCGTGGAGGTCGCGGTGCTGCTCGATCAGGACCTGGTAGAACGACAGGCGCGAATTGGAGATATCGCCGCGCTTGGAGGCCGCGATCACCGCGCAGCCGGGCTCGTTCAGGTGCGAGCAGTCGTTGAACTTGCAGTTTCCGAGGAACGGGCGGAACTCGCGCATCGCTTCCCCAATCTGGTCCTCGGTGAGATGGAAGAGGCCGAAGGACTGGAACCCCGGCGTATCGATGATCGCGGTGTCGCGGTCGAGGCGGTAGAAGCGCGAAAAGGTGGTGGTGTGGGCGCCCGCCTCGCGCGAGGCGGTGAGGTCGCCGACCCGCGCCACGTCCGAGAGCACCAGCGCGTTGACGGTCTTCGACTTCCCCATGCCGCTCTGGCCCACCAGCAGCGTGAGCTTGTTCTCGAGATGGGGGAGCAGCGGCGAGACGTCGAACTTGGCCGACATGGTGATGAGCGTGTAGCCGATCTGCACGTAGGGCTCGAGCGCCTTGCGCGCGACGGCGTGCTCGGGCAGGTCGGCCTTGTTGAGCGCAATCACCACCGGCAGCCGCGCCGCCTCGCAGGCGACCAGGCTCAGGTTCAGGAACGCCTCGCTGAGCGGCGGCTTCGGCGCTACCAGGATCACCACCTGGTCCACATTGGCGGCGAGCATCTTCTCGCGCCACTGGTCGGAACGAAAGAGGAGGTTGCGCCGGGTGCCGACCCGCTCGATCGAACCCTGCGCGGAGCCGGTGAGGCGAACCTCGACGAAGTCGCCGCAGGTCGCGTCCTGGCGCTTGCCCTTGCGGGTGCATGCGATCTGGCGGCGGTCGGCGAACTCCACCAGGAATTCGCGCCCGAAGTCGGCGACGACTCGCCCTTCAACGACGACCGACTCGCTCCTCTCGCGCCGCGTCGTCATGCCGATCGGGTCCCGATGACGTGATGCGTGGCTGACATGCCTAGATCTCGAACAATGCGTCGAGCTTGGCCGCGCAGATGAAGTCGTTCTCCGAGAGCCCGTTGATCGCGTGCGTCACGTACGCGACGCGGCACTCGTTGTAGCCCACGGCCATGTCGGGATGGTGGTCCTCGCGGTGCGAGACCCAGGCGGCCGCGTTCACGAACGCCATCGTCTCGTGGTAATTCTTGAAGCGGTAAGTCTTGGCGATCGCCGCGCCATCGAGGGCCCAGCCGTCGAGGCCCTTGAGGAGAGCCCGGGCCTGCTCGGGCGCGAGCGCCGCGATGCCGCCCTCGCAAGGCTTGCATTTCTTGCGCGCCAGCTCGTTCATGGGGACGCTTTTCTCAGGTGATCGATGCGCAGTGCCGCGGGGGGATGCGAATCATACACCAGCGAATGCAGCGGATCGGGCGTGAGAGTGGAGGCGTTGTCGCGGTAAAGCTTGGCGAGCGCGCTCGCGAGGCTCGCGGCCGACGCGTGGCGCGCGGCATATGCGTCCGCCTCGAATTCCTGCTTGCGCGCCATCAGGCTCGCCAGCGGCTGGAACGGGAAGGTGAAGGCCGGGATCACGAGCGCGAAGCCGGCGAGCAGCGCCCCGATGTGGGGCTCTTGCAGGTGCAGCGCCTCGCGAAACGCGGGCTCCTGGTAGAGCCAGCCGAGGACGGCGAGCATCACGAGTGCGAGGGCGAAGCGAACCGCGAGCATCCGGGGGATGTGCCCGCGCGCGAAGTGGCCGAGCTCGTGCGCAAGCACGGCCTCGATCTCCTCGATGCTCAGGCGGTCGATGAGCGTGTCGAAGAACACGATGCGCTTGGTCTTTCCGAATCCGGTGAAGTACGCGTTGCCATGGCTCGAGCGCTTCGAGCCGTCCATCACGAAGAGGCCCTCCGCACGGAAGCCGCAGCGCGCGAGGAGAGACTCGATGCGGGTTCGCAGCTGCCCCGCCTCGAGCGGCGTGAAGCGGTTGAAGAGGGGCGCGATCCAGCGGGGGAACGCCACCACCAGCACGAGCGTGAAGGCCATCCACGCGAGCCACGTATAGAGCCACCAGAGCGGCCCCGTGGCCTCCACCAGCCAGAAGACCGCGAGCAGCAGGGGCGCGCCCACCACGGCGGAAACCGCCAGGCCCTTGGCCAGATCCCCGATGAAGAGCCGCGCGCTCATGCGGTTGAAGCCATGGCGCTGCTCGATCGCGAAGGTGCGCCACAGGTCGAAGGGCAGGCTGGCGGCGGTGCTTGCGAGCAGCACTGCGAAGACGGTGGCGAGGTGGCGCAGGTAGCCCTCACCGAAGAGGCGCGCGCTCGCCGCGTCGATCGCCGCGATGCCCCCGCCGAGCGTGAGGGCGAGCACCACGATGCCGTCGGCCACGATCGTCTCGACCCGCGCGAGGCGCTGCTTGTCGAGGGTGTACGCGGCCGCCTTGTGGTGCGCCTCGAGCGGAACGAACGCCGCGAAGCTCGCCGGCACTTCGGCGCGGTGGCGCGCCACGTGGCGCGAGTGGCGCCACGAAAGCCACGTCCGCCACGCGAGGGCGGCGATGACGAAGGCGGCGAAGACGGCGGAGAACTGGGATGCGCTCAAGCGGCTTGGAGTTTCGCGAAGGGGCGTGACACAATCGGCGCGGCGCCAGATCACAAGGATTTTATGGCTCAGGACAAGACACCGCTGGTCTGGATAGACATGGAGATGTCGGGGCTCGTTCCCGAGCGCGACCGCATTCTCGAGGTGGCGATGGTGATCACCGATGCCGATCTCAATACGATCGCCGAGGCCCCGGTGTATGTCGTGCACCAGCCCGACGAGGTGCTCGACGCGATGGATTCGTGGAACCGCTCCACCCATGGCAAGTCCGGGCTCGTCGACAAGGTTCGCGCCTCCACGTTCACCGAGGCCGAGGTCGAGCGCCGCGTGATCGAATTCCTCAAGCCGATCGTGGGCGAGCGACTGGCCCCGCTTGCGGGCAACACCGTCCACCAGGATCGCCGCTTCATGGCCCGCTACATGCCCGCCTTCGATGCCTACCTGCACTACCGCATCATCGATGTCTCGACCCTCAAGGAGCTCGCCAAGCGGTGGAACCCGGGGGTGCTGGCGGGCGTGGCCAAGGAAGGCCGCCACGAGGCGCTTGCCGACGTCTACGAATCGATCGAGGAGCTGCGCCATTACCGGCGGGAGTTCCTGGTGCCGGAGCCCTCGGCGTTCCAGGATTCGGCGTCCTAGGATTCTGCGGCCCAGGCGCGCGAACGCTCGACCGCGCGCTTCCAGTCGGCCACCCGCTCACCGGCGATGGCGCGTGAAAGCGTCGGCTCGAAGACCCGGTCGCGCGCCCACATCGAGGCAATCTGCGCCTCGTCTTTCCAGAACCCGGTCGCGAGTCCTGCGAGGTAGGCGGCGCCGAGAGCGGTCGTTTCCGTCACTCGGGGTCGCACTACCGGCACCCCGAGCAGGTCGGCCTGCATCTGCATCAGCAGGTTCGAGGCGGTCGCGCCCCCATCCACGCGCAACTCGGTGAGCGCGATCCCGGAATCCGCGGCCATCGCCTCGATCAGCTCCGCGCTCTGGAACGCGATCGCTTCGAGAGTCGCGCGCGCGAGGTGAGCCCGCGTGGTCCCCCGCGTGATGCCGACGATCGTGCCGCGCGCGTGCGGATCCCAGTAGGGCGCCCCCAAGCCGGAGAGCGCGGGCACGAAGTAGACGCCGTCTGTGTCGGGGACGGTGGCCGCGAGCGCGTCGATGTCGGAGGCGCGCGCAATGAGTCCCAGCCCGTCGCGCAGCCATTGGATCGCCGCGCCCGCGATGAACACGCTGCCTTCGAGCGCGTAGTGGGTGCGACTGCCGCGGCGCCACGCGACCGTGGTGAGCAGGCGATTGCGCGACATCGCGGGGCTCTCGCCCGTGTTCATGAGCAGGAAGCAGCCGGTGCCGTAGGTGTTCTTGGCCATGCCGGCGTGATGGCAGGCCTGCCCGAAGAGCGCCGCCTGCTGGTCTCCTGCGATCCCGGCGACGGGGATGCCGGCCGGCAAGCCCTCGCAGGCGGTGCGAGCCACGACCTCGCTCGAGGACACCACGCGCGGTAGCAGGCTGCGGGGTATGCCGAGCAGGCCCAGGAGCTCGTCGTCCCAGTCGAGCGTGTGGATGTTGAAGAGCAGGGTGCGCGACGCGTTGCTCACGTCGGTCACGTGCACCTTCCCGCCGGACAGCTGCCACACCAGCCATGCGTCGATGGTGCCGAAGGCGAGTTCGCCGCGGGAGGCGGCATCGCGGGCGCCGGCCACGTTGTCGAGGATCCAGGCAAGCTTGGTCCCCGAAAAATAGCTGTCGAGCAGGAGCCCCGTCTTTCCTGTGAAAACCGGCTCGTGCCCGGCCTGTCGCATCGCGTCACATCGCGACGCTGTGCGTCGGTCTTGCCACACGATCGCCGGCGCGATCGGGCGCCCCGAAGCGCGCTCCCAGACGACCGTGGTCTCGCGCTGGTTGGTGATCCCGATGCCCGCCACGTCGGGTCCTGTCAGCCCGGCGGCGGCGATTGCCTGGGAGGCGACATCGCGTTGCGTGCGCCAGATTTCGACCGCATCGTGCTCGACCCACCCGGGTCGTGGGAAAATCTGGCGAAATTCTTGCTGGGCTGAACTCAAGATCCGGCCGTCCGGCCCGAAGGCGATGGCACGCGAGCTGGTGGTGCCCTGATCGAAGGCAAGTATGGCCTTCATGGCATATGGAGCGCTAAGCCTTTGGTTTTTGCGGCGATCATACGTTAAAATCCGTCTCGTACAGCCGGCTCACCAGGGGGGTCCGTGGGACTTCTAGACGATCTCAAGAAACAGGCAGACGATCTCAAGGCGCAGGATACCGACCGCACCGAGAGCATGCGCTCGACCGCTGTGTCGGTCGACCATGCGCTGCGGCGCTCGTTCCTCTACCTCAACGACCTGGGCAAGCAGTTGAACGTCGTGCAGATGCCGAGCCCCTTCAAGTACAACCTGCCGACCGTCGGCGATATCGACGGCCTGGTGATCAAGGACTTCTTCTGCGATTTCCGCTCGAAGCACTTCATCGACAAGGACTACTACGGTGAGGTGCACGTGGCCTACCGCTGCTGGTCCGACCGGGTGCTGACCGTGAAGAAGGGCCCGGACGACATGGAGAAATTCCGTGACATCCTGTGGCAGTCGAACATCGAGCACAAGAGCGAGCAGTTTCGCAACGAGCGCAAGGTCATCACCCACGAAGTCTTCAAGGTCAACTGCGACTTCCGTGTGCAGGCGAAGATCGAGGGGGACCACGAGACCTCCAAGATCAAGATCGTCACCAAGAACGTTGGCGGCTTCTTGGTCGACATGTTCCAGCTGATGGGCCAGGAGATGAACGAGCAGGGCGTTGAGGAGTTCGCCAAGTACTTCATCGGCCGGCCCAACAAGTGGGAGGACGTGATCAAGCGCTCGGTGCTCACGGTCAAGCCCGCGGCAAACGCGCCGCCCAAGCCGAAGACCACGCCGCAGTACGTGGTGCACAACACGCCCGAGCCGCCGCCCGCGGAGGAGAAGCGCGGTCTGCTCGGCTCGCTCAAGTCGTTCATCAAGAAGGACTAGGCGCTCCCGCGTTCTAGGGGGAGCCAGAGCGCATGCCGCGGCTGCTCGTACTGGTCGGAACCCGCAAGGGCCTCTTCGTCCTCGAAGCCGACCGGCGCCGACGTTCGTGGCGGATGGAAGGCCCGCATTTCCTCGGCCAGGTCGTGAACCATGCGGTCGTGGATCCTCGCGATCGGCGCACGCTCCTGGCGGGGGTGAAGGCCGGGCACCTCGGGCACACCGTTTATCGCTCAGGGGACTTCGGCAAGACCTGGCAGGAGTCCTCCGCGCCTCCGGCCTTCCCCAAGTCGGCCCCCGGCGCGGCGGGCGAGACGGTGAGCCACGTTTTCTGGCTGACACCCGGCCACGCAAACGACCCGGGGCGCTGGTACGCGGGTACCTCGCCCCAGGCGCTGTTCGAATCGGCCGACGCGGGACGCACCTGGACCGGGGTGGAGGGCTTCAACGCACATCCCGACCGACGCAAGTGGATCGGGGAGCCGCATGACGCCCCTCCCGATGGCGGCACGCTGCATTCGATCAACATTGACCCCCGCGATCCGCAGCACCTCTACGTGGGATGCTCCTCCGGCGGAGTGTTCGAGTCGCGTGACCGCGGCGCCACGTGGGCGCCGCTCAACCGAGGCTGTGCCGCCGATTTCCTGCCGGACCCGGACGCCGCCTACGGCCACGATCCCCACTGCCTTCGGGTCCACCCGAAATCGGGCGACGCGTACCAACAGAACCATTGCGGCATCTATCGCCTCGATCGCGTCGGCGACCGCTGGGAGCGCATCGGCCGCTCGATGCCGGCCGCGATCGGTGACATCGGTTTTCCACTGGCGCTGCATCCCCGCGACCCCCGGACGTTGTGGGTATTCCCCATGGACGGCGGCACCGTATGGCCGCGCACTCCGATCGGTGGCAAGCCCGCGGTCTACCGCTCGCGCGACGCGGGCGCCCATTGGGAACGCCTCGACCGCGGCCTGCCTCCCGCCCAGGCGTGGTTCACGGTGAAGCGGCAGGCCCTCGCCGTCGACTCACTCGACCCGCCCGGCGTCTATTTCGGCACCACCGGCGGCGAGATCTGGGGCAGCTTTGACGAGGGCGATCAATGGCATTGCCTGGTGCAGCACCTGCCGCACGTCTATTCGATCGAGACCGCGGTGGTCGATTGAGGGTCGTCCTGCCCACGCCCCTCGCCGAGTACACCCGGCAGGTGCGCGAGGTCGAGGCCGAAGGCGCGACCGTCGCCGAACTCCTGGCCGACCTCGATCGCAAGTATCCCGGGCTGCGCTTCCGGGTCATCGACGAACAGGATGCGATCCGCCCCCATATCCGGATCTTCGTGAATCGCGTGCTGGCCCGTTCGGTCGCGGCCCGGCTCGCCGCTTCGGACGAGGTGCTGGTTGTCGCGGCCCTGTCAGGAGGGTGATGTACCATTGGCGCCGTTGAATCCGCGGTAAAAATACCCCGGTACCGGCGGCGAATAATTCCACCTGAGGAGAAGACTTCGATGATCCGCAAATCCTTGATCGCGGCCCTGGCATTCGGCTTCGCGACGACCCTGGCGCAGGCGCAGACCGAGATTCAGCTCTGGCACTCCATGACCGGGGCGCTGGGCGACAAGCTGAACGAGATCGCAAACAAGTTCAACGGGACCCAGAAGGACTACAAGGTGGTGCCCGTCTACAAGGGCGCCTATCCCGAATCGATGACCGCCGCGATCGCCGCCTATCGCGCCGGCAACGCGCCCCACATCCTTCAGGTCTTCGAGGTCGGCACGGCGACGATGATGGCCGCGAAGGGCGCGGTCGTGCCGGTCTACAAGCTGATGAAGGACGCCGACGAGAAATTCGATCCCAAGGCCTACATGCCGGCGGTCGCGGGCTACTACACCGACTACAAAGGGCAGATGATCTCGTTTCCGTTCAACAGCTCCACGCCCGTGTTCTACGTGAACAAGGACGCCTTCAAGAAGGCGGGCCTCGATCCGAACAAGTCGCCGAAGACGTGGAAGGAGTTCAACGAGATGGCCCCCAAGCTGAAGAGCTCGGGGCAGCAGTGCGTCTACACGACCGGCTGGCCGTCGTGGGTGCACGTCGAGAACTTCTCCGCCTGGCACAACCTGCCGATCGGCTCCAAGGAGAACGGCATCGCCGGGATGGATACCGAGTTCAAGATCAACTCGCCCGAGCACGTGAAGCACATCGAGATGCTCGCCGACCTTTCGAAGAAGGGCCTGTTCACCTACGGTGGCCGGCGCAACGAGGCCGAGGCGCGCTTCTTCTCGGGCGAGTGCGCGATGCTCACCTCGAGCTCCGCGGCCCAGGCCAACATCAAGCGCAACGCCAAGTTCGACTTCTCGGTGAACATGCTGCCCTACCACGACCACATCAAGGGCGCGCCGCAGAATTCGATCATCGGAGGCGCGTCGTTCTGGGTGATGGGTGGCAAGACCAACAATGCCTACAAGGGCATCGCCAAGTGGCTGGGTTTCCTCTCCAACCCGGACCTGCAGGCCGAATGGCACACCTCCACCGGTTACGTGCCGATCACGCTCGCGGCGGCGGACATGGTGAAGAAGACCGACTTCTACCAGAAGAACCCCGGAACCGACATCTCGATCCGCCAGCTCACAAACAAGACGCCGACGGCGAATTCCAAGGGCCTGCGCTTCGGCAACTTCGTGCAGGGCCGCGAGGTGATCGAGGAGGAGATAGAGCAGGTGCTCACCGGCAAGAAGGGCGCCAAGCAGGCGATGGACGACGCGGTGCGCCGCGGCAACGAGATCCTGCGCAAGTTCGAATCCGCGAACAAGAGCTGATGCACTAGCCGAAAGGGGCCGCGGGGCCCCTTTTCGCTTCCGATGGAAAAGCGCGTCACCTTCCGTTCCGGCTGGCTGCCTTTCGTCCTGATCGCGCCGCAGATCGCGGTGACGATCATCTTCTTCTTCTGGCCGGCCGCCCAGGCGGTCTACTACTCGTTCCTGCTGCAGGACGCCTTCGGGCTGCGTACCGAGTTCGTCTGGTTCCGCAACTTCGTGGACCTCTTCAACGACACCGCGTACCACGACTCCTTCAAGGTGACGGCGGTGTTCAGCATCCTCGTCACCTTCATCGGGCTGGCCGTGGCCCTCCTGCTCGCGACCGCGGCCGACCGCGTGATCCGCGGCGCCATGGTCTACAAGACGCTGCTCATCTGGCCCTACGCCGTGGCCTCCGCCGTGGCCGGCATCCTGTGGGCGTTCCTGTTCGCGCCGTCCGTGGGAATCATCTCGTTCGTGCTGCGCGCCATGGGCGTGGACTGGAACTGGGTGCTGCGCGGCGACCAGGCGATGCTGCTTATCGTCATCGCCACCGTCTGGAAGCAGATCAGCTACAACTTCCTCTTCTTCCTCGCCGGGCTGCAGTCGATCCCGCGCTCGCTCATGGAGGCGGCGGCGATCGACGGGGCGACGCCCACGCGCCGCTTCTGGACCATCGTCTTCCCGCTGCTCTCGCCCACGACGTTCTTCCTCCTCGTGGTCAACGTCGTGCACGCTTTCTTCGACACCTTCGGCGTGGTCGATGCCACGACCCAGGGCGGGCCCGCGGGGGCGACCAACATCCTCGTCTACAAGGTGTATTACGACGGCTTCAAGGCGGGCGACCTGGGCGGCTCGTCGGCGCAATCGGTGATCCTCATGGTCATCGTGATCGCCCTCACCGTGGTGCAGTTCAAGTACATCGAGCGCAAGGTGCAGTACTAGTGGTCGAGAACCGCCCCTGGCTGCGCGCCTTCCAGCACCTGATCCTGATCATCGCGGTCATCGTGGTGGCGTTCCCGCTGTACGTGACCTTCGTCGCCTCCACGCTCAGCCTCGAGCAGATCCTCTCGGTGCCGATGCCGCTCATACCGGGCGACCAGCTCTGGAACAACTACAAGCAGGTGTTGACCGCGGGGTCCACGCGCGGTGCCGCCGCGCCCGTGGGCCACATGATGCTGAATAGCCTCATCATGGCAGTGGGCATCGCGCTCGGGAAAATCGCGATCTCCCTGATCTCGGCCTTTGCGATCGTCTATTTCCGCTTCCCGTTCCGCAACTTCTTCTTCTGGATGATCTTCATCACCCTGATGCTGCCGGTCGAGGTGCGCATCATCCCGACCTACAAGGTGGTCTCCGACCTCGGCATCCTCAACACCCACCTGGGCCTCACGCTGCCGCTGATCGCCTCGGCCACGGCGACCTTCCTCTTCCGGCAATTCTTCATGACCATCCCCGACGAGCTCGCCGAGGCCGCGCGCATCGACGGCGCGGGGCCGATGCGCTTCTTCTGGGACGTGGTGCTGCCCTTGTCCAAGACGAGCATGGCCGCGCTCTTCGTGATCCAGTTCATCTACGGCTGGAACCAGTACCTGTGGCCGCTGATCGTCACCACCGACGAGTCGATGTACACGGTGGTGATCGGCATCAAACGCATGATCGTGGGCGGAGATGCGCTCACCGAATGGAACCTGGTGATGGCGACCGCGATCCTCGCGTTGCTGCCCCCAGCCCTCGTGGTGATCCTGATGCAGAAGTGGTTCGTGAAGGGCCTTGTGGAGACGGAAAAATAGCGATGGCCGAGATCGTTCTCAAGGACGTCAAGAAGAGCTACACCAAGACTCTCCAGGTAATCCACGGGGTGGACGCCGAGATCGCCGATGGCGAGTTCATCGTGATCGTGGGTCCTTCGGGCTGCGGCAAATCGACGCTCCTCAGGATGATCGCGGGCCTGGAGACCATCACCTCCGGCGAGATCTCGATCGCGGGGCGGGTGGTGAACCAGGTCGAGCCCAAGGACCGCAACATCGCGATGGTGTTCCAGAACTACGCGCTCTACCCGCACATGAGCGTGTACGACAACATGGCCTACGGGCTGCGCATCCGCAAGCTTTCGAAGGAGGACATCGACCAGCGCGTGCAGCGCGCGGCGAAGATCCTCGAGCTGGGACAGCTCCTGCAGCGCCGCCCGCGCGAGCTCTCCGGGGGCCAGCGCCAGCGCGTGGCGATGGGACGCGCCATCGTGCGGGAACCCGCCGCGTTCCTGTTCGACGAGCCGCTGTCCAACCTCGACGCCAAGCTGCGTGTGCAGATGCGCCTCGAGATCCAGAAGCTGCATCGGGAGCTGCGCACCACCAGCATCTTCGTGACCCACGACCAGGTCGAGGCGATGACGCTCGCCGACCGCATGATCGTGATGCTCGCCGGCAGGGTCGAGCAGGTCGGCCGGCCAATCGACGTCTACGACGATCCGGCCAGCCTCTTCGTCGCCGGCTTCATCGGCTCGCCGGCGATGAACTTCCTGCCCGGCAAGCGCGTGGGCGATGCGATCGATGTCGGCGGCGAGATGCGCATCGCGCTGCCGGCGCAGCTGCGCGACGGCGCGCCCGACGCCATCACCGTGGGGGTGCGTCCCGAGCACCTCGAGGCCGGCGAGGGCCCGGGGCCGGTGTTCCGCTACAAGGTTGATTCCGTGGAGGCGCTGGGCGCCGATTCGCTGGTGCACGGCGTGCTGGGGGGGGCCACGCTGGTCGCGCGTGTCGATGGCCATGCGACGCCCAGGGCGGGCGAAAGCCTCGTCTTCCACGTCCGCGAAGGCAAGCTCTTCTTCTTCGACTCGGCCTCCGGCAAGCGGCTGCGGGCGAAGCCGGGGAATTGAGCAACGCGCCGGACGCGCGGCGCCTCGAGGAGCTGAGCCTCAACTCGTCCGCGCCGCCCGGGCAGCTGCTTTACGACGGCTGGTTGCTGCGGCTCGCCCCGGGGAAGGCAAAGCGCGCGCGCTCGGTGAATGCGGTGTACGCCTCCTCCCGCCCCCTCGACGAAAAGGTCGGCTATTGCGAGCGGCTCTATGCGCGGGCGCGGCTGCCGGCGCTCTTCCGCCTCACGCCCTTCTCGCAACCCGCTTCGCTCGATGCGGAGCTCGCGGAGCGCGGCTATGCCCGCTTCGATACCACGGCGGTCGAGTCCGCGGCCATCCCCGTCGGCACGCAGGGCAGCGCCCATGTGATGAACCTCTCCGCCTGGATCGACGCGGTCGGTGCGATGCGCGCCTCGCCCCCCGAGCACCGCGCCGCCCACCTCGCCCGCCTCGAGGGCATGCCGCTCGCGATGCGCGCGGTCGCCATCGAGCACGAGGGAGAGGTCGCCGCCACGGGCCTGGCGATCGTTGAGGACGATTGCGCCGGCCTCTTCGACATCGTGACCCGCGATACCGCGCGCCGCCGCGGCTTCGCGCGGGATGTGGTCGCAAGCCTTCTCGCCGCGGCCCGGGAACTCGGGGCGCGCCATGCATATCTTCAGGTACAGAGCGACAACGAGCCGGCGCGCCGGCTCTACCGCCAATTCGGATTCGAGGAGCGCTACGTGTACTGGTACCGCGGGCGGTTGGGAGAGGGTCAGTGACCGAGGACGACATCACCGCGCTCGCGCGGCGGCTGGGACGCATCTGCAAGCGCCGCAAAGTGGAAATCAGCGTCGCGGAATCGTGCACCGGCGGCGGGCTCGCCGCGGCGATCACGCGCATCTCCGGCAGCGCCAAGTGGTTCGACCGCGGATTCGTCACCTACTCCAACACCGCCAAGAAGGACCTGCTCGGCGTCTCGCAGCGCACGCTTGCCCGGCACGGGGCGGTGAGCGAGGAGGTCGCGCGCGAGATGGCGGCAGGGGTCCTCGCGCGAAGCCCCTCGTCCCTGAGCGTGGCGATCACTGGAATCGCAGGCCCCACCGGCGGCAGCAGGACCAAGCCCGTGGGC
>JALYSB010000099.1:0-10518 GCA_030855025.1 Pseudomonadota bacterium
CTGGCCAGCGAGCGCTTCGACGCGCTGGTGTCGAGCGACCTGGGCCGCGCGCTGCAGACCGCCCAGCCGATCGCCGCGCGCTGCGGCCTGCAGGTGCGCCCCGACGCGCGCCTGCGCGAGCGCCACTTCGGCATGGGCGAGGGCCGCACCTATGCCGAGCTCGAGGTGCAATGGCCTGGCGTCTTCTCGCGGGTGAACGAGATCGACCCCGAGGCCACGGCGCCGGGCGGCGAGAGCCGCCGCCAGTTCCACGATCGCGTGCGTAGCGCGTTCCTCGGGCTCGCGCGAGAGCATCACGGCCAGCGCCTCGCGATAGTCAGCCACGGCGGGGTTCTCGCCGCGCTCTACCGCATCGTCCACGACATTCCGGTGGCCACGCCGCACCGGATCGCCATCGCCAACGCCTCCTACAACGCGGTCGCGTTTCAGGCCGACGCGTGGGCCATCGAGGCGTGGGACGACACCGCTCACCTGCCCGTCGTGGTGCCCTTCGTCGAGAGCTGATCGGGCGCCGGCTCCGGCAACTGCGGCGGGTCGCGCGGCTCAAGGCGGGTGAGGATGTCGTAGTAGTTGCGCACGTTATCCACCAGCTGCTGCGCTTCGAAGCCGCGTGCGTAGCCGTGCTTCAACTTCGCGAACGACTCGGGCTCGGCCAGCCGCGGGAGCACCTGGCGCACGTCCTGCCATTTGTCGGGATTGAGGTTGCCCTTCTGCGCGAGGATGCGCGCGTCCTCGAGATGGCCGAGGCCCAGGTTGTACGCGGCGAGGGCGAGCCAGGTGCGGTCGGGCTCGGCGATGCGCGGGCTGATCGACTCCTTGAGCAGCGTGAAGTAACGCGCCCCGCCCACGATGCTGTCGCGCGCGTCGAGACGGTTCTTGACCTGCAGGCGGTCGGCGGTATCTTCGGTGAGCATCATGAGCCCGCGCACGCCCGTGGGGGAGGTGGCTTGGGCGTCCCAGTGCGACTCCTGGTAGCCGAGTGCGGCGATGAGGCGCCAATCGATGCCGCTTACCCGCTCGGCTTCCTCGAAGTGGGCCTTGAGTTTCGGCAGCTGGGTGGCGATGCGCTCGATCAGGGTGACGGAGTCGAGCACGGTGATGCGCGTGGCGTGGCCGTAGTGGCGATCCACCAGGCGCTTGAGCGTGCCGTCCTTGCGGATGCGCTCGAAGAAAGGGGTTGCGGCGGACAGGACGCGCCGCTTGTCGACGGGTGAGACCAGCCAGGCGTACTCCACCGGCTTGGCCACGTTGAAGGCGACCTCGAGCTGCGGGAAGTAGCGGCGCGCGAGCGTGAAGCGCGTCGATTCGACCAGCGCGTAATCGAGGCTTCTCGCGGCGACCCGTTCGAGCAGGTCGGCGGTGGAGGTGCCGGGGGGGAGGCGCTCGACGTGCGGCCCGATCGGCGTGGGGCCCGACAGCAGATACTCGGCCACCGACTCGTCGATCACCCCCACGCGCTTCTCGGCGATGTCGGCGAGCGCCTTGGGCTTGGCAGGGTCGGCGCCGCGACCGACGATCTGGTGCTGCGTGGTGAAGTACGCGGGGCCCCACGCGACGCCGCCCGGGAAATCGAAATGGCGCGCGAGCGCCGCCGCCGCGATGTGTGCCTGGCCGTCGCGCAGCAGCCGGTCGATGCGCGCGGGATTGTCGACCATGACGAACGTGGGCCGCGCCCCGAGTTCCCGGGCGAAGAGCGTCGCCAGGTCGTATTCGAAGCCGGAAGCCAGGCCCTGCGCGTCCTCGAAGTAGGTGTCCGGGCCGTTTACGGTGAGAACGACCAGCTCGCCCGAGGTTTCGACCGGCGCGATCTGCTTGGGGGGCTCTTCGCAGCCGGCTGCGAGACCGGCGATGAGGAGCGTCAGGAATCGCCGCGCCGTCATGGGTCCTCAGTGTACTCGACGCGGAGGAGCGAGGCTGAAATGGGCCATAATGCAGGCCACTCCACGTGGTTGCCATGCCAAAAGTCTTCGCAATCGTGCCCGCGGCAGGGCAGGGCACTCGCATCGGGGACGCCCTTCCCAAGCAATACCTGCCGATCGCCGGGAAACCAATGATGTTCCACTCGATCGAGACGCTCGCCGCGGTTTCGCGCATCGGCTGCATCTGCGTGGTGCTCTCGCCGCTCGACCGCCACTGGGGCCAGTACGACTGGAGCGCGTTTCCCGACAAGATCGAGCCGATATTCGCCGGTGGCGCGCTGCGCGCGGACACGGTGCGCAACGCCATGGAGCACCTCGGCACACGCCTGTCCAAGGACGATTGGGTTCTGGTGCACGACGCCGCGCGCCCCTGCGTTACGACCGAGCTGGTGGAGCAATTCCTGGATGAGATCGGCGACGATCCGATTGGCGGCCTGCTCGCGATGCCGCTGAGCGACACGCTCAAGAGCGCCGACGAGAACCAGCGTGTCGCCGCGACCATCCCGCGGCTGAACCTCTGGCGCGCGCAGACCCCGCAGATGTTCCGCTACGACGTGCTGCGGCGCGGGCTGGAAGCGCGCCCCGACGCGACCGACGAGGCGCACGCGGTGGAGGCCGTGGGCTACAGCGCGCCCCGCCTGGTCCAAGGCGAGAACAGCAACTTGAAGGTCACCTTCGCGGAGGACCTGCACCTCGCGGAGATGATTCTCAAGCGCCAGGGGCGGGTGCCCTTCTAGCGATGCGCATCGGCCAGGGATTCGACGTCCACGCGCTCGTGCCCGGCAGGAGGCTCGTGATCGGGGGCGTCGAGATCGACCACGACAAGGGGCTGCTCGGTCACAGCGACGCGGACGTGCTGCTGCACGCGATCTGCGACGCGCTGCTGGGGGCGGCCGCGCTCGGCGACATCGGCAGGCACTTTCCCGACAGCGACGCGAGGTTCAAGGGGATCGACAGCCGGGAGCTCCTGCGCCAGGTGGCCGGCCTGCTCTCCGAGCGTGGCCTGCGCGTCGCCAACGTCGATGCGACAATCATCGCGGAAGCTCCACGCATGGCGCCCCACATTCCGAAGATGGTCACCCACATCGCCGCCGACCTCGGCATCGAGGCCGGCCGAGTCAACGTGAAGGCGACCACGACCGAGAAGCTGGGCTTCGCCGGCCGCGGGGAGGGGATCGCCGCGCAGGCCGTCTGCCTGATCGAGTAGCGCGCACGACACCGGTTTCGGAGGCCCATGCAGCATCGCCAGGAAGCGCCAGGCATCGGGACGGTGCTCCTCGACATCGAGGCGATGCTCGGGTTGCGCTCGAGCGACGACCTCGCGCAATGGCTGGCGCGGCGCCTGGCCGCGCGGTTCCCCAAGGCCCGGCTGCGGCTCCTGCGGGTCTATCCGGGCAGGGCCGCGCGGGTGAAGGGAAAGGCGGCCCCCGAGTCCTACTCGGTTCTGGACACCACCGACGGGAAGGCCGCCTTGCCGGTCGCGCTCGACGCGGTGCTCGTGAGCGCGATCCGGGCGCGTGCGCCGCTGAAGGTGGTGTCGGTCCCCGGGGGCGCGCGCCTGCTTGCCGGCCTGGGCGGCGGCGGCGAAGCACGCTACGTGGTCGAGCTGAGCGGGGCCATTCCGCTTGCGGGGCCCGGGGCGGAGGTGAGCCAATTCGTGTCCATCGCGGCGAAGTTCTTCGCGCGACTTGTGGAGGCCGAGACCGACCCCCTCACGCGATTGTCGGACCGGCGGGTGCTGCACCAGCACATCGAAGGGGGCCTCGAGCGCTGGGCTGGCTCGGGGCGCCCGCATTTCTTCGCGATCCTCGACATCGACCATTTCAAGCGCATCAACGACGGCTTCGGCCACCTGTACGGCGACGAGATCCTGGTGCTGTTCGCCAACCTGATGCGCGGCAGTTCCGCGCCGGGGATCTGCTCTATCGCTTCGGGGGCGAGGAGTTCCTGGTGATCTACGGCGTCGAGCCGGGGCATGGCGGCGAGGCGGTCCTCGAGCGCTTCCGCGCCGCCGTGGAGTCCTACGCTTTTCCCGGAGTGGGCCGCGTCACCGTGAGCGCGGGCTTCGCCCGGATCGTCGACGCCACCACGCCCGCCGCGATCCTCATCGACCGCGCCGACCAGGCGGTCTACTACGCCAAGGCGCACGGCCGCAACCGCGTCTGCTCCTGGGAGGCGCTCATCGCTTCCGGCGAGCTGCAGGCCAAGGCTACCGCCAACAAGGACGTCACCCTCTTCTAGGGCGCTCCGGAGGGTAGCGCAAGGCGGGAGATCCCCAGCTTCCGTTTCCCCGCTACGACTACCGGCGGAATTGGGCGAGGACGGAGGAAGTCCAGGTGAGGCGCTCGATGAGCGTCCTCAGGAACTCGCGGTTGAACCGGAGCTGGCAGCCCTCGGAGAGCGACTCGAGGTGGGTCGACTGGATCTTCAACAGCTGCACTTCCGACACCGAGATGATCGAGGCCGAGCGGCGCGCGCGGTCGCCCGAGAGGTAGGCCATCTCGCCGAAGCAGTCGCCTTCCTTGAGGACGTTCAGCAGCTTGCCGTCCTTGACCACTTTGACTTGCCCGCCGACGATGATGAAGAACGCCTGGCCGATCTCGCCTTCGAGCAGCAGGTTCTCGTCGCGCGCGTGGGTTTCCCACACGGCCCCGCGCAGCACTTCCCAGAGCTCGGCGTCGCGGAACTCGCGGAAGAACGGCAGCGAGCGCAGCTTGTTGAATTTCTCGGTCGAGCTGATCTCGTGGGAGTACCGCTCGAGCTGCGGGAAGGTGTTGGCGAGCTCGCTCGCCATCTCGAACCACGACCCGTAGCGCACCTTCGGGTCCTTGTGCATCGCCTTCTCGACGATCTCCACCAGCTTCTCGGGCAGGTCGGGGCGCAGCGACTCGATCGGGACCGGATCCTCGTTCAGGATCTTGTTGATCATCGTGATCGCGTTTTCGGCGCGAAACGGGAGCTTCCCCGTCAGCAGCTCGTACATCACCACGCCGAGCGAGTAGATGTCGGTCTGCACGCTTGGGCCCTCCTCGTTGATCTGCTCGGGCGACATGTACGCCGGCGAGCCGAGGAAGCCGTCGATCTGGGTGTGGGTCGCGTGCGAGATCTTGGCGGTGCCGAAGTCGCTGATCTTGATGTCGTCGCGGTCACTCAAGAGGATGTTCGCGGGCTTGATGTCGCGATGGATCACGCCGTTCTGGAATGCGTAGTCGAGCGCGCGGCACATCTTGAAGATCACCAGCACCGCCTGGCGCACCGGCAGCAGGTTGGTCTCGGTGCAGTACTTCTTGAGCGATCCGCCCGGGACGTACTCCATGACGAGATAGCGCTGGTCGCCTTCGACCACCGCGTCGTATACGCCGACGATATTCGGGTGGTTCAGCTTGCCGGCGAGGGACGCCTCGTTGAGGAACAGCCGTTCGAAGCGCTTGGCCTCGTCCTCGCCCATCTCGAGGTCCCGCTTCGCGAGCTTCACCGCGACCTTGCGGTCGTTGAAGGGATCCTCGGCGAGGTAGACGTCGGCCGACGCCCCCTGGCCGAGGTCGGACAGGATGGTGTACTTGCCGATCTTGTGGGGGCGTTCTGCCACGGTCCGCGTCTGCGGGAATCTTTCTTGAATTGGTGCGAGTTTTGCCGCGAAGTTTACCCGATTGGCCTCTATCGGGGCTAACCGTGGTCCCGGGCGAGGGTGCGCGCGAGCGCGAGGAAGCCCCCGGCCGTGATGTCGCGCACTTCCACCGGCGTGGCGGTCGCCGCGTCCCGGTAGTTGCGCGTGAGCGAGCGACGGTAGGCGGGGTCGTAGTGGCTGGCGAGCAGGTCGCTCACCAGCGGCTTCCAGCGGCCGGCGTGCAGGTGCGCGCGCCATTGCTCGATGCGCTCCTGGCCGTGGAGGTCGCGCAGCAGGTCGAGCTTCGCGGCGAGCGCCGCGGGATCGGCGACGAAATGCGCGTAGTCGTCGAGGAGCAACGCCACGCGTGTGGACTCCTCGGCTTCGAGCCGGAAGCAGCGTGCGGCCCGCATTCTCTCGATGAGCGCTTCGGGCACGCGCAGGTTGCCGACCTTCTTGCTCTCGCTCTCGACGAACACCGGCCTTGCCGGGTCGAACTGCGACAGGGCCGTCCAGAGGAGCGTCTCGAAGCGCTTCTGCGAGGGCTGCGGCGCATCCGGCAGGTCTCCGAGCACCGAGCCCCGGTGGGCGGCGAGCACCTCCAGGTCGAGCACCTGCGCGCCGGCCTCCACGAGGGCCTCGAGGAGCCGGCTCTTGCCCGATCCGGTGGCGCCGCACACGATGTGCAGCTTGAGCCGCGCGGGCAGCTTGCCGATGTCGGCCACGACCTGGCGGCGGAATGCCTTGTAGCCGCCCTCGAGGCGGCGCGCATCCCAGCCCACCTGACGCAGCACGTGCACCAGCGCGCCCGAGCGTCCGCCGCCCCGCCAGCAGTACACCAGCGGCTTCCAGTTGCGCGGTCGGGAGGCGAACTGCGCTTCGATGTGGGCGGCGATATTGCGAGCCGCCAGCGGGGCGCCGACGCGCTTGGCCTCGAAGGCGGAATTCTGCTTGTAGATCGTGCCCACGAGGGCGCGCTCGGCATCGTCGAGCACCGGCACGTTCAGCGCGTCCGGCAAGTGATCCTCCGCGAACTCGGCGGGCGAGCGCGCGTCCAGCACGTCGTCGAAGGTGCGCATTTCCCAGTAGGCAAGCGGCGTCGAAACCTTGGCGTCGGGCCGCTCGCGCAGGAAGGGCAGCTCGGTCACGACGCCCGCTTGCGCAGCAATGGCTCGAGCGTCTTCCAGACGGTGTCGAGGATGATCGGCTGCGCGGCGGCCGAAGGGTGCAGCTGGTCGGCCTGGAAGAATTCTGGCTTGTCGGCGATTCCCTCGAGCAGGAACGGCACCAGGGCGAGGCGTTGCCTCGCTGCGAGCGCCGAATAGAGCGCCTGGAACTGCGCCGCGTAATCGATGCCATAATTCGGAGGGATCATGAGGCCCACGAGCACGGGTTCGGCGCGTGCGTTCCGGGCCAGCCGGACCATCTTCTCGAGGTTGTCGCGAATCCCGGTGATGGGCTGGCCGCGCAGCGCGTCATTGGCGCCGAGCGCGATCACCACGATCGCAGGCTGGTGGCGCTTCAGGTCGGCGGGCAGGCGGCGCAATCCGCCCGCGGTGGTCTCGCCCGAAACGCTCGCGTTCACGATCCGCCAGTCGAGCCCGGCCCGACCCGCGCGCGTGCCGAGAAGGTGGACCCAACCCTGGTCCGCAGCCAGGCCGTAGGCCGCCGAGAGGCTGTCGCCGAACACGAGGATCGTGCGGTCGGCGGCCGCGGCCGGCACGCAGCAGGTCAGGGCAACGCAGGCCAGCAGCGCGCGAAACATCGGGAGAAGAAGACGCAATGGATGCAAGGAAGGATATTGTGCGGGCGGAGAGGCTCACCAAACAAGTCACGACGCCCGATCACGTGCTCACCATTGTGAAGGACGCGACCTTCGAAGTGCGCGCGGGCGAGGCGGTGGCGATCCTCGGGGCGTCGGGATCGGGAAAGTCCACTCTCCTGGGACTGCTGGCGGGCCTCGACGTTCCCACGTCGGGGCGCGTGTGGATCGGCACCGAGGACCTGTTCGCCCTCGACGAGGACGGCCGGGCGCGGCTGCGCGGCCAAATGGTCGGCTTCGTGTTCCAGTCCTTCCAGCTGCTGCCGGCGTTGACCGCGCTCGAAAACGTGATGCTGCCGCTGGAGCTCGCGCGCGGAGCCGACGCAGCCGCGCGCGCGCGCGATGTGCTGGGACGCGTGGGCCTCGCCGAGCGCCTGGGACATTACCCGCGCCAGCTCTCGGGTGGCGAGCAGCAGCGGGTGGCCGTCGCGCGCGCCTTCGTGACCGAGCCGCGGCTCCTCTTCGCCGACGAGCCTACCGGCAACCTCGATTCGACGACCGGCGAGCACGTGATCGAGCTGCTCTTCGAGATGAACCGCGAGCGCGGCACGACCCTGGTGCTCGTCACCCACGATGCCGAGCTCGCCAAGCGCTGCGACCGCCGCATCCACATCGCGGCTGCCGAAATTACCCACGAGGATTGATGTGAAGACGCTCCCGTTAGCCACTCGAATGCTGCGCAGGAATTGGGCGGCGGGAGAGCTGCGGGTGCTGTTGCTCGCGCTGGTGATCGCGGTGGCGAGCGTGACCACCGTGGGCTTCTTCGCCGACCGCGTGCAGGCCGCGCTCGACGCGCAGGCCAACGAGCTCCTGGGGGGCGACCTGGTGGTAATCGCCGACCAGCCGATTCCCCCGGCTTTCGTCGACGCGGCGCGCGCCGAGAAGCTGTCGATTGCCCAGACACGCACCTTCCCCAGCATGGTGTCCGCCGGCGGGGCGGTGAACCTGGCGGAGATCAAGGCGGCGTCGACGGGCTTTCCGCTGCGCGGGCGCATTCGCGTGACGGACGTGCCCGGAGGCGCGGAGCGCGAGGTCGACGGCGGGCCCAAGCCCGGGACCGCGTGGATCGGCGCGGCGCTCGCCGCGCGCCTCAATCTCAAGGTGGGCGACTCCCTGAGCGTCGGCCGCGCGCCGCTGGCGGTCGCCGCGATCATCACGCGCGAGCCCGACAGCGTGCTCGATTATTTCGGCATCGCGCCGCGCGTGCTGATGAACGATTCGGACCTCGCCGCGACCGGGCTGATCCAGCTGGGCAGCCGCGTGACCCACCGGTTGCTCGTGAGCGGAGAGCCTGACGCGGTGCTGAATTTCCGCGCACAGGTCAACGCCCGCCTCGCGCGCGGGCAACGGGTCGAGGGCGTGCGCGACGCGAGGAGCGAAGTGCGCACCGCGCTGGAGCGGGCCCAGCGCTTCCTCGGTCTCGCATCGCTCCTGTCCGTGGTCCTCGCGTCGGTCGCGGTGGCGCTCGCCGCGCGGCGCTTCTCGCAGCGCCAGATCGACGCCGCCGCGATGATGCGCTGCCTCGGGGCGACCCAGGCCGACATCTTCGGCATCCACGCCTGGCAGTTCGTGGCGCTGGGAATCGTCGGCTGCGCGCTCGGCAGCCTCGTGGGATACGGCGCCCAGGCCGTGCTCGCGCGCTGGCTCTCGGTGTTCATCACGGTCGCGCTCCCGTTGCCGGGGCCGATCCCCGCGTTGCGCGGTGCGGTGATCGGATTCGTGCTGCTGCTCGGCTTCACGCTCCCGCCGCTCATCCGGCTTCGCAGCGCCTCCACGCTGCGGGTACTTCGCCGCGACCTCGCGCCCGCCGAGCCGCTCTCGGCCGCCGCTTTCGTCCTGGGGCTCGCCGCACTCTCCGGCCTCATCATCTGGCAGGCGGGGGACCTGAAGCTGGGCGCGATGGCCCTCGGCGGATTCGCCGCCGCGCTCGCGGTGGCGGCGGTCGCGGGCTACGCGATGATCCGCCTGGTGTCGCGTCTGCGCGGCGCGGCCTCGGGGCCATGGCGCTACGGCCTGGCCAACCTGCGGCGCCGCACGGGTGCCAGCCTGGTACAGATCATGGCGCTCGGGCTCGGGATCATGGCGATGCTGATGCTCACCCTGGTGCGCACCGAGCTCATCACCAAATGGCAGCAGTCGATGCCGCCGGACATGCCCAACCGCTTCGCCATCAACATCCAGGGCGACCAGCTGCCCGACGTGAAGCGCTACTTCGCCGGGTTGAAACTCTTCTCCCCGGACCTCTATCCGATGGTGCGCGGGCGCCTCGTGGCCATCGGCGGGCGCGAGCTCGCGCCCAAGGACTACACCGACCAGCGCGCGCGCCGCCTCGCCGAGCGCGAGTTCAACCTGTCGTGGGGCGAGACCATCCGGGTGGACAACAAGATCGTCGCGGGCCGCTTCTGGGCGGCAGGCACGAATGAGGACGAATTCTCGGTCGAGGAGGGCATCGCCGCGTCGCTGGGAATCAAGGTGGGCGACGCGCTCACGTTCGACGTCGCCGGGACGCGCTTCAGCGCCAAGGTGACGAGCCTGCGCAAGGTCGACTGGGATTCGTTCAAGCCCAACTTCTTCGTGATCGCGAGCCCGCACCTGCTGCAGTCGTACCCCGCGAGCTGGATAACGAGCTTCCATTTGCCGCCGGGTCGCGAGGATGTGGTGAGCGGGCTGGTTCAGGCCTTTCCCAACGTGAGCGTGATCGACCTGAGCGCGCTCATGGCGCAGTTCCAGCGGATCACCGACCAGGTCTCGCGCGCGGTGGAGTTCGTGTTCCTGTTTGCGATCGCCGCGGGGCTGGTGGTACTGTTCGCCGCCATCAGCTCCACCCAGGATGAGCGCGTCTTCGAAGGCGCCATCCTGCGAACGCTCGGTGCCAGCCGCCGGCAGCTCACCATCCTGCAGCTCTCGGAATTCCTCGCCATCGGGTTGCTTGCGGGTACCGTGGCCGCGGCCGGCGCTGTTGGGCTGGCGATGGTGCTCGCCGATCGCGTGCTCGGCGTGCCCTACGACTTCCACTGGATGCTGCCCCTCACCGGTATCCTCGTCGGCGGCCTCGGCGTCGCTATTGCCGGCCTCCTCGGTACCCGCAAGGCGGTCAACTCCCCGCCGCTTCAAACCATTCGCGCGGTGACCTGAAAACCGGGGACAGACCACGGTTTCCCATCTGGCGG
>JALYSB010000099.1:10528-11352 GCA_030855025.1 Pseudomonadota bacterium
AAACCGTGGTCTGTCCCCGGTTTTGCTGTAACCCACCTTGCCTTCCGACGCGTTAGCAGTGGAAAGGACAAGGAAACCTCGTATGCCCCGCCGCGCCCGCCTGAGAATCGCTGGACATCCCCTGCACGTCATCCAGCGCGGCAACAACCGGTCGAGTTGCTTCCGAAATGGTGCCGACTACGAGCTCTACTTGGGTTTGCTCAACGAACTCGGCGCGATGTTCGAATGCGCCGTCCACGCCTACGTTCTGATGACCAATCACGTGCACCTGCTGCTCACGCCACAGCGTGCGGATGGTCCCTCGCACCTGATGAAGCATCTCGGGCAGCGCTATGTGCAGCACTACAACCGCACGCACCTTCGCACGGGATCGCTGTGGGAAGGGCGCTTTCGCTCGAGCATCGTCGATTCCGAGGGGTACCTGTTTCGCTGCCAACGATATATCGAACTCAATCCGGTGCGCGCCGGAATGGTTGCCGATCCACGGGAGTATCCGTGGTCAAGCTACTTGGCAAATGCGGGGAGGACGCCCTCGCTCTTTCTCGTCCCGCATCACCAGTATGAAGCGTTGGGTGCAAGCGAGGACGAGCGTACGACCCGGTACTGCGAGCTGTTCCGCGAGGAGCTCACGACCGCCGATCTCGACGAGATTCGCACTGCGGCGAACGGCGGCTTCGTGCTCGGGAGCCCGGCATTCGTTGCGGGCGTCGAGCGCGCCCTGAAGCGTAGGGCGGCGCGAGGTGTGTCCGGAAGGCCACGCAAGGCGGGACACCGCCACGACGTTCCTCCAGATGGGAAACCGTGGTCTGTCCCCGGTTTTAGTC
>JALYSB010000264.1 GCA_030855025.1 Pseudomonadota bacterium
CATCGGCAGTGCGCTGCAGCGGTGGCGAGCGGCGCACCACCGGGTCGCCGGCGTAGGTCGCAAACTCCGCGATGCGCTCGAGCGATTCGGGGGCGGCGTTGAGCGTCCACTCCAGGTCGGAGGTGGTGTTGGCGAGCCCTCGAGTCGCCCATGCCTGCAGGTCGGGCGCGATGGACTTGCGGATTTCCTGGAGCGTCTCGCCCTCGAATCCCGGAACCTCGAGCAGCGCACCGATCATGCGCAACACTTTCCATGCGGGCCGGGACTCGCCCTGGGGCTTGACCGACGCGTTGAACGATTGCACGCGGCCTTCCATGTTCACGAAGGTACCGCCGGTCTCGGTGTACGGCGCAATGGGCAGGATCACGTGCGCGCGCTCGGCGGCGGCGGAGCGGTACACCGACAGCGCGACGGTGAATTCCGATTTGTCGAGGGCCGCGAGCGCAGCGGGCCCCATGTCGAGCTCGGGCTCGACGCCCGCGAGCACGTAGCCGCGGCGGGGTGCCTCGATCATGGCGCGCGCATCCAGGCCGCGGGTCGGCACCGCTCCCGCGAGGTGCGCGCCCACCGCGTTGGCGCCGTCGGGGAGCACGCCGACGGTGGCGCCGGTGACGCGGCCGATTTCCCGGGCGATGGCGAGCAGGACCGCGTAGTCCGGATGCTGCTGCGCGTATTGGCCGAGGATGATGGCCGAGCGCTTGCCTTTGAGCGAGGCGGAAATGGGATGCTCGCCCGTGCCCACGACCGCCTTGGCGATCTCTGCCAGGGCCGCGGCGAGCGCAGCCGGCTTCGCCAGCACGCGGTTGGCGACCGGCATCAGGAGCTCGTCGCCCGCGACGTGCAGCAGGTTGACCGCGAGGCCCTTCTTGGCCGCGTGGCGGATGCGCGCGGTGAGCAACGGCTGCTCGCGGCGCAAGGTCGCTCCGACGAACAACACGCTCCCGAGCTTCTCCAGGTCCGCGATGGGCATGCCGAGCCAGGGCGCGCCCGCGGGCTTGGCGCGGAAATCCCGCTGGCGGATGCGGTGGTCGATGTTCTCGGTCCCGAGGGCGCGGCCGAGCCTGGCCGCCAGGTGCAGCTCCTCGAGCGTGAGGTTGGGCGCGAGCAACATGCCGAGCGCGTCGCCCCCATGGCGGGCGACCAGGTCCTTGAGGCCATGGGCGGCGGCCTCGAGCGCCTCGGGCCAGTCGGCCTCGGCCCACTCGCCGGCGCGCTTGATCATGGGGCGCTGCAGCCGCTCCTCGGAGTCGAGGCCTTCGTAGGCGAAGCGATCGCGGTCCGAGATCCAGCATTCGTTCACGTCGCCGGTCTCGAGCGGCAGCACGCGCATCACGCGCTCCTGCTTCGCCTGGACCACGAGTGTCGAGCCCAGGGAATCGTGCGCGCTCACCGATTTGCGGCGCGACAGCTCCCAGGCGCGCGCCGTGTAGCGAAACGGCTTCGAGGTGAGAGCCCCCACCGGGCAGAGGTCGATCATGTTCCCCGAGAGCTCGGAATCCACGGTGCGGCCGACGAAGGACAGGATCTCCGCGTGCTCGCCGCGCCCCGCCATGCCGAGCTCCATGACCCCGGCGATTTCCTGGCCGAAACGCACGCAGCGGGTGCAGTGGATGCAGCGCGTCATGTCGGTGGCGATGAGCGGGCCCAGGTTCTTGTTCACGACCACGCGCTTTTCTTCCTGGTAGCGCGATTTGGATGCGCCGTACCCCACGGCGAGGTCCTGGAGCTGGCACTCGCCGGCCTGGTCGCAGATCGGGCAGTCGAGCGGGTGGTTGATGAGCAGGAATTCCATCACGCCCTTCTGGGCGTTGATGGCGGCACCGGAATGGGTGAAAGCCTTCATGCCCTCGGTGGCGGGGGTGGCGCACGCGGGCAGCGGCTTGGGCGCCTTCTCCACTTGCACCAGGCACATGCGGCAGTTGGCGGCGATCGAGAGCTTCTTGTGATAGCAGAAGTGCGGCACGAAGATGCCGAGCTTGGTCGCGGCGTCCATCACCGTCGCGCCGTTGGGTACCTGAACCGACTTGCCGTCGATTTCGAGCGTGATCGCCTTGGCGTCGGCAGGATTATTAGTGGCCATCTAGTCCGCCGCCAGCTGGTGGCCCACGACGTTCGACACGTGCGTGTGGGTGTGCTCGGTGCTGTAGCCGCCCGATGCGACGCTGCAGCGCTTGTGGTCGATGTGGTGCTGGAACTCGTCGCGGTACACCTTCACGAAGGCGCGCACCGGCATCGCGGCCGCGTCGCCCAGCGCGCAAATGGTGCGCCCCTGGATGTTGTCGGCGAGGTTGAGGAGCAGGTCGAGGTCTTCCTGGCGGCCCTGCTGGTGCTCGATGCGGTTGATGATGCGGTACAGCCAGCCGGTGCCCTCGCGGCACGGCGTGCACTGGCCGCACGATTCCTCGAAGTAGAAATACGCGAGGCGCTCGGCCGCGCGTACCATGCACGTGTCCTCGTCCATCACGATGACCGCGCCCGAGCCGAGGAACGAGCCCGCCTTGGCGATCGAGTCGTAATCCATGTCGATGGCCATCATCACGTCGGCCGGAAGGATCGGCATCGACGAGCCGCCGGGAATGACGCCCTTCAGCTTCTTGTCCCCGCGCATGCCGCCAGCCATCTCGAGCAGCTTCGCGAACGGGGTTCCGAGGCGCACCTCGTAGTTGCCGGGACGCTCGACGTGCCCCGAGACCGAGAAGATCTTGGTGCCGCCGTTGTTGGGCTTGCCGAGGCCGAGGAACCAGTCGGCGCCGTTCACGATGATGCCGGGCACCGCCGCGAAGGTCTCGGTGTTGTTGATCGTCGTGGGCTTGCCGTAGAGGCCGAAGGAGGCCGGGAACGGCGGCTTGAAGCGCGGCTGGCCCTTCTTGCCCTCGAGGGACTCGAGCAGCGCCGTCTCCTCGCCGCAGATATAGGCGCCGTACCCGTGGTGGGCGAAGAGGTCGAAGTCGAAACCGCCGCCGAGGATGTTCTTGCCCAGGAAGCCCGCCGCGCGGGCCTCGTCGAGCGCCTTCTCGAAGATCTCGTACTCGTCCCAGATCTCGCCGTGGATGTAGTTGTAGCCCACGGTCGCGCCGATCGAGTAGCCCGCGATGATCATGCCCTCGATCAGCGCGTGCGGGTTGTAGCGGATGATGTCGCGGTCCTTGAAGGTGCCCGGCTCGCCCTCGTCGGAATTGCAGACGATGTACTTCTGGCCGGTGAACGCCTTCGGCATGAAGGACCACTTGAGACCCGTCGGGAAGCCCGCGCCGCCGCGCCCGCGCAGCGCCGACTTCTTGACCTCCGCGATCACCGCGTCGGGCGTGAGCTTCGAATCGACGATC
>JALYSB010000100.1 GCA_030855025.1 Pseudomonadota bacterium
CTCCACAGGTTCGCGGCCACGTCGGGCCGGTCTTCCTCGGAGGCGACGTTACGCACGCGCAGCCGCAAGCGCTGGCTGTATTCAAGGGCGCGCAGCTCCTCGAACGGGCTTACCGAGACGTGGCTGTCGCCGCCGATGCCCCACGCCCCGCGCATCTCGAACCACGGCTGGAAATCGAAGATGCCGTCGCCGAGGTTGCTCTCGGTCATGGGGCACAGGCCCACGCACGCACCGGCGCGAGCTGCGGCGCGCATCTCGAGGCCGGTGAGGTGCGTGGCATGGATCAGCGTCCAGCGCGCATCGACCGTCACGAGATCGGAAATCCATGCGTACGGCGTGGCTCCGTGCGTCGCGAGACACTCCGCAACCTCCCCCTGCTGCTCGGAGACGTGCATGTGCACCGGCATCGTGGGGTCGATTTGCGACGCGAGCTCCAGCATCTCGATGAGCAGGAGCGCATCGACCGCCCGCGCGGAGTGGGGGGCGATCCCCAGGCGCAGCAGCGGCGCGGGCAGGTGCCAGCTCGCCAGCTCGCGCAACAGCCCGGCCAAGGCCGCGGGGTCCGATTGGAAGCGGCGCTGCGCGGGCGATAGCGGCTTGTGCCCGAATCCGCCGTGGGCGTACAGCACCGGCAGCAGGGTGAGCGCAATCCCCGCGGCGCTTGCACCCGACACGATGCAGTTGGCAAGCTCGGCACGGTCGGCGTAGGGGCGGCCCTCGCGATCGTTGTGGAGATAGTGGAACTCGGCCACCGACGTGTAGCCGTGCTTGAGCATCTCGATATAGAGGTGGGCCGTGATCGCCTCGACGTCCTCGGGCTCGAGCAGGCGCACCAGTCGATACATCTCCTCGCGCCAGGTCCAGAAGTCGTCGGTCGGATGGCCGCGAAATTCCGCGAGGCCCGCCATCGCGCGCTGGAAAGAATGCGAATGCACGTTGGGCATGCCCGGCAGCAGCGGGCCCGCCGCGCGGGCGTGGCGGGCCTGCTCGCGGCCGGCTTCCACACGCGTGATCGTGCCCGTTTCGTCCCATTCAACCAACACGTCGCGGGCCCAGCCGGATGGCAGGAGCGCGTCGCGGGCGTGAAGGGCGTGCATCGCGGCTATGATACCGGCCATGGCAAAGTCCCTCCTCGTGAACGCGCGCATCGCGACCATGCGCGGCGGGAAATACTCGATCGTCGAGGACGGCGCGATCGTCGCCGACGATGGGGTCATCGCGTGGCTGGGCGAGACGTCGAGCCTGGACCCCCGCCTACGGGATGGCGCCGACGGCGAGGTGGTCGATGCGATGGGCGCGCTGGTCACGCCTGGGCTGATCGATTGCCACACACACCTCGTCTACGCCGGCCACCGCGCGCGCGATTTCGAGAAGCGGCTTCAGGGAGCGACCTACGAGGAGATCGCGCGCGCGGGCGGCGGGATCGTCTCCACCATGACGGCCACGCGTGCGGCTTCGGAGGGCGAGTTGCGCTCGCAGGCCGGCGCGCGCCTCGATTCGATGCTTGCCGAGGGCGTGACCGCGGTGGAAATCAAATCGGGATATGGGTTGGATGTTGCAGCAGAGCTCAAGTGCCTTCGGGTGGCGCGGTCGCTGGCGCAGGGGCGCCACGTGCGAATCATTACCACGCTCCTCGGCGCCCACGCTGTTCCGCCCGAATTTCGTGGGCGTGCCGATGCTTACGTGGACCTGGTGTGCGACGAGCTGATCCCGGCGGCTGCGGGCGCCGGTCTCGCCGATGCAGTAGACGCGTTCTGCGAAGGAATCGGTTTTACAGCTGCCCAGACGCGGCGCGTATTCGAGTGTGCCCGCGCGAACGGCCTGCGCGTCAAGTTGCACGCGGACCAGCTTTCGAATTCAGGAGGGGCCGCGCTGGCCGCGGAGTTCGGCGCGTTATCCGCCGACCACCTCGAGCACACCGACGACGCCGGCGTCGAAGCCATGAAAAACGCGGGGACGGTCGCCGTGCTCCTGCCCGGCGCGTACTACTTCCTGCGCGAGACGCGCCAGCCTCCGGTGGAAGCGCTGCGCCGTCACGGCGTCCCGATGGCGGTCGCTACCGACTGCAACCCCGGCACTTCGCCGAACACGTCGATTCTCACCGCGCTCAACATGGCCTGCACCTTGTTCGGGCTCACACCCGAGGAGGCGCTTGCCGGAGCGACGACGCACGCCGCAAGTGCGCTCGGCCTCGAAGACCGTGGGATGCTCGAGGTGGGAAGGCGCGCGGACTACGTGATCTGGGATGCGCAGGAGCCGGCGGAGCTTGCGTGGACCATCGCGGGTCGCAAGCCCCGCCGGATTTCAGTCGCGGTCTAGCGCCAGGAGTACGCGGGGGCCGCGGGCGTCGCGTAGTTCGAGGTGTTGAGCGGCGTGCCGTCGTGGTTGACCTCTTCGCCCAGGCGCAGCCTGCGTCCCGGCTCGCGGTCCATCCGCGTTACATACTCGCGTCCGTTGTATTCATATCGAACGTCGTAGCCCACGATGTTGCTCGAACCGCCATCGGACACCACGCGGCAGCGCGAGAAGTCGAGGTCGTTCTGCGCATCGTTGCTGTCGTTGCGGCGCTCGAGATGATGGCCCAGGATGCCGCCCAGGATCGCACCGACCGCGGTGCCGCCGCCGCTATCGACCTGGTGGCCGAGGACGCCGCCGGCGACCGCGCCGATCGCGGCACCCTTGCCGATACGAGTCTTGTTGTCGCCGCGCACTTCCTCGAAATGGCCCGCGCGCGGGTTCCAGCACTCGTCCCTGCGGTTCGCCGTTTCGTGGAGCGGGCGCGATTCGATCACGCGCGCGAACTCACGCCGGTTGTCGCGGCCGTCGCGGTAGTCGCGGTTGCGATTGTCATCGCCCGAGTAATACTGCGCGAACGCAGCGGGGGCCAGCGCGGTGAAGATTGTGCCTACTGCCAGGGCTACTTTTTTCATGGGACTTCTCCAATGGATAGGCCTTCGTCGGAAGGCGAATACTCTCCATGGGACAGGAGGCGAATGAGCGGCGTTCGATGCCGGGGTAGGTCCAGTGGCGTAGGACGCGGCGCATATTCACCCCGGCGGTTGCCTACCGGGTGTAGCTACCCCTGGTGGCTCGCTGACCGAACGGCCGAAATCCGAGTTTGAAAACAAACGGCGCCCGGAGGCGCCGTCTTTCGTGCTGCGACGCACTACCGGTACGCGGGTTGCCCCGGGCGCGGTGCAAGGTCACGCTCGCGCGGCCCCGGCAATTCATGGCCCTCGACCGGCGCGATGCTGACGTCAACGCGCAGCGCGCGGCCCGGATCGCGGTCCAGGCGCGTGGTGAACTGACGCCCGCCGTATTCATAGACCACGTCGTAGCCCATTGTGGCCTCGCGCACCTCGTTGACGGTGCGGCAGCGCTCGACGTTGCGCTCGACCGGCACGCGCTCGACCTCGGTGTAGCGCGAAGGCTCGCCGCGCTGGTCGCGGTCGACCTGGTTGCCGATCAGGCCGCCCACGATGGCGCCGGCGCCGGTGGCGCGGTCGCGACCGCCGCTGCTGTTGCCGAATTGGTGGCCGACCACGCCCCCGATGACGGCGCCCAGGACGGTGCCGGGGCCGATGGCGGCGCCGGTATCGCTGCGCGTGACGCGGCGCTCCTCATACCCGCGCTGGACGTCATTCCAGCACTCCTCGCGGGTTACGGGAATGCGATCCACCAATGGGCGCGACGAGACCACGCGCGCGCGGTCGGTGAAGGACTCGGCGGCAAAGGCGACCGGGGTTGCGACGGTGCAAATCGATGCAATGGCAAACGCCAGCTTTTTCATGGTTTTCCTTGATCAGGTTGTCTCGCCACCCTAAACGCGAGCCCGCTGGGCCCGGTTGACCCAGTCCAGGGCGATCTCGAGCTGTTCGCGCAGGATGGGGCGGACCAGGTCGGCGAGATGGCGGCGAAATGTAAATGGGCTGCACTCGGCCATGTAGACCGCCTCCGACAGCTCGAGTTGCACCGCGTGGACGTTTTCGGCCGGCTGGCCGTACTTCCGGGTGATGTAGCCGCCCTTGAAACGCCCGTCCAGCACCGCGGAGTAGCCCGTTTGTCGGGAGACCGCGACTAACAGCGCCCGGGCCAGGCCCGGATCGCACGACTGGCCGTCGGCGGTTCCCAGGTTGAAATCCGCCAGCCGGCCCTCGAAGAGGCGCGGCACTTCCGAGACGATCGAATGGGCGTCCCAGAGGATCGCCGCGCCGTGCTCGGCACGCACCCGCCGGATCTCGGCGGCGAGCCGCCGGTGGTAGGGCCGCCACACCGCGTCCACCCGCCGCGACACGTCGTCCGCTCCGGGCTCGATGCCGCCGCGGTAGAGCGGCTCCGAGTGGAACGTGTCGATCGGGCAGAGGCGCGGTGTGTCGCGGCCGGGGTAGAGGTTGGCACCGTCGGGCGGGCGATTCACGTCGACCACGTAGCGCGAGTGGGTTGCGACGATCACCGTCGCGCCGAGCGCATCGAGGAAGTCATAGAGGCGCGGCAGATGCCAGTCGGTATCCGGGCGCCTTGCGGCGCAATCGGATAGCCCCTTGCCGATCGAATGCGGGATGAACGTTCCCGCGTGGGGCATCGAGACGATCAACGCGCTCGAGCCTCGACGGTACTGGTACGGCCAGACCGTTCTCTCAGACAGGAACATCCGTCATCCCCGTGAAGACGGGGACCCAGGCACAGGCATGTCGATCTTGTTGCGTTGCGCGACTTCCTGCGCCTGCTCATACCCCGCATCCGCATGGCGCACGACACCGATCGCCGGATCGTTCCACAACACGCGCTCGAGACGCCGTGCGGCGGCCGGGGTGCCGTCGGCGACGATGACCACGCCGGCGTGTTGCGAATAACCCATGCCGACACCGCCGCCGTGGTGGATCGAGACCCACGTGGCGCCGCCGGCGGTGGACAGGAGGGCGTTGAGCAGCGGCCAGTCGGAGACCGCGTCGGAGCCGTCGAGCATCGCCTCGGTCTCGCGGTTGGGACTGGCAACAGAACCGGTATCGAGGTGGTCGCGCCCGATCACGATCGGCGCCTTCAGCTCGCCGCTCGCCACCATCTCGTTGAAGGCGAGCCCCGCCTGGTGGCGCTGGCCGAGGCCGAGCCAGCAGATGCGCGCGGGCAGGCCCTGGAACTGGATGCGGGAGCGCGCGAGGTCGAGCCACCGATGCAGGTGAGCATCCTCGGGAAAGAGCGCCTTCACGCGGGCGTCGGTCTTGTAGATGTCCTCGGGATCGCCCGATAGCGCCACCCAGCGGAACGGGCCCTTGCCCTCGCAGAAGAGCGGGCGCACGTAGGCCGGCACGAAGCCCGGGAATGCGAAGGCATCGTCCACGCCCTCATCCCTGGCGACCTGGCGGATGTTGTTGCCGTAATCCACCGTGGGCACGCCGCGGCGGTGGAATTCGAGCATGGCCCGCACATGCTTCGCGATCGACGCGCGCGCGGCCGCCTCGACCGCCGCGGGATTCACCTTCTGCTCGCGCTCCCATTGCTCGATGCTCCAGCCCGAGGGCAGGTAGCCGTTGACCAGGTCGTGGGCGGAAGTCTGGTCGGTCACGAGATCGGGGCGTACCCCGCGCTCGACCAGCGCCGGCAGGACATCGGCCGCGTTGCCCAGCAAGCCGACCGAGACCGGCGCCGTCGCCTGCCCGAGGATTGCGACGGCTTCGTCGAGCGTGGCCGCCTGGCGATCGAGGTACCCGGTGCGCAGCCGCATGTCGATGCGGGATTGGCGGCATTCGATCGCGAGCATGGACATGCCCGCCATGGTGGCGGCCAGCGGTTGCGCGCCTCCCATTCCGCCCAGCCCCGCTGTCAGTACCCACCTCGGAGCTTGGCCGGTTTGGCGTCCGTGCCCGGGTCCGGGGCCGTAGTGCTGCCGGATTGCCTCGGCGAAGGTTTCGTAGGTTCCCTGCACGATGCCCTGGGAGCCGATGTAGATCCACGAGCCCGCGGTCATCTGCCCGTACATCATCAGGCCCTTGCGGTCGAGCTCGTTGAAGTGGTCCCACGTGGCCCACTTCGGCACCAGGTTGGAATTTGCGATCAGCACGCGCGGGGCGTCAGGATGGGTCTTGAACACGGCGACGGGCTTGCCCGACTGCACCAGCAGCGACTCGTCGTCGCCGAGGCGCTTCAGCGCCGCGAGGATCGCGTCGAAGCATTCCCAATTGCGCGCCGCGCGTCCGATCCCGCCGTAGACCACGAGCTCGGCGGGATTCTCCGCCACGTCAGGATCGAGATTATTCTGGATCATTCGGTAGGCTGCTTCGGTGAGCCAGCTGCGGCAGGTGAGGGTGGTGCCGCGGGGCGCGCGGACAACCCTCGGGGGCAGGTCACTACCCGATGCCGGAAGAGCCCGGTCCCCTTCAGCGCCGAATTTTCGCGGGTTCATGGCGGAGAATTCCAGTTCGATCCCGCTATTATGCGCACTTGCCCATCCAGCATCCGGGAGCTCCAATGAAAAAATCAACATGCGTGCTGGTCGCAGTTCTCGCCGCGATAGCCCTGCCGGCGCAAGCCGCCTGGGAACTGCTGCGCGGCAACGAAAGCCAGCGCCTTTCGATCGATCCCAAGAGCGTCAAGTCGCGCGGCGCCGAGACGTCGTTCAAATACCTGGTGGATTTTCGCGAGCTGCAGGGCGAGAGCGGGGGCAAGTATCGATCCCTCGTGGTCGGCGCGGCGCTGCGCTGCAAGCCACGCACGATCGCGTTGCGCAGCTTCGAGCTCTACGCGGGCGCCGGAGGCAATGGCGTGCTCCTTGCAATGCCCGCCCCCAAGCCCGCGGAGAAGCGCTTCCAGCCCGTGCAGAAGGGCTCGAGCGACGAGGACCTCTTTCAACGTGTCTGCGAAAAGACGGCCCCCGCGAAGAAGAAGTAGCCCTGGAAGAGTGGAAGTAACCCTCGCGACTGAACGCCTGCTGCTGCGCGCCTTTCGCGGCTCGGACCTCGACGCGTACGCGACGATGTGCGCCGATCCCGAGGTGATGCAATACCTCGGCACCGGTGTGACGCTCAGCCGCGCGGAGGCGTGGCGGTCGATGGCCGCCATCCTGGGCCACTGGCGGCTCCTCGGCTACGGGATGTTCGCGGTGGAGCTCAAGGCGACGGGCGAGCTTCTCGGCCGCGCGGGTTTCCTCGATCCGCCGGGATGGCCGGGATTCGAGCTCGGGTGGGTGCTGGGACGGCAGCACTGGGGGCAGGGCTACGCCGCCGAAGCTGCGGCCGCAGCCCGCGATTACGCCTTCGAGACGATCGGCAGAAATCGGCTCATCAGCCTCATTCGCCCCGCGAACGCGCGCTCGATCCGGGTTGCCGAAAAACTGGGGGAACGGCTTTCAGGAGAGGTGGACTTGCTCGGCGCTCCTTCCCTCGTGTACGAGCTGCGCCGTGCTTGACCTCGACGCGTACCTTGACCGAATCGGCCTCGACGCGCCGCCGCGCGTAGACCTCGGAACGCTGCGCGAGCTGCAACGACTGCATACGTGCGCGATCCCGTTCGAGAACCTCTCGCCCTTCCTCGGAGAACCGGTGCGGCTCGACTTGCCCGCGCTCGTCGAAAAGCTGGTGACGCGCCGGCGCGGCGGCTGGTGTTTCGAGCAGAACCTGCTCTTCTCCCACGTGCTGCGCCGAATCGGCTTCGAGGTGAAGACCCTCGCGGCGCGGGTGCGCTGGAACGTGCCAGCGGGTGTCACGACGGCGCGCAGCCACATGCTGATGCTGGTGCCGATCGAGGGCACGCGTTACATCGCCGACGTGGGCTTCGGCGGCCTCACCCTCACCGCGCCGCTGGTGCTCGAGGCCCACGTCGAGCAGGCCACGCCCCACGAGCCGCATCGGCTGGTACCCGCGGGCGACGAGTTCATCCTCGAAGCACGGCTGGGCGAGGAGTGGCGGGAGATGTATGCGTTCGACCTGCACGAGCAGCTGCAGGCCGACTACGAGGTCGCCAACTGGTACCTCGCGCACTTCCCGCAATCGCAGTTCGTGACCGGGATCCTCGCGGCGCGGGCCGACGACGGGCAACGACATGTGCTTCGCAACACCCGCTATTCGATCCATCGCCGGGGCGGGCCGACCGAGTCGCGCCACCTTGCCAGCGTGGGCGAGCTCAAGGGCGTGCTCGAAGAGGCGATGCGCATCCCGCTCCCACGGCACCCCGATCTCGACTCCCGGCTGCAGGCGATGATCGACCGGAACCCACCGACCTGAAATCGCGGTAAGGTGACGGCATGCTGCGCGGAATCTTCGACCGGCTGGTCCTCGTAGGCGCCGTCCTCGCCGCGGCGTGCGTGCCGAGCTTCATCGCGCAATACCGCCAGCGCGTCGGCGGGCGGCTCGACCAAGCGGTGCAGGACCTGGCGCTATTCCAGGAGATCGCCAATCGCAAGCACGGCGGCGACCTGCAGAAGCTCATCAAGCATCACCTCGCGAGCACCGACGGCACCTTTCGCGACGAGGGTGTGGTCATCCAGACCATGGTGGACACGGTGGCGAAGCTGCGCGAGAGCGTGGCGGCGCTGAACGCCGACCTCTGGAGCCAGCTCGCGCATCTCGTCACGCGCGGCGATCCCGACATCGCACGGGCGACGTGGGACGCGTTCGTGCCGGCGATGAACCTGGGCGCCGAGAGCCTGCTCTTCGCATTCGCGGTTGGCGTGGCGATCTGGCTTGCCTTCCTCGCGACCTGGATGGCGGTGGCGGGGCTCATTTCCCTCGGAAGACCTGGCTTTTCCAGAGCTCCCAGGGCCGCTCGATCGTCGGCCGGTTCGACTCCGTCGCGCGCCGCCCCTCCTCGTCACTGAGGAATTCGAGCGGGCCCTCGAGGCGCTGTGCCTGCATCTGCAGCTGCGCATTCATCTCGGTGAACACCGCCCGGAACACCACCTCCGGCAGGTTCTCGCCGACCACCGTCATGCCGTGGCCGCGCATCAGCACGCAGGCGCATTTTCCGAGCGAGCCTGCGAGTGCCTTGCCGAGGGGCCGGTCCCGGATCAGCAGGTCGTTGTCCTCGCGCACGCGTCGGATGTCGAACACCGGCACGCCGGTCCAGAGGAACGAGGCCATGTGGTAGACGGGGCGCAAGGGCGTCTGCGCGATGCCGAAGGGAATCACCGAGGGCGAGTGGCTGTGCACGATCGCCATCGCATCGGGGCGCTTGCGATAGATCTCGCCGTGGATGAAGCGCTCGAGATAGGGCTTGCGCGCGTCGCCGATGGGCTCGCTGTCGGCGCCGTACTCCTGGATGTCCTTGGCCGTGACCCGCTGCGGGGCGAGCGAGCGCGACATCAGGAAGCCGGCGGGATCGCGGCGGCTGCGCACGCTCACATGGCCGTAAGCGTCGAGCACGCCGTGCATCGCGAGGATGCGATTGGCGGCGACGAGGTCGTCGATCAGGCCCACGGCTGCGAGCCCCGGTTTCCGGGAAGCCATGGGGGGATTGTAGACTGGCAAGGCTCATTGCCCGAAAGGCGCCGTCATGGTGTTGACAGTTTTCCGCTCGCGGCTCAAGGCCGAGAACGTCGAGGAGTACTACCGTTGGGCCGCGCGCATGAGCGAGATGGCCCGAACGATGCCCGGCTACATCTCGCACAAGTCGTTCACCGCAGAGGACGGCGAGCGCGTCACGATCGTGGAATTCGCGGACGCGGGCGGGCAGGAATTCTGGCGCACGCGGCCCGAGCACCTCGAGGCGCAGAAGCTGGGGCGCAACGCGTTCTACTCCGAGTACAAGCTGCAGATCTGCGAGGTGGTACGGCAGAGCCTCTTCGGCGGCCCAACCCAGGGCGCGGACCCGGTTCCCAGCTAGGCGCGCAATGCTGCTTGATCGCGTCCTCGCCTCGGTCGAGCGCAGCCCCGATCGCCCGGCGTTCATCGCTGGCGGCCAGCCGGTCAGCTACCGGCAATTCCGGGCGCTGCTCGCACGCACGATCGCACACCTGCGTAGCCTTGGCATCGGGCCGGGCGACGTGGTGGGGCTCTCGATGGGGCAGTCGCCGCTCTACCTGATCGTCTTCGTCGCGCTCGGATGGATTGGGGCGCTGGTGGTCCCGATCGCACCGTCCTTGCGCGCGCCGGACCGCGACGCGTTGCTGCGCAAGTTCCGTGTCGGCGCGTTGGTCTCCGAGCGGCTCGAGGTCGTACCTCCCGAATGCCGCATGCTCCAGCTGCACGGTATCGGCGCGCGCGGCGACGAGACGCTGATCGATTCGGGTGATCCCGGGTTTGGCCGGGACACGCCGTTGCGCCTCGCCCTCACCACCGGCACCACCGGCTTGCCCAGGGGCGTGATGCAGACCCATGGCACGTTCGAGGAGCGGCTCGACCGGATGCATTGCGACGTGGCGCCGGTGCCGCGCGTGCTGCCGCCGGCGCCGCGCGTGCTGCCGCCGGCGCTGCACATCACCATCGCGCTCAACCTCGCGATGCATGCGCTGTGCAAGGGCGGCGTGGTGGTGTTCCCGCGCGGCTACGGCAACGAAGATTTCTTCGAGGCGATCCGCAGCCACGGCGTGACGCACGTCACGGTTCCACCGGCGAACCTCGCCCTCATGCTCGCGGCCCTCCCGCGAGACGGCCCTGCGTTCCCCGGCGGCTGGAGCCGGGGGTGCGGCTCGAGTTGGTCGAGCGCGACGAGATCCGCGTCCAGGTCCCGGGCATGCCGGCGGACTACCACGGCGTCGATGCGGGCAGCCGCACGCGCTTTCGCGACGGCTGGTTCTACCCGGGCGACCGCGGCCGCATGACACCCGAAGGCCGGCTGCACATCGAGGGGCGCATCGACCACATCATCAACGCGGGCGGGCGCAAGGTGTCGCCCGAATACCTGGAGGCGATCCTGATGGAGTTCGCGGGCGTGCGCGAGGCGGCGGCGTTTGCGGTCGAAGACGGGGGCGAGACCCGGCTCGGCGTCGCAATCATTCCCGGGGGCGACCTCGACTGGGCGGCGCTACGCGCCTATGCCCTTGCGCGCCTGGACCTCCTCGCACCCGTGCGTTACGTAGAGGTCGCCAGCCTGCCGCGCAACGCCATGGGCAAGCTCGACCGAAAAATGGTGTCAGAGACGAATTTTCAAGAAGCGAAAATTCGTCTCTGACACCATTTTTCAAAGGCGCCATTGCGAACCAGTGGCGTGACGGCCTCGATATCGAGGGCGAGGAAGCGGTCGCCATCGAGGTGCGGCGCGACCGCGCGAACCATGGCGTGCGCCTCCTCCAGCGGGCCCGAGGTTGCGAGGGGCCGGCGGAAGTCGATGCCCTGGGCGGCGGCGAGCAACTCGATCGCCACGATGCCCGCGGTATTGTCGGCCATGTCG
>JALYSB010000101.1 GCA_030855025.1 Pseudomonadota bacterium
AGTACGAGACCTTTCCCAGCTCGCCTTTGTAAAGAATGCCTCCCACGGCGTTCACCACGGGAAAACCGATGGGGCTGGTTCCCAGGTCGAGCCTGAGGTTGGCACGCTCGAAAACGGCGGCGAGCGCGACGCCTTTCTCCACCGGCGCGGGGGGCGCCTCCACGCACGGCGGCGGGCACAGCAGCAGGCTGCCGAAGGTCGCGGACTCGCTTGCGTTGGCGATGTCGAGCGGGCCGCTATCCACGCGCGCCGGTGCCACTCGAAACAACCAACGCCCCGAGGGATTGCCTGCCTGCCGGTGCACCAGCTGCAGCTCCTGGGCGCTCACCTGCGACTTGCCCGCGGTGCCCGAGCGATGGAGCCAGTCGAGCGCGGAGCCGTGCCAGGAGAGTTGCTGGTCGCGCAGCTCGGCGAGGCGGCGATGCCGCCAGCTTTCGCCGCCGCCGGGCTCGCCCGCCAGCGAGCGCTGCTCGTAGGAAATCGCCTCGCCGATGCGGCCCGCGCGATGCGCGAGGCGTCCCGCGGCAGCGAGCACGCGGGGATCATCGGGTTGCGAACGCAGCGCCGCTTCGACGAGCGGCTGTGCCGCGGCGAGATCGTCGCGCTCCACCAGGATTTCGATGAGTGCGAGCTGCGCCTCCTTTTCGCCGGGATCGGCCCGCAGCAGCCCGCTATAGAGCTCCGACGCCTCTTGCCAACGTCCCGTCGCGCGCAGCGCACGCGCCTCGCGCAGGTCGATGGCACGCTTTGCGTCCCGCTGCACCTGCGCCATCCCCGCAGTGCGCTCGCCGGCAGTGACGCCCTCGAGCACCGTGAGCGCCTCCGATTCGCGCTCGACGCTCGCGAGAAACAGCGCGAAGGCATAGCGCGTGTTGGCCGCGTCGCCGGGCCGGCGCCGCAGGAGATCCTCGAACAGCGCGTCGCCGCGCCGCGGCTCACCCGCCGCCGCATACAGGCGCGCGAGGTCGTGGCGCATCCAGGGATCAAGCGGGTCGAGGGCGGCACCCTGCTCCAGCGCGGCGATCGCCTCGGCACGGCGCCCTTGCGCCTGCAACTCGCGCGCCGTCTCGCGAAATCGGCTGGCCCGCAGGCGGTTGATCGCGCCGCCGACCTGCGCGCGTTGCTCGGGTGGGATCTCGCCCAGCATCACCTCGGCCTCGCGGTCGCGACCCGCGGCGAGGTGAATGCGCACGAGCTCCATCGCCCCGTTCGGCTCCTTCGGATCCAGGGCGCGCGCTTCCCTCACCCGGGCTGCAGCGACCTCGAGCTGTCCCGCCTCGCGCGCCTGCTGCGCCTGCTGCAGCAATCGCCAGTAGCGCGCGGTTTCGATGAGGCCGTTCCACTTCGCGGCGGACGACGGCACGAGCCGTCGCGCACGCTCGAAGAGCTCGAGCGCCTCGGCATGGCGTCCCTGGCGCAGGCGCACCACGCCGAGGCCTCCGACGGCCTCGGCATCGTTCGGCGTTCGGCCCAATGCCTCCAGGAGGCGCGCTTCGGCGTCGTCGGTGCGGCCCGCCTCCAGGGCTGCCCAACCGTCGCTCTTGGCGCGAGGAACCGGATCGGCGCGCACCCTGCGATCCTGCGCGGGGACCCGCGTCACCTCGTCGAGCCGCTCGCGCACCGCGGTCTCGCCCGGATTGGCCGCGATGTACTCGCGCAGCGCGGGCAGGCTTGCCTCGACGCGATCCATGGCGAGCACCGCGCGGCGCCAGGCCTCGCGCGCCTGGCGCGCGACCAGGACCGAGGGCGCGGCACTCAGCTCGCGCAGCGACTTGAGCGTCTCCGCATCGACGGGCTTGCGCGTGCTCTTGTGGCTCGCCAGGGCGACCTGGAACCTCGGATCGTCGGGATGCCTGCGCGCGAGATCGGCGAGCAGCCCGCGGCCGGTTTCCCAGCCGTTGCGTGTCCCCGCCACGAGCTGGGCGTACTCCAGCGCGAGCTCGTCGTCGGGAAAGCCATCCCCGAAGATCGCGCGGTAGGCCCTCACCGCCTCCTCGTTGCGCCCCGCGCGCCCGAGCTGTCGCGCCTGGCGCAGCCGCTCCTTGTCGGCCCCGCGTATGCGCAGCAGCGTCGCGATTTGCGCCACGCCAGGATGGCCGGGGTGCGCCTTGCGCAAACGCTCGAGCGTAGCGGCCGCCTCGCGATCCTGGTTGGCGCGAAGCTGCATCCGCGCCTGCAGCATCAGTCCTTCGGGATGATCGCGCTCGAGGCGAAAGAGCTTGTCGAGCTCCTCGCGCGCGAGGTCATCGCGCGCACGGGCCTGCCAGAATTCCGCGCGCTGCAGCAGTCCCACGGCCTCGGGTGAGTCGGCTGCCGACGCGGGCGCGGCGCCCAGGCCCAGCAAGAGCACGATCGCGGCTCTGAATGCTTCCCGGATCACGCCCGGCTCCGCACGCGCCAAGCGACCACTCTGCGCTGCACGCGCCACGCTGCGTACGCCGCCGCCAGCAGCGCCATCGCCGCGAGCAAGCCGGGCACCACCGGATGCTCGGAGAGCCAATAACCCGCGCCGGTCCACGGCGGCAGGAACCCGACCGAGTAGGTCCGCCCCACCGTCACGCTCTGGACCTTGTTGGGGAAGACGAACGCCGCGCTGCCGCGGACCTCCTCGCGCATTTCCTTGCGGTCCAGCGCATCCAGCACGCGGAGCATCTGGTCCGGCGCCAGCGCCGTGATGGCGACCACGCTGCGCCCGGACGTGAGCGGCGATTCGAATCCGTACACCGCCGCCAGCGGTCCCGCGCCCTCGAAGGTCACCGGGCCCGCCTGGCGCGCGTGCCGGCCCACGGCGACCGGGAACGACGCCGCCCATTTGTCGAGCAGGACTTGTTGCGGCGAAGCGCCGATCAGCAGCAGGTCGGCATCGCCGAGCGCCGCCTCGTCCTTCGGCGTGGCGATGCGCACGCGCGTGGCGGGGTAGCCGGTCGCCTCGCCCATGCGAGCGAGGATCCCGAGCATCGCCTCGATGTCCCCGGCGACGGGCCGGTCGGGAAGCACCACCACGGTCTGCGAAAGATCGGCGAAGCGGGTGAACGGAAATCCCGCAGCCGCGAAATGCTCCAGGTTCGGCATGCGCGTGTAGTGCGGAAACCCGGAGAAGTCGAGGGTGGAATCCGGGGACACCGCGGCCTTCGCCACGCCGGCCTGCGCGCGGCAGCCCGCATCGTCCTTCAGCGCGAAGCGGAAGCCGAACTGCAGCTGGGCGCGGCTGCGAAGGCGGGACGCCGGAATGAAAACCTTCCGGGTCTCCGTGATCGCTTGTTGAGTGCTGCGCAGCGCCACGACCTGGAACACCTCGTCGTCGAGGCCCAGGTCGAGGTACGAATCAGTCGCGCACGCGGGCGGCGTGTACTGGAGCTCGAGCGTCAACGGCACGCCGGGCCCACGCGAGGTCGCGAGGTCGGATGGCACGCGCACGTCCACGCGGATCGGATCGAGCTCGGGCGCACGCCCCGATGCCTGCAGCTGCTGTGGCCCGTCGATGAGCTCTCCCAGCTTCATCGCGCGATCGAGCCGCACGAACCGCGGGGCGTCGTACGCCGCGCGCGCTGCCTGGTCCTCGACGCGCTTCACGTTCACCACCGGACCCGTCATCGCAGCCCCGCCCAGTGCGAGGGCGTCGGCCGCTGCCTTGAGGTCGTCGCCATCGCGGCCCAGGACCAGGAGCAGCTTCGAGCGGCCGTCCGCGGGATTGGTCATGATACGAAGCTGCGGTCCCGTGGCCGGCGGCAGCTCCTGGAGAAACGCGGGCCGCTCGCCATTCGGGACGAATGCGACCGAATGGCCGGGCGCAGGCCCATCGAGGTGCACGGGAAAGCGTGCGCCACGCCATTGAGCGCGCTGCCCGAACCAGGAGGCGATCACGGCGGCGGCGCGCAGCGTCGCAGCGGAAGGTTGGGCGGCGAAGACGAAGGGGATCGTCACGCGCCGCTGGTCGCGCCGATCGAAGAACGGCTCGGGCAGGATCGCGAGGTCATCGGCCACCGTGAGTGTCTGCACGCCGATCTCGAGCTCGCTCGCGCCGCTCGCCTCGACCCAGAGGTCCGTGCGCGCCGCATCCGCGGGGCCGCTTGCCGGCACCGCGGCGAGGGTCATCACCAGCCGGTTGAAGCCCACGATGAGCCGCGGGTCGATGTCGACCTCGTGCGCAACGCTCTTGCCCGCGCTCTCGGGAGAAATGGGCAGCACGCCGATCGCGACGCCGTTGAGCGAAAGCCGGACCTGCGAGACTCCCGGCGCGAGGGCCGGCGAATGGGCGTAGCGGAAATGGAAGGTTGCGCGGTTGACGAGCTCGTCGGCGCGGCTGCCGAACTCGATCGTGGCCACCGCCCCGTCGCCACGCAGCGGCAGCACGTTCCCGGCGCCGAAGTGCGTGAACGGCGTGCGCCGCGCGGCAGCCGCGGCCGAGGCCTCGACGCCCGCGCCTGCCACGGGAAACGCGGCGACCACGAGGATGCTGGCGGCCACGCGCTGCAAGGCGTTCATCGCTTCACGATCGTCCGACCTCTCCTCCGGGTGACCGCCGATTCTAGTCTAGAATCGCACGTCCGCCTCGACAGGGAATGCGCGAATGGAAGCACCGCCGGCATTCGGGTTCAGGAGCGTATCCGACCGGCTGGGTGCGTGGAATTTCTATTTCATCGCCAAGCTCGTGCTGTTCGCGCTGGGGCTCATCGGGTTCCACCTCGTCGAGAACCTCGTCTTCGCGGCGGTGTTGTTCGCGATGGCGGCGCCGCGCTCGCGGCGCTGGCGGCCGTGGCTAGGGGTGCCGGTCGCGATCGCGCTGCTGTACTACGACTCGTGGCTGCCCGGCTTCGCGCGCGTGGTCTCGCAAGCGGGCCTGGTCGCGAGCTTCAGCGGCGCCTACCTCGCCGAGCTCGCCGGGCGCTTCGTGAACGTGAAGGTCATCGCCCTCCTCGCCGCGGCGCTGGCTGCGTACGGGGTCATCGCACGCTTCGTGCGCCTGGACGTGTTCGTAATGGCCGCCATGGTGGCGATGGCGGTGCTGCTCTCTCCACCCCTTGCACAGGCGCCCGCAGTCGCATCGGCTCCGGGCGCCGTGAAGCCGGGCGTCTCCCGGAACCCGGACGCGTGGCTGGCGGAGTTTTTCCGGAAGGAGGCGCAGCGCGCTGTCGCCTTCGCCCGGCCGCCCGAGGGCAGCCCTGCGTTCGATGTGATCTTCATCCACGTGTGCTCGCTCTCGTGGGACGACCTCGAGGCGACCGGCATGGGCAGGCATCCGCTGCTCGCGAGCTTCGACATCCTGATGCGACGCTTCAATGCCGTGTCCACTTATAGCGGGCCGGCGGTGATTCGTTTCCTGCGCGCGTCCTGCGGGCAGGCGCCGCACCGCGCGCTGTACACGCCGGCGCTGCCGAGCTGCCTGCTCATGCCAGGGCTCGCGCATGCCGGCTTCGAGGACCAGCTCGTGCTCAACCACGACGGCCATTTCGACGATTTCCTCTCCCACGTGCGGGCGCAGGGAATCCAGGCAGCCCCGCTGCCGCTCAAGGGAGTCGCCGCGCCGCTGCGCGCGTTCGACGACTCGCGCATCTACGACGACGCGGCGGTGCTCGCGCGCTGGCTGGATGCGCGCAAGAAGTCGGCGGCACCGCACGCGGCGGTCTACTACAACACCGTGAGCCTGCACGACGGCAATCGCCTGGTGAGCGATCCGGGGACCAGGAGCTCGGAGACGTACAAGGTCCGCGTGGCGAAGCTGCTCGACGACGTGCACGGTTTCGTGAACACCCTCGCGGCGAGCGGCCGCCGCGCGATCGTCGTCGTGGTCCCCGAGCACGGCGCGGCGTGGCGGGGGGACGCCGCCCAGATCGCGGGCCTGCGCGAGATTCCCACGCCCGCGATCACGCTCGTCCCCGTCGGCATCCGCGTCATCGGCCCCGATGCGCGCCGCAACGGCGAGGCGCTGCAGGTTGCCGAATCGACGAGCTTCCTCGCTGTCTCCCACATCGTCTCGCGGATGCTGGCGCAGCCCCCCTTTGGCGTGGCCGGATTCCGCCCCGCCGACTACACCGCCGGCATGCCACTCACCGATTTCGTCTCCGAAGGCGAGACCGCAATGCTCCTGCGGCGCGGCGATGCCTATCTCATCCGCCAGGAGCAGGACGCCTGGAAGGAATTGCGCTAGTCGGCCGGGCTAGAATGGCCGCATGGCGCCTCGCTTCTTCCAAAGCACCATCGCGGTCGTGTACGACTTCGACGGCACGCTCTCGCCGCAGCCGATGCAGGAGTACACGGTGCTCCCCAAGATCGGCGTCAAGCCCGAGCAATTCTGGGCGCGCGTGAACCGCGACGCGCGCGAGACGGAGTCGGACATGATGCTGGTGTACATGCGCCACATCATCGAGGCCCTCGAGCTCGGCCGCATCGACGTGAAGCGCGAGGACTTCGCCGCCATGGCCCGCCATATCAAGTATTTCCCCGGGGTGGGAACCTGGTTCGGGCGCATGAACGCCTACGTGCGCCGGCGCTCGCGCGGGAAGGTGAAGCTGCAGCATTACCTCATTTCCGCCGGCCAGAAGGAAATTCTCGACGGCGTGTCGATCCGCAAGCACTTCAATCGCATCTACGCGTCCGAGTACCACTTCAACCACCACGGCGTCGCGACCTTTCCGAAGCTGCTCGTGACCGACACGATGAAGACGCAGTTCCTGTTCCGCATCAACAAGGGGCGCGAAGGCGTGACCGAATCGATCAACGAGCACATGCCCGAGGCCGAGCGCCCCATTCCCTTCCAGAACATGATCTACGTGGGCGACGGCATGACCGACGTGCCCTCGATGGCGCTCACGAAGAAGTCCGGCGGGCACACGGTGGCGGTTTACAACCCGCGTGGCGCGCGCGGGCGCGCCACCTGCGTGAAGCTGCTGAACGCCGGGCGCGCGGACTTCATCGCCGCGGCCGATTACCGCAAGGCGTCGAAATTGTCGCGGCGCGTGGAGCTCCTGCTCGATGCGATCATCGCGGACGTGGCGTACCGGCGCGAGGCGTTCGCGTGCGTTCAGGAGAACCGCGACCGCAAATGAGCGCGCTCACCTTCCTCGCGCTGCGGCGCCTGGCCGATGGACGGTTTCATTCCGGCGAAGACGTCGCCCGTTCGCTGGGCCGCTCGCGCGCAACGTTGTCCGAGGCGCTCAAGCGCGTGCCCGACCTCGGCGTGGAAATTTTCTCGGTGCGCGGCAAGGGCTATCGCCTCGCCGAGCCGCTCGAGTTCCTCGATGCGCCTGCGATCTCGCGGCGCCTCGCCGGAACCGGCGTGCGCCTCGAGGTGGTCGACGAGATCGACTCGACCTCGACACGGTTGCTGGAGATGGCCGCGGCCGGCGCGCCGTCGGGCACGTGCCTCGCCGCCGAGTGGCAGAGCGCGGGGCGCGGGCGGCGCGGGCGCTCCTGGGTGTCGTCGCTCGGCGGCTCGCTCACGTTTTCGCTGTTGTGGCGCTTCGATCGCGGCGCCGGCCACCTCGGGGGCCTGTCGCTCGCCGTGGGCGTGGCGGTTGCGCGGGGGCTCGCTTCCTGCGGTGTCGAGCGCGTGCAAGTGAAATGGCCCAACGACGTCGTCGCCGATTTCCGCAAGCTGGCGGGAATCCTGGTCGAGACCAGCGGCGAGATGCAGGGTCCGTCGGTCGCGGTGATCGGCGTGGGGGTGAATTACCGCCTCGGCGAACGGGTGCTCGACCAGATCGACCAACCGGTCACGGACGTGACGCACTGCTCGCCCGCGCCGCCTTCCCGCGGCGACCTGCTGGCGGCGCTGCTCGCGCAGCTTCGGGTAGTGCTGTCCGAATTCGAAGCCCACGGCTTCCCCGCGACGCGCGACGCATGGCGCGCCCTTCACGCTTACCAGGGCCGCCGCGTGCGCGTCCTGCCCCCGCGCGACCCGCCCTTCGACGCCGAAGTCGCCGACGTCGCCCCGGACGGCGTCCTGATCCTCACGCTTCCCGACGGCCGCACCACCACCCTCGCCTCCGCCGAGATCTCGTTGAGGGGCAGATGATGAAAATTGGTGTCAGAGACCTATTTCCATTTCCGGGGACGGAAATTGGTCTCTGACACCCGTTTTCCCATTCTTTGTATTGATGCGGGCAACACGCGCATCAAGTGGGGCATCCACGACGGGCGGAGCTGGGTCGCGACCGGGACGATCGCGACCGGCGATTCGGCCACGCTCGCGGCTTCGTGGAAAAATGCGCCCGCCGTGCAGCACGCCATCGCATCCAACGTCGCAGGCGCCAAGGTGCAGGCCCACCTCGAGCGAGCGTGCGCGCCGCCCGGGATCGTCCTGCGCACCATCCGCTCCGAGGCGCGCCAGCTCGGCGTGGTCAACGGCTACCGCGATCCGGCCCAGCTCGGCGCCGACCGGTGGGCCGCGCTCATCGCCGCGCACCATGGCGAGCGCGGGCACAAGCTGGTGGTGAATGCCGGCACCGCGTTGACCATCGACGCGCTTACCGATGATGGGCAGTTCCTTGGAGGTCTCATCGTGCCGGGGCCGGCGCTGATGCGGCGCTCGCTCGACCGCGGCACGGCGGGATTGCGGCTGACCGAAGGCATGTTCCACGAGTTTCCGGCGAGCACGCCCGATGCGATCACCAGCGGCGCCCTCCAGGCCGCAGTCGGGGCGATCGCGCGCGCCGCAGACGCGATGACGCGGCGCGGCGTGGCGCCCGGGCGAATTGTCCTGTCGGGCGGCGCGGCGCCCGAGATTACGGCCCACCTTCCCAACGCGTTCGTGATCCACGAGAATCTGGTGCTCGACGGGCTCGCCCTCATCGCCCGAGCTGCGTAAAGTGTCCCGCTTCGTCTTCTTCCTGCTCCTGCTCGCAATTTGCGCGCTGGGCGTGCATATCTGGCTCTCGGCGGAGGTCGAGCGGTCGGATTTCTCGGCGCGCGAGCGCAATCGCGACGAGGTCCGCATCGTGGCGGTGACGCCGCCTTCGATCGCCGCGCGTACGGCCGAGGACAGTCGCAAAGCCGTACAGAACCTGGCGGGTTCCGCGTGCGTGGAATTTTCCGGGATTGTCGCGAATGACGCGTTCCGCGCGCGCGAGGCGTTTGCGTCCCTGCAACTCGGCACCCGCCTGGCCGAACGCCGGGTCGAGGAGATCACGCGCTACTGGGTCTTCATTCCCGCGACCCGCGATCGACGCGCCGCGGAAACCCGCATCGCCGAGATTCGCCGCCAAGGCGTGGCCGACCTCTCCATCCGCCCCGACAACTCGATCTCGATGGGCGTGTTCTCCACCGAGGAGGCCGCGCGCCGTTTCCTCACTTCGATCGAAGCGAAAGGCGTGAGGGGAGGCGAGCAGGGCCCCTTCACCAAGGAGCTGCGCGAGGTCGCCATGCTGGTGCGCGAGCCCGACTCCGAGCTCCTCGCCCGGCTCACCCTCCTGCAGCGCGACTTCCCCGCCGCCCAGCTTCGGGCGGTCCCCTGCCCGCCCCAATGATCGGGTCGAAATTGGTGTCAGAGACCATTTTTCGCGGTCGGCCGCGCCGGCGAGCGCCCTCGCTTCCTCCGATCGGGCGACAACTTTGCGTAGCCGACCTGATCGCGTCGAGCTCGTCTGCGTCCAAGGGTGCGGCAAACAGGTGCCGATATGCGGCCTGCCGCGTCGAGTCATCGCTTGCCAGGCCACGAACCAACGCGTGGTCGTCTATCAACGCGTCCTGATCCCCGGCGGAGTAATGGCGATGGCTGGACCAGGGATACCCGGAAGGCCCGGCTACCATGCCAGCCCTGACCGGATTCATGTCAATGTAACGGTGGCAAGCCAGCAAGTACGAATCGCTCTTGATGACGCTCGCATGAAATCGTCCCTCCCAGAGAGTTCCGGAGCGCTCGTATCGCGAGTTGAAGTAGCCGACATACCTGCGTGCCGCGGATTGAATGAACCTCGAGATCGAATCGGTCTCCTGGGGCGTAGCCAGCAAGTGAACGTGGTTCGACATGAAGACGTAGCCGTGGATGGCAACGCCGTACTTGTCTTTCGCCCGGCGAAGGCACTCCCGGAAGAAAAGGAGATCCCCGTCGCAGGAAAAGATCGGTTGGCGGTCGTTTCCCCTGTGGACCAGATGGGCGGGTAGGCCCGGGACGAAAATGCGAGGCAAGCGAGGCATGTTGGATTCAACGCGGCCGGCGGTGGCTGGAGGACAGAAAATGGTCTCTGACACCATTTTTTGGATGCTCCTCACCCTGGGGATGCTATCGGCGGGCTGCACGGCCATCGATCCGCACAACATGATCGGCCGGCAGTTCGGGCAGGCAGCGGCGATACCGACCGAGCCCGTGCCGGGAGCGGCGGCGAAAGTTTTGAGCGTGGCGGCGCGCGAGCAGGCCTTCGATTTCGTGTGGAGCACGATCAACGAGCGCTATCACGACGCGTCGCTCAACGGCGTGGACTGGAGCGCGGCCGGGATCAAGTATCGCCCGATGGCCCTGGCCGCCCCGGACGACGAGGCGTTCTGGGAGCTCCTCGACAAGATGACTGGCGAGCTGAAGGACGCCCACACGCGCGTTGAATCGCCCGCGCGCGTGGAGCTGCGCAATCGCGACGAGTCGGTGACGCTCGGCTTCTCGTTCGCGCCGCTCGAGGGGCGGCTCGCGGTGACGGGCGTGCATGCGGACTCCGACGCGTGGTGGGCCGGCGTGCGGCCGGGCATGACACTCGCGGCAATCGCGGGGGAGCCGGCGTTGCGCGCCTACGACAAGACGATGGCCGATACCCGGTTCGATTCCACGGACCGCTCGCGCCACTCGCGGGCGATGCGGCGGCTGATCACGGGCAGCGACGGTTCGATCGTGGAGATGACCTTCGATCGCGGCGACGGCACGCGCTTCACGGCGAACCTGACCCGTAGCCGGCTCAGCACGCGTCCGGGCGCAAGCCACCGCATCCTGCCCTCGGGTTTCGGCTACCTGCGCCTTACGCAATGGACCCTCGGTCTCGCAGGGCGCACGATGCAGGGGCTGACCGCGCTGAAGGACGCGCCCGGCATGGTGATCGACCTGCGCGGAAATCCGGGCGGTTCCGTGCACGCGGTCAACGCCCTCCTCGCGCGGTTCTTCACGAAGCGCACCGACCTCGGGCGGGTCACCACACGCACCGGCCGCCCGGTGTCGATGCTCTTCGGGACGGTGGAGATCATCAAGCTGAAAAGCGAGATCGAGGGCAGCAAGGACGCGTACACCGCCCCGGTGGTCATCCTCGTGAACGCCGGGAGCGCCAGCGGCAGCGAACTCTTCGCCGGCGCGATGCAGGCGG
>JALYSB010000102.1 GCA_030855025.1 Pseudomonadota bacterium
GCACCACGCCGCTCAGGATCCCGCGGGCGATCGCCACCACCTACGTCGAGATCTTCCGCAACATCCCGCTGCTGGTGCAGATGTTCCTCTGGTACTTCGTGATGCCGGAGGTCGTGCCCAAGGCGCTGGGCGACTGGCTCAAGACCGAATTGCCGAATCTGGTCGACCTCCCCTTCGCGCAGTTCAGCATGTGGGAATTCAGCGCCGCGGTGCTCTGCCTCGGCATGTACACCGCTTCGCGCGTGGCCGAGCAGGTGCGCGCGGGCATCGAGTCGCTGCCGCGCGGCCAGACCAACGCCGGGCTGGCGATGGGCTATACGCTGCCGCAGGTCTACCGCTACGTCCTGCTGCCGATGGCCTACCGGCTGATCATCCCGCCGATGACCTCGGAGTTCCTCACGATCTTCAAGAACTCGTCGACCGCGCTCACCATCGGGGTGATCGAGCTCACCGCGCAGAGCCGCCAGATCTCCGAGTACACCTTCAAGACCTTCGAGGCCTTCACGGCCGCGACCCTGATCTACATCGTCATCACGCTCACCGTGATCTACGCGATGCGCTTCCTCGAGGGGCGCCTCGCGGTGCCGGGCTACATCTCGCAGGCCGGCGGGGGGCACTAGTGGACTTCGACTGGGGCGTCATCTGGAAGAGCCGGGAAGTGCTCTGGGAGGGCATGAAGCTGTCGCTCAAGCTCTTCGGCATCGCGCTCGCGGGGGGGGTCTTCTTCGGCACGCTGCTCGCGATGGCGCGGCTATCGAGCTGGAAAGTGCTTTCGATTCCCGCGACCGGGTTCGTCAACCTGATCCGCTCGATCCCTTTCATCATGGCGATCTTCTGGTTCTACTTCCTCACCCCGATGCTGATGGCCAAGCTCACGGGGCAGCAAGGCGAGGCCGTGGGCCCGTTCACCTCCGCCGTCGTCGCCTTCATCATGGTGGAGAGCGCTTATTACTCGGAGATCATCCGCGCGGGCATCCAGTCGATACCGCGTGGGCAACCGTGGGCCGCCTACGCCGTCGGCATGAACTACTGGCAGGCCATGGGGCACGTGGTGCTGCCGCAGGCCTTCCGCAACATGCTGCCGATCATGCTGACCCAGGCGGTGATCCTGTTCCAGGACACCTCGCTCGTGTACGTGGTGGGACTCAAGGATTTCCTCGGCGCGGCGAGCAAGGGCGGGCAGCTTTCCGGGCGCATCGTCGAGCTCTACATCTTCGTCGCGGTCGTGTACTTCGTGATCTGCTTCGGGGCGTCGTGGGCCGTGAAGCGGCTCAACCAGAAGATATCCGTCGCGAGATAGGAAACCCATGAACACCGCCACTACCGCGCAAGGCACCGGGCCGATGATCGAGATGAAGGGCGTGAGCAAGTGGTACGGCACCTTCCAGGTGCTGACCGACTGCACCACCAGCGTGAAGAAGGGCGAAGTCGTGGTGGTCTGCGGGCCCTCGGGCTCGGGGAAGTCCACCCTGATCAAGACGGTGAACGCGCTCGAGCCGTTCCAGAAGGGCGAGATCACGGTTGACGGCGTGGCGGTGCACGACCGGAAGACCAACCTGTCGAAGCTGCGCTCGCGCATCGGCATGGTGTTCCAGAATTTCGAGCTGTTCCCGCACATGCGCATCGTCGACAACCTGACGATCGGCCAGATGAAGGTGCTGGGGCGCTCGAAGGAGCAAGCGGTCGAGCACGGGCTCAAGTATCTCGACCGCGTGGGCCTGATGGCGCAGAAGGACAAGTTTCCGGGGCAGCTTTCGGGCGGCCAGCAGCAGCGCGTGGCGATTGCCCGGGCGCTGTCGATGGACCCGATCGCGATGCTGTTCGACGAGCCCACGTCGGCGCTCGATCCGGAGATGATCAACGAGGTCCTCGACGTAATGGTGGAGCTCGCGCGCGAGGGCATGACGATGATGTGCGTGACCCACGAAATGGGATTCGCCCGCACCGTCGCGCACCGGGTGATCTTCATGGATCGCGGGCAGATCGTGGAGGACTGCACCAAGGACGAGTTTTTCGGCACGGCGCGCTCGGAGCGCGCCCAGCAGTTCCTGTCGAAAATTCTCCACCACTAGGTCCGGGCCCCGGTTCATGCCTTCTCCCGGTTCCCGGTCTGACCGAGGGTACGGAATCTGTGACGTAGTTCACAAAAATCCCCGGGGGGATGCCAGGGTCGTTACCCACGGAAATCATTGACGAAACTACCCTTTTTGCACCAGACTCCCTGTCTATGAACCGCCTAACGGCCATTGGCCTGGCTTCGCTCGTCGCCTACGGTTTGCTGATCGCGAGCAAGTACACGGGTGTGGTGTCGGCCGCTCGCGACGAGCGCGCACCGATCGTTGCCCTGTCGGCGCCGGAATCGAACGGCAACTCGGGTGTTCATCCCGCCAATTCCGAGCCGCGCCAATCGACCCTCGTCTCGCTGCCGGCGCCGGTCCCCCGCGCCCAGGTCTCCCGCATCACCGGGATCGCCCTCGAGTTCCGCAGTTCCCGCGACCTCAAGGCTTTTGCCGATGGGCTTGCGGCACGCGCGGCAAGCCTGTCCGGGGATGAGCGCTATCACCTCGCCAAGGCCCTCGAGGAGTGCCTGTTCGCCACCACGGTGAACGAAGACCTCGCCGCCCATAGCGCCAAGCAGAAGCGCCAGTTCCTTTCGGGCCTGCCGGCAGGCGACCCGATCAACGACAAGCGCATCGCCGCCTACGAGGCGGTGGACAACACCCAGCGTTGCCTCGGCTTCCAGAGCGCGAAGGTTTCGCAGAAGGACATCGATTCGCTCTATCGCGCCGCGGCGCAGCAGGGCGATCCGCGCGCGCAGGCGCGCATCGTGACCGCCGAGCTGAGCAAGAATGTCGGCAAATCGGTTGAAGGCACGCAGAACACGCGCGGGGCGACCGACGAGCTGTCACTGCTCATCGGCCTGCTCGAAAGCCGCGACCCCGAGGCGATGATGTACGTGGGCCAGTTCCTCGCCCAGAACGCAGTCAGCCAGAACCTGCGGGTTGGACCGAATGGCGAGATTCCCGAGCCCTCGGCCTTCCTTGGCGCCTTCTCGCTCGTCGCCTGCGACGTCGGGCAGGATTGCAGCAACAGCTCCCAGCACCGCGACCTGCTCCAGGCCTGTGCCTACGGCGGGTATTGCAATGCGCAGAGCTACGAGGACCTGTACCAGAACTTCCTGGCCTCCCCGTGGGCGTACGCCCAGGCGATGCGCTATCGCGGCATGATCCACACCGCGATCGACCAGCGCAACTGGGGTCTCATCGGCCTGACGCCGAAGATCGCCAATTCGCAGCCCGTCCCGCAGTAACCCCAGGCTAGCGAGCAGCAAGCACGCCCACGTGCTCGACCACGCAACGGCCGAGCGCGTTGACGTTGTAGCCGCCCTCGAGCGTGGAAACCACACGCCCGGAGGCGTGGCGGTCGGCAACCTCCACCAGCCGCTCGGTGATCCACCGATAGTCCTCGTCGCCCAACTTGAGGTACGCGAGCGGATCGTCGCGATGGGCGTCGAACCCCGCCGAGACGAATACCATCTGGGGCTTGTACGCTTCCAGCGCCGGCATCCAGAAGCGCTCGACGGCATCGCGGAATCCCCGGCCGTCTGTCATTGCCGCCAGCGGCACGTTCACGATGTGCTCATTGCCCGAGTCAGCGCCGCTGTAGGGGTAGTACGGGTGCTGGAACGTCGAGCACAGCATCACGCGCGGATCGTCATGGAACGCGTCCTCGGTGCCGTTGCCGTGGTGCACGTCGAAATCGAGCACCGCCACCCGCTCGAGGCCGTGGGCGGCGATCGCGTGGGCGGCGCCGATCGCCACGTTGTTGAACACGCAGAAGCCCATCGGCCGGTCGCGCGTCGCGTGGTGCCCGGGTGGGCGCACCGCGCAGAAGGCACTGTCCACCTCGCCCGCCATCACCATGTCGGTGGCGGCCACGACCGCGCCCGCCGCGCGCAGCGCGGCCGACAGCGAATTCGGGTTCATCGATGTGTCCGGATCGAGGTACGCGTAGCCGCGCGCGGGTGAGGATTCGAACACTCGGTCAACGTGCTGCGCCAGGTGAACGCGCTCGAGGTGCTCGCGCTCGGCTCGCGGGGCTTCGCGCGCGACGAGCTTGGCCGCGAGTCCCGAAGCCTCCAGCGCGGCGAGGACCGAACGCAGGCGCGCCGGGGATTCCGGATGCCCCTCACCCATCTCGTGCAGGACGCAGTCTGGGTGGGTGAGAAGCGCGGTGGGCATCGACTCCTAGAAGCTCTGGCGGGTGATCGTCTTGGTGCCGGACATGGGCGGCAGGTTGTATGCGGGATTCGAAGCGGCGAGTCCTGCGGGCGGGGAGATGTTATACGAGAACTGGCCATTGCCGGCGTCGGCAAAATGGAAGGTGAACGAGCCCACCGGGCTGGTGCGCAGGGCCGAGCCGGGCTGGTTGAACGGAACTCCTGCTGTGACGTACACGGGGCCGGTGAGCGTGGTGGGGCTGGTCCACGACCCCCCCGGCATCACGATCCACAGGGGCTTGTTCTGGCCCCCGGCTTCCTTGCGCGGATCGTAGGTGTACCAGACCGCGAATACCTGGTGGGTGCCCGGGTGTTGCGTGATGCTCACGCCCCAGCCGGACTCGGCCGGGTTCCACCACAAGTCGGAGTAATTGGTCGCGGGCGTGCTCTGGGCCGCCGCGGGAATTGCGAGCGCGGCCAGGGCCGTGCCAAGGAATTTTCGAATCATCGTCTGCCTCATTGCAGCCATTGTGGTCGATCCGTCTCCCCGGCTCAACGCGCCCGGGGCCCGCGGGATGGTCGTGCTATAACATAACGGATGGACTTGTAACTCGCTGACAAGGTTCCCCTTTTTTCCATGCTCCTCGACACCCGCACCCGTGCTGCCACGAGCCCCATCGAGGCGGTCGTGGCCAGCGCCGGCCAGATCATCCTGGGCAAGGAGCGCCAGATCCGGCTGGCGCTGGCGTGCATCCTCGCCCGCGGACACCTGCTGATCGAGGACGTGCCGGGCGTGGGCAAGACCACGCTGTCGCACGCACTTGCGCGGCTGCTGGGGCTGGACTACCAGCGCATCCAGTTCACGTCCGACCTGCTCCCGGCGGACATCATCGGGGTGTCGATCTTCGATCGCGACAGCTCCGCGTTCCGCTTCCACCCCGGCCCGATCTTCGCCCAGATCATCCTCGCCGATGAGATCAACCGCGCGAGCCCAAAGGCGCAGAGCGCGCTGCTGGAGGCGATGGAAGAGCACCAGGTCACCGCCGAGGGCGAGACACGGCCCCTGCCCGAGCCCTTCTTCGTGATCGCCACGCAGAACCCGCTGCACCAGGTGGGCACTTTTCCGCTCCCGGAGTCGCAGCTCGACCGCTTCCTCATGCGCATCAACCTCGGCTATCCCGACGCGAAGGCCGAGCGCGAGCTGCTGCGCGGGGCCGAGCGCCGCGACATGATCTCGCAGCTGCAGCCGGCGATGACCGGCGCGCAACTGGCCGAGCTCCAGAGGGCGGTGCCGCAGATGCAGGTTTCGGAGGCTTTGCTCGACTACGTGCAGCACATCATCAACCACACGCGCCATTCGCCGCGTTTCACCCAGGGCCTGTCGCCGCGCGCCGGCGTCGCGGTCCTGCGCGCCGCGCAATCGTGGGCGATGATGGAAAACCGCCGCCAGGTGCTTCCCGAGGACGTGCAAGCGATCCTCCCGGCGGTCGTGGGCCACCGGCTGCACGGCAACGCCGATGCGGTGAAGGGCGGCTTCGACGCCGCCAAGGAACTCATCGGCGGCGTGCCGATCCCCTGACGCCGTGTCGCTAGCGCCGCTGGCAAACCTGCGCCAATCCGTCTCCGACTGGATCTTCCGCGCGAAGTCCCCGGAGAGCCCGCCCGTCACCCTCGTCCAGCGGCGCATCTTCATCCTGCCGACGCGCCAGGGCTACGTCTTCGCGTTCACGGTGCTGATCCTGCTGCTCTCGTCGATCAACTACTCGCTGTCGCTGGGCTTTACGCTCACGTTCCTGCTGGCGAGCATGGCGGGGGTCGCGATGCTGCACACCTGGCGCAACCTCGCGCACCTTCGGCTGCGCCCGGGGCGCTGCGACCCGGTCTTCGCGGGGGAGACCGCGCGCTTCAATGTGAGCGTCGAGACGCCGTCGCAGACACGCTTCTCGATCGCGCTACGCCGGCGCGGCGACGAGCCGGTGTACGCCGACATCGCCGCAGCCGAGATGGCCTCGCTCTCGCTCGGGGTCAACGCAACCCGGCGCGGCGTCGCGCAGTGCGGCCGCCTCGAGGTGTTCACGCGCTATCCGCTGGGCTTCTTCCACGCCTGGTCCTACGTGGACTTCGGCCTCACGGTGCTGGTCTACCCCCGGCCCGACCCGATGGCGGGCACGCCACCCGCCCAATCGCGAAGCGCCTCCGAGGAAGGCATCCCGATCGCCGGCGATGAAGAGTTCAACATGCTGCGCGCGTACCGGCCAGGCGATACGCCCAAGCAGATCGCCTGGAAGGCGCTCGCCCGCGAGCAGGGCCTGCTCACCAAGGAATTCAGCGCCACGGCCTCGAGCGAGCTCTGGCTCGACTGGGACGAAGCGCGCGCGCCCGACATCGAGGCGCGCCTTTCGATCCTCTGTCATTGGGTCGTGCAGGCCGAGTCGTTCGGGCAGAGCTACGGGCTGCGCCTGCCCGGCAAGGAGATCCCACCCGGTCGCGGCGAAGCGCACCGCACGCGCTGCCTGGAGGCACTCGCCCTCTTCGAGGCGCCGCGGTGAGAGTGCCGCCGCCGAGCGCGCCGCTCGACGTGCGCAACGTGATGTGGCTGCTCGCCGCGATGACGTTCGTCGTCGGTCCGCACCTGCTGCGCCTGCCCGGCTGGGTCGGCATCTTCTACGCCGTGGTGGTGGGATGGCGCGCCTGGATCTCGTGGGCGGCGTTGCGCTCGCCGCCGCGGTGGTTCATGTGGGTGGTGACCTTCGCCGGCACCTACGGCACGTTCCTCACCTATGGGCGCATCTTCGGACGCGAGGCGGGCGTGACACTGCTGATCCTAATGGCGGCTTTGAAGCTCCTCGAGATGCGCAACCAGCGCGACGTGGTGCTCTCCATCTACCTCGGTTTCTTCCTGGTGATGACGAACTTCCTCTTCTCGCAGGCGATCCCGCTGGGCATCTACATGCTGGCGTGCGTGTGGATCTTCGTCGCGACCCTGGTGGGCTTCAATCGCGTCGGCCGCGTGCCTACGCTCTCCGAGCGCTTGCGCCCCGCCGGCGCGCTCCTGATCCAGGCCCTGCCCCTGATGGTCGCCTTCTTCATCCTCTTCCCGCGCACCCAGGGGCCTCTCTGGGCGCTCCCGCAGGATTCGCGCTCCGCCCAGACCGGCCTTTCGGACTCGATGACCCCGGGCAACATCGCCAACCTGATCAAGTCCGACGCGCTCGCCTTCCGGGTCCAGTTCGAGGCCGGCATGCCGCCGTATTCCGCGCTCTATTGGCGCGGCCCGGTGCTGGTGGACTTCGACGGCGCCACGTGGAAGATGCGGCCCTACGCCGCGCAGGGCCACATGGAATACTCGCGCCGCGAGCGGCCGTCGAAATACACGGTGACGCTCGAGCCGCACAACAAGACGTGGCTCTTCGCGCTCGACGTTCCCGGCTCGCTGCCCGAGGGCAGCCAGCTCCTCTCGGACCTGCAGCTGCGCAATCGGCGGCCAGTGTCCGAGCGCATGCGCTACGAGGTCACGTCGTACCTTCGCTACCAGTTCGGGGAAGGCGCGAACGCGGCGCAGCTCCAGGCGGCGCTCGCCTTCGACGAAACCCGCAACCCCCGCTCCGTCGCCCTCGGCCGGCAGTGGGCGCGCGAGAACCCGGATCCGCGGACGATTCTCGCCAAGGCGGCGCGGCATTTCGGCACCGGCTACACGTACACGCTCGAGCCTCCGGTGCTGGACCGGTTAAATCCCTTCGACGATTTCGTCTTCAACACGCGCCAGGGCTTCTGCGAGCACTACGCGGGGTCGTTCACGCTGATCATGCGCGCGGCCGGCGTCCCGGCCCGGGTGGTGACGGGCTACCAGGGCGGAGAAGTCAACCCGTTCAACAGCGAGCTGATCGTGCGCCAGGCCGACGCGCACGCCTGGTCGGAGATCTGGGTGAAGGAGGAAGGCTGGGTACGCATCGATCCCACCGGGGCCGTCTCCCCGACGCGCGTGGAAAACGGCGTGAATGCCGCACTGGGGCCGATCGGCATGATTCCGTCGCTGATCGATGCCGACCGGTTCGGCCTGCTCGCGAACCTGCGCTTCGCCTGGCAGATGATGAACAGCAACTGGGACCAGTGGGTGGTGGGCTACAACATGGACCGGCAACGCCAGTTTTTCGCCCAGCTGGGATTTCCGTCGATCGATTGGCGCACGCTCGGCTTCTGGCTGATGATCGCCACCTTCGCGGTCGGGATCGCAGTCACCATCGGCCTGCTGGTCCACGACCGGCCGCCGCGGCGCGAGGCCGCGCTCGTGGCATGGGATCGGTTCTGCGCGAAGCTCGCGCGCTCCGGGCTCGCCCGCTCCCCCCACGAGGGACCCCTCGACTACCTGGCACGCGTGCAGGCGGCACGCCCCGCGATCGCGATCCAGGCCGGGGAGGTCACGCGCCGTTATGTCGAGGCGCGCTACGGAGGCGGCGCCTCGCGCGACGAGCTGCGCGCGCTGGCGCGCATGGTCCGCGATTTCAGCGCGGCGTAGGGCGGGCAGAAGAAAGGATCGGCCTACATCGCCGGCAGGATCTTCGCGGGGTCGATGGGCTTGCCCTCGCGCCGGACCTCGAAGTGCAGCTTCACCTGGTCGGCGTCGGTCTGGCCCATCTCGGCGATCTTCTGGCCCTTGCGCACGTCCTGCTGTTCCTTCACCAGGATGTTGTCGTTGTGCGCGTACGCCGAAAGCCACGTGTTGCTGTGCTTGATGATGATGAGCTTGCCGTAGCCGCGCAGCCCCGCGCCGGCGTAAACCACGCGACCGGCCGAGGCGGCCACCACCGGCGCGCCCTTGCGCCCCGCGATGTCAATCCCCTTGGTGGTCTCGCTGAAGGGCGACAACACCTTTCCCTTTGCCGGCCACATCCAGTCGACTTCCTCGCGATCGGTGCCGGCGGGCTTCTCGGGCTCGGCGAACCGCGGGGGCGCCTCGGCGACGACGGGCGGGGGCGCCACGGGGGGGCTCCCGGGTTCGGGCCCCGCCAGCTGCGCGAGCGCGCGATCGGTGTACGGCACCTTCTGGCCACGCGGCTCGACCTTCGCTGCCGGCGTGTTCAGCATGGGGCGCGCCTCGATGGGGGGTCCGGGCGAGACGAGCGGCGTGGTCATCGGGGTGGTGAGCGGCCTCGAGCCCGCGGGGGGCGCGACCACCAGCACCTGATCCACCGAGAGCACGTTTGGGTTGGTGATGTTGTTCCAGGCCGCCAGCTCGCGGTAGTCCTGGCCATACTGCAGCGCGATCCCGACCAACGTCTCGCCGCGCTTCACGGTATGCGTGGGGATGGGCTTCTCCACCGGTGGCGCGGGCTTCGGCGCCTCGACCACGAGCGGCACCTCGACCGGCAGCCGGTCGACCACCGGCGCGGGGCGTCGTGCCGCGCAACCCGCGAGCAGGAGCACCACGGCCAAGAGCGCGAACGCGCGCCTCACGCGAGCCCCGGAAGGAGCGGCACGAAGCGCACGGCGGCGCGCTTTTGCTCGCTGAATCCCTTTTCGGTGCGATCGACGACGTACAGCCACTGGTCGTCGGTGCCCACGGGCAGAACCATGCGCCCGCCGACCGCCAGCTGCTGCTTGAGCGCGTCGGGCACGTGGGTCGCGGAGGCCGCCATGAGAATCCCGTCGTAGGGTGCGCCCTCGGGATATCCGCCATGGCCGTCGGCGTGCTTGTAGCGGATATTGTAAAAGCGCAGGTCGCGCAGGTGGCGCCGCGCCTTGTCCATGAGTGCCACGATGCGCTCGAGCGTGTAGACCTCCTTCACGAGCTTGCCCAGCACCGCGGTCTGGTAGCCGCAGCCGGTACCCACCTCGAGAACCTTGTTCATCGGGGCCTTTTCGAGGAGGAACTGGGTCATGAGGCCCACGATGGTCGGGCTCGAGATGGTCTGTCCGTGCCCGATCGGCAGCGCCACGTCTTCGTACGCGCGCGACGCAATGCCCTCGTCGATGAAGAGGTGCCGTGGAATCTCCGCCATCGCGCCGAGCACGCGCTCGTCGTTGACGCCCTCGCGGCGCAGCGTGTCGATCATGCGCAACCGCGTGCGCTCCGAGGTCATGCCGATGCCGGCGCCGTCGCGCGCGCTCATGGTCGATCGCTCACTGGAGGATCCACGCTGCGACCGGAGGAATCTGCTGGGCATGGGTGAGGTCGACCTGCAGTGGGGTCACCGATACCGCGCCACGCTCGAGCGCGTGGAAGTCGGTGCCGGGCCCCGCCTCCCGCGCGGCGCCCGCGGGGCCCACCCAGTAAACCGTCTCGCCGCGCGGATTCTTGCCCGCCACCACGGGCTGCGCCTTGTGGCGGCGTCCCAGGCGCGTCACCTCGATGCCGGTGATCGATTCGTAAGGCAGGTCGGGCACGTTCACGTTGAGGAGCACCGGGGCCCCGAAGGGCGCGCGCACAAGGCGCTGCACCAGGTCGCTGGCCACGCGCGCCGCGGCCGCGTAGTGCTTGAACTCCTTGCCCACAAGAGACACAGCGATCGACGGGATCCCGAGGAGGTAGCCCTCGGTGGCCGCCGCGACCGTCCCCGAGTAGAGCGTGTCGTCGCCCATGTTGGAGCCGCTGTTGATGCCCGAGACGATCACGTCGGGCTCGAAGTCGAGGATGCCGGTGACCGCCATGTGGACGCAGTCGGTCGGCGTGCCGTTCACATAAAGAAACCCGTTGGGCGCCTTGCTCAGCATCAGCGGGCGATCGAGCGTGAGGGAATTCGAGGCGCCGCTGCGATCGCGCTCGGGCGCGACCACCGTGATCTCTCCAAGCGGGGCGAGGCCTTCGGCGAGCGCGGCCAGTCCGGGGGCGAAATAGCCGTCGTCGTTCGAGAGGAGGATACGCATGCTGGACGAAAATTATACCGTGACAGGCGGTGACGCCGGGTTCTTCCAACCCGGTAAAATCGCGGTTTCGCGAATTCGCCCGAGGTCCCCGAATGAAACCCCCTGCCCTCCGCGCCACCCTGGCCGCGGTCCTGGCCGCCTTTGCCGCCACCTCGCAGGC
>JALYSB010000103.1 GCA_030855025.1 Pseudomonadota bacterium
CCCCGGCAGTCTTGAAGCCGGGGGGGCCCAATTTTCCGGTTCATCTTTCCACCATCGTCACCGCGCCCGCCGCATCGCCTTCGACGGCCCACGGCAACCCGCGCACTTCCAGCGCGACCTTGAAGGGGATCCCGAGGCCGTCGGGCATGAACACGAGGCGCTCGGTCGCTGACAGCTCGGCTCCATCGACAAACAGGCCCGTCACGCGCACCTCGCCCGCGAGCGGCCGGTCGCGGCCTGCGTCGGGCTCCCAGGCGGCTCCGGAAAACCGCCATTCGCGCAACCGGCCCTCGGTAAAGGTGATTGCCGTGGGACGTCCGCCGAACCACGCGGCGTCGCGCGCGTGCTCGATGGCGAGCGCCACCGTTCCGGCTTCGCGCCGCGCCACCTGCGCGTCTCCGGGAAAGAGGTTCACCGCCGCAAGCGCCACGAGAATCCCCGCGATGGCCACGACCACCAACACCTCGATCAGCGTGAACGCCCATTGGAGATTGGCCCCCCGCCTACGCGGGGGTGACAGCTCTTGTCGCGGGGGTGACGGCTCTTGTCGTCCCCGCGTAGGCGGGGACCCAATTTCAATCCCAGTTCCCGACATCGGCCGCGCTCCCCTCGCCGCCGCGAACCCGGTCGGCGCCGAGGCTGAAGACGTCGATCTCGCTCTTCAGGCCAGGGCTCAAGAACTGGTAATCGGTGCCCCACGGATCCTTCGGCAGCCGCTCGAGATACCCGCCCTGTTTCCAGTTGGGCGGCACGGGATTGGTCGTGGGGCGCTGCACCAGCGCTCCCAGCCCCTGGTCCGTCGACGGATACGAGCCGTTATCGAGGCGATAGAGCTTCAGCGCCTGCACGATGGCGCCAATGTCGGCCCTGGCCGCCACGCGCTTGGCCTCGTCGGGGCGATCCATGATGCGCGGAACGACGATGGCCGCGAGGATGCCGAGGATCGCCACGACCACCAGCACTTCGATCAAGGTAAAGCCGACCGCCCAATTGCGGGAGGGCGGTCGCCCCGGCACCGGCCGGGGCCCAATTGGATCCCGGACCATCGCCCTTGCGGGCGTCCGGGACGACGGTTCAGTCATCATTTTCCGATCAACGAGTTCAGCTGGAATATCGGCAGCAGGATCGCGAGCACGATCACCAGCACCACGCCGCCCATCACCAGGATCATGGCCGGCTCGAAGAGCGCCGCGAAGGCGGCGAGCCGGATCGCGATGTCGCTCTGCTGTTGGCGCGCGGCGCGTTCGAGTGCTTCGTCCAGCTTCCCGCTCGCCTCGCCGCTTGCGATGAGATGCACCATCACCGGAGGAAATGCGGCGGTCGCTCCCAGGGCGCGCGCGAGCGGCATGCCCTCGCGCACGCCACGGGCCGCTGTGGTCAGGGCCGCGCGCATCGGCACGAGGGTCATCACGCCAGTGCCGGCATCGAGCGCCTGCAGGATCGGCACGCGACTGCCGACCAGGATCGAGAGTGTGGCGGCGAGGCGCGCGGCATCGAGGTGGCGCAGCACGCGCCCCAGGAGCGGCGCACGCCACAGCAAGTGATGGATCGCGGCGCGCGCGGCGGGGCGGGCGAGGGCCAAGCGAAGCGCAACGCCGGCGGCGACGGCGAGCACCACCCACAGCAACCACGTCGCCTGCAGGAACGCGGAGAAGGCGATGAGCGCTCGAGTGAGGAGCGGCAGGTTCTGGTGCGCATGCTGGAAGACCTGGATCACCTGGGGCAGCACGTACACCAGCAGCGCGCCCACGACCACCAGCGCGACACCCATCACGATGGTGGGATAGATGAGGGCGAGGGCGAGCTTGCCGCGCAACTGTTGGCGATCCTCGAGGTAGTCGGCGAGCTTGCCGAGCACCCGCGGCAGCTGCCCCGAGGATTCCCCGGCCGCCACCAGCGTGCGGTAGAGCTCGGAGAACACATTGCGGAAGGACTCGAGCGCCTTGGCGACGGTGTTGCCGGCGATCACCTCGCCGCGCAGTGCCGCCAGCACCTGGCGCATGCGCTCGTTCTCGGCCTGCTCGATCAGCGCGTTGAACGCCTGCTCGACGGTGAGCCCCGCCTCCAGGAGCGAGGCGAGCCCGCGCGTGAGCTGCGTGAGCTCGGCGGCCGAAAGCGCCACGGGGCGGGAACGCGTGCCGCCCGCCGGATCGTTGGCGGCGATGACCTCGACGCGGTGGGGCGTGAGCCCCTGGTCGCGCAAGAGCCCGCGCGCCTGGCGCGCGCTGTCGGCCTCCAGCACGCCCTTGTGGAGTTTCCCCTCGACGTTGTACGCCTGGTACCTAAATCCCGGCACGTTATCTCCGGTGGGATTTCAAGCGGGAAACACGGAGACCACAGAGACCACGGAGAAAAGCAACTTCGAATGGTTCCGTAGTACGGCCGCCAGCCCCCGACATCCAATAGCTCTCCCTCTGTGGTCTCCGTGGTCTCTGTGTTTCAAGCTTTTCTACGTCCGAGTTACGCGCAACACTTCGTCGAGCGAGGTGAGCCCCGAGCGCACCCAGCGAAGGCCATCGTCGCGCAGGCGGACCATGCCGTTGCGGACGGCTTGCTCGCGCAGCACGCTTTCCTCCGCGGTCTCGTGCACTGTGTGGCGCAGCTCGTCGTCGGCGGTGAGCAACTCGTAGATCCCGGTGCGCCCGCGATAGCCGGAGAAGTTGCACGCCCCGCACCCCACGGCCTTGTAGAGCCGCTCGGGGACGGAGGTGCCGAACACCGAGCGCTCCGCGGCATCGGGCTCGTAGGGCGCCTTGCATTCGGCGCAGAGCTTGCGCACCAGGCGCTGGGCGAGCACGCCGTTGAGGGTCGACGCGAGCAGGTAGGGCTCGATGCCCATGTCGATCAAGCGCGTGACCGCCCCCGGCGCATCGTTGGTGTGGAGGGTCGCGAGCACGAGATGTCCAGTGAGCGAGGCCTGCACCGCGATCTGCGCCGTCTCCAGGTCGCGAATCTCGCCGATCATCACCACGTCGGGGTCCTGGCGCAGGATCGCGCGCAGGGCGCGCGCGAACGTCATGTCGATGCGCGGGTTCACCTGCGTTTGCCCGATGCCGTCGAGCTCGTATTCGACCGGGTCCTCGACAGTGAGGATGTTGCGGGTCTTCCGGTCGAGGCGGGAGAGCGCCGAATAGAGGGTGGTGGTCTTGCCCGACCCCGTCGGCCCCGTAACCAGGAAGATGCCGTGGGGTGAATGAATCAACGCATCGACGGCCTCGCCGGTGCCGGCGGCCATGCCGAGCGCATCGAGCGTGAGGCGCCCGCCCTGCTTGTCGAGGAGCCGCAGCACCACGCGCTCGCCGTTGGCGGTGGGGATGGTGGAGACACGCACGTCGATCGCGCGCCCGGCGATGCGCAGCGTGATGCGCCCGTCCTGCGGCAAGCGCTTCTCCGCGATGTCGAGCGAGGCCATGACCTTGATGCGCGAGACCATCGCAGGGTGCAGCCCGCGGCGCGGTTCGACCACGTCGCGCAAGGCGCCATCGACGCGGAAGCGCACCGCGGCGCGCGACTCGAAGATCTCGAGATGGACGTCGGAGGCGCCCTCGCGCACCGCCTGGGTGAGGAGCGCGTTGATGAGGCGGATGATCGGCGCGTCGTTTTCGGTTTCGAGGAGGTCGGCCACCTCGGGCAGCTGGGCGGTCAGCTTGGCGAGGTCCACCGATTCGCCCATGTCCTCGACGATGGTTTCGGCCGCCGACGGCTCGCGCGTGTAGGCGAGCACCAGGCAGTGATCGAACTCCTCCGGGTTGAGCAGCACTTCCTTGACCGGCTTGCCCGCGATGCGGCGCACCTCGGCGAGCGTGGAGGCCTGCGGGTAGGGACGGATCCAGACTTCGAGCGCGCCGTCCTTCACGCGCGCGGCAATCACGCCCTTGGCCTTCGCGAACGGGTAGGGCAGCAGCCGTACGGTATGCGGATCGAGGTCCTGGGGATTCACGGTGCGCTCGAGGGGGGCGGTCATGACGGTTTCGGTTGGCTACCGGGGAGCCGGGGGTTCATTGGAGTACCCCAGCGGCTGGTCGCGCTGGCTCTCAAGTGGCGGCAGCTGGCGCACGTTGGTTTCGGGCAGCATCCCGTTCCAAGGCATCCTGATGTCGCCTTGGAGGTTGCGGATGTACTCGTAGCGATCGGCGGTGAGTGACGCCGCCGCGCGCTCGTCCTTCAAGACCACGGGCCGCAGGAAGATCATGAGGTTGGTGCGCTTGCGGTTGCGCGACTCGTACTTGAAGAGCGCGCCCAGGTAGGGGATGTCGCCCAGCAGCGGGACCTTGTCGATGGTGGCCTGCTGGTCGTCCTGGATCAGGCCGCCCAGCACCACGATCTGCCCGTTGTCCACCAGCACGGTGGATTCGAGCAGGCGCTTGTTGGTGATGATGTCGGCCGATTGCACCAGCGCCTTGTCGCGCGTGACGCTCGAGACTTCCTGGAAGATCTTGAGCTTGACCGCGCCGGCTTCCGACACCTGGGGCGTGACCCGCAGCGTGAGCCCGATGTCCTTGCGCTCGATGGTCTGGAACGGGTTGGTCGCGCTGCCCGAGGTCGGCGTGTAGGCGCCGGTGATGAACGGCACGTTCTGTCCCACGACGATCTTGGCTTCCTCGTTGTCGAGGGTGAGCACGTTCGGCGTGGACAGCACGTTGGCCGCCGAGTCGCCCTCGAGCGCGCGCGCGAGCAACTGCAGGTTCGCGATCTGGACGTTGGTTCCGGGAATCCTCACCGTGCCATTGATGATCCCGAGGTTGAGCCCCGTGCCGATGGTCGCGAGGTTCGCCGCCACGCCGAGGATGTTGCTGCCGGGAGTGGTGGCGAAATTCGTCCCGCCGAACACCGTGCGATCGTTGGAATTGATGTTGCCCGCATTCCACTGCACGCCGAATTCCGCCGCCAGCCCGGTGGACACTTCCACGATCAGGGCCTCGACGTAGACCTGCTGGCGGCGCTGGTCGAGCGCGTCGATCACGGTGCGCAGCGCCCGGTAGACGGGTTCGGGCGCGTTGATGATGATCGAGTTGGTCGGCGGATACGCCTGGATCACCGAGCTCGGTGCCGTCGGCACGGCGGCGCTGGCCGCGGACGTGGTGGCGGTGGTCTGGGTCGCGGTATTGCCGGCCGGGGTGGTACTCGTGGTGGTGGTGCGCGTCGACTCCGCGCCCGAGAGCAGCCCGCGGAGCGTCTCCGCGATGCGCACGGCTTCGGCGTTGCGCAGGAACACGGTGTAGATGTTGCCGTTGCCCGCGCCCGGCGTGTCGAGCCCGAGGGCGAGCGCCTTGATGCGATTCATGAGCGTGGTGTTGTCGGCGCGCACGATGAGGCTGTTGGTGCGGCTGTCGATCGCGATCGCGGCCTTGGGCGCGACCCCGGGCGCGCTGGCTGGGGCGTTGGTCTCGGGCACCACGGTGCGCAGCATCTGCGCGATGTCGACGGCGGAGGCGTTCTGCAGCCGCAGGATCTGCACCTCGGCACTTGATGGCCGGTCGATCGACTCGATGATTCGCTGGATGCGCTGCACGTTGCTCGCGTAGTCGGTGATCACAATCGCGTTGTTGCCGGGGTAGGCCGCGATGAAATTGTTCGCGGTCACCAGCGGGCGCAGCACCGGCACCAGCTGCACCGCGTTCTCGGTCTGCAGCACGAAGACCTGGGTCACGATGCGGTCGCCCGCGGTGCGCGCGGCGGCGTCCCCCGTGGGCCCGGCGCTGGTCTTGGCCTCGGCCTCGGGGACGATCTTCACGAATTGCCCGTCCTCGATCGCCGCATAGCCCTGCACGCGGAGCGTCGACAGCAGGATCTGGTAGAGCATGTCCTTCGACACCGGACGGTCGGAGACGATGTTCACCGTCCCGGTCACGCGCGGATCGAGGATGAAGTTCTTCCCGGTGTGCTGGCCGACCGTCTTGATCACCGACTGGATGTCGGCGTTGACGAAATTGATCGTGATCTTTTCGTCCTGGGTGGTGATCTGGGCGAAGGCGGGCCCGGCCAGCTCCAGGGCAAGCGCTAGCAAGGCCAACCAGCGGCCTGTGGATAAACCTAGAAACCTTGTCACGTATTGAGGCTTTGACGTTGATTTATCGGACCATTTTGCGCCAAAACTGGGCGAATGGACAGGGGGGGCGGAAACCTCCGCATCGCGGCGGGCTCAGGGCTGGATCGCGTACGACTGCACCACCGTGGCGTTGCCCCGCTGCACCTCGACCTGGACCATCGAGAGGCTCGCGAATTGGGTATAGAGACGGGCGAGGTCGCCGGTGGAGGCGACCGCCTGGCCGTTGACCTTCTTGATCACGTCTCCGGGCTGCAAGCCGAGCTTCTGGGCGAGGCTATTGGGGGGCGCCGCATCCATGCGCACCCCTCCATTGGGCGGGTTGCCGATCTGCCCCAGGTAGCTCAGCTGGTTGGGGTCGCGCAGCGCATCGTCGAGCTCCTTGCGCGACAGGCTGTAATTGTTCGCGCCCGAGCGCGCGACGTTGAGCTTGAAGCCCTGGGTGCGGGCGCCGGGCCGCTCGGCCGAAGCGAGGGAGCGCTGGGCCTCGAGATCGATGCGGGTGCGCACGCCCGCGTTCGCGACGATCACATGGTCCGGGTTCACCTCGACCAGCTTGACCCCGGGCTGCACTTCGCGGTCGATGTACACCCCGATGTCCTTGCCGCTGCCTACGGAAAAGATCGCAGACGCCTGCACGCCGGGTGTCGGCGCGATCACGCCCTTCAGCTTGAGCCCCGACGCGTTGGCGCTGCTCGAGGCACCGGGAGTCGCGGCGCCGAACAGGCGCGCGACGGCCGCGAGGTCGACGTCGCCCCTGGACTGCGGGGCTTGCGCGCTCGGCTTGGGCGTTGCGAACACCCACGTCCAGTAGGCGAGCTGCCACGCGAGCACCAGCACGAGCGCCACGACGACGAACGTGCCGACGATACCGGTCTTGCCAGCGGGTGAGGGTGCGGCGGCCATGGCTGCCATGTTACTGCCTCGGAAGCCGCTCCAGATCGACGTCGAGGTAGCGCCAGGGCGCGTGTGCGAACGGGTGCTTCTTGTACCCGATCACCCACGGTTGGATGAGGATGTTGTTGCTGAGCAGCGTGTTCACGCGCCACGGCCCGTACACCCAGAGCAGGTGCACCATGCGGCGGTAGAGCGAGGTGCGCTCGGGCGAGTCGGGCATCACCTTCACCTTCTCGTAGAGCGCGTCGAACTCGGCGTTGCTGAAGAGCGAGTAGTTCGCACCGCCGATCGACTTGGTGATGAAGAGCTGCAGGAAGTTCTCGCCGTCGGGGTAGTCGGCGATCCAGCCGTAGCTGAACATCTGCACGCGGCCGAGCTGCGCCTGCCTGCGCAGATCGGGAAGTTTCTCGACCTTGTCGAAGGTCAGCCGCACGCCGACGTCGGCCATCGCGCGCAGCCACAGCTGGTTGCGCTGGCGCTCGCGCTGGTTCGGCACCGAGGCCTTGTCGATCACGAGCGGGGTGCCGTCGGGGCGCTCGCGCCAGCCGTCGCCGTCGCGATCGACGTAGCCGTACATGTCGAGCAGAGCCTTGGCTTTGGCGGGGTTGTACTCGAGCGTCGGGCTGCGCTCGGGGATGTAGCCCGCCATGCCCGGCGCGATGTGGGAGTGCACCTCGGTCGCCTGGTTGTTGTAGATGATCGCGATCTCGTCGTGGATCGGATACGCGAGGCCCATCGCCCGCCGGAGCGCGATCCTCTCGGGCGTGTAGCCGCCGACCACGGGGTCGTTCATGTTGAAAACGGTGTAGGTGAGCCACGCGACCTCGTCGGCTCGCACCTGGATGCCGCTGCGGGCGAGGTTGGGCGCGAGCCGGCCGCCGGGCATCGCGACCTCGATGAACTCCGCCGGCAGAGGACGGATGTACTCATGCTGGCCGTTCAGGAACGCGAGCCAGCGAGGCTGGTGCTCGTCGATGATCGAGTACTCGATGCGCCCGACCCGCGGCAGGCGCTTGCCCTTCAGGTGGCGCGCGATCGCGTGGTCGCGCTCGTCCTCGCCGCCCGCGGTCTCGAAGTACTCCTCGCGGAAATCGGGGTTGGCGTCGAGAACCACGAGGGCCGAGCGCCGCCACCGGCCCAGCTTGAACGGGCCCGTGCCGATCGGGTGCTCCGCGATCGCCTCGCCGTAGTGCTCCACCACCTCGCGCGCCATGGCCGCGGTCGCGGGCATGGTGAGGATGTAGAGCATGTTGAAGTCGGGCTCGATCAACTTGAGGACGAATTCGTACTTGGATGGCGCCTGCAGCCCCTCGATCGGGCGGTCGTAGTCGAACCGGCCGGTACGCTTGGCTTCCTCCCCGAGCGCGTCCAGGCCCGAGACCTTGCCCTCGAGCAGGAACGCCCACTGCGCTCGCACCTTCGGGTCGACGAATCGCTTGAGGCTGAAGACGTAATCCGCGGCCACGAGCTCGCGCCGCTGCCCCTTGAACGCCGCGTCGGGCGTGAAGTAGATGCCGGGCTTGAGGCGGAAGGTGAAGGTGCGGCCGCCGTCGGTCACCTCGGGCATCGCGGCCGCAGCGCGCGGCTGCAGCTTGATCGGGCGTGCGAGGTGGTCGTACTGCAGTAGCGCGTCGAAGATGTTGTCGCAGATGGTGCCGGTGTTCTCGTCCGACTCGCGCACGCAGTCGAACCCCCGCTCGGCGCTGGGCGACGCCGTGCGGATCACCTTCCTCGGATCCGCCGCCTGCACCGCAAGCGCGCCGAACACGGCGATCAAGGCGGCAAAAATGCCTTGCATGGGGGACCTAGTGCAGGGTGTGGGCAGGCGAAGCGGGCTCGTCGGCGGCGGCGGCTGCGGCTTCGGGCATCGGGGCGGCGTGGTGGATCACCATGCGCCATCCGCCGTCGCCCAGCTCGTAGACGTTGGTGGCGAGCACCGACTGCGGCGCGCCCTGTTGCCCGGTCGCGGTCAGGACCTCGACCACCGAACGCACCGCCACGCTCTGGCCGTCGAACTTCCGCACGTCGATGATGCGGCAGCGCAGCTGCGAGCCGCTGGAGAAGATCTGCCCCCAGCTCTCGCGCACCGCGTCGAACCCCTGCAGGCGCGGGCCCGTCGGATGGATGCAGACGACATCGTCGGTGGCCGCCCAGACCGCCATCATGCCCGCGAGGTCCGCGCGCTCGAACGCCTCGTAGAACGCGGTCTCGGCGTCGTCCGGGGTGGGGAACATTCTGCTTCGGGGAGAGGGCATGGTCATGAACCTGAAATGCGTGCGCATGATACCAAAGGCATAATTGCGGCTCCTTCCGATCCTACCGAATCCCCCCAATTCCATGGCCAAGTTCCACGTCAACGGCGAGCAAGTCGACTTCCGCGGCGCTGCCGATACGCCCCTGCTCTGGGTCCTGCGCGACCACCTCGCGATGACCGGCACCAAGTACGGCTGCGGCATGGCGCTCTGTGGCGCCTGCACGGTCCACATCAATGGCGAGCCCGCGCGCGCCTGTGTCACGCCCGCCTCGACGCTGGAGGGCAAGCGGGTCGTCACGATCGAAGGCATTGTCGGCACCACGCAGGGGCGGGTGGCGCGCGCGGTGCAGGCGGCCTGGGTCGACAAGGATGTCGTGCAGTGCGGCTATTGCCAGTCGGGGCAGGTGATGGCGGCCACCGCGCTGCTCGCCAAGAACGCCGCGCCATCGGATGCGGACATCGATGCCGCGATGAGCGGCAACATCTGCCGCTGCGGCACCTACCAGCGGGTGCGCGAGGCGATCAAGAGCGCGTCCACCGCGCTCAAGAAAGCGTGAGGGCGTGATGAAATCCCCCGCGCGGCGCAATTTCCTCAAGGGCTCCACCGCGCTTGCCGGCGCGCTGATGATCTCGTTCTGGCTGCCCGGTGGCGGCGGGCGACGGGCGTTCGCGCAGCAACCGCCTCCGGCGGTCTCGCCGAACGCGTTCCTGCGCATCGGCAAGGATGGCACCTGCACGGTGATGGTGAAGCATCTCGAGTTCGGGCAGGGAGTGACGACCTCGCTGCCGATGCTCGTCGCCGAAGAGCTCGAGTGCGACTGGAGCCGCGTGCGCGCGGAGCTTGCGCCCGCCGGCGCGGAGTACGCGCACACGATGTTCGGCATGCAGATGACGGGCGGATCCTCGAGCGTGGTGAATTCGTACGACCAGTTGCGCACCGTCGGCGCCCAGGCGCGCACCATGCTCATGCAGGCCGCGGCCGATCAATGGAAGGTAAAGCTCGCCGACGTGCGCGCCGAGAAGGGATTCATCCTCGGCCCGGGCGGCAAGAAGCTCTCGTACGGGCAGCTGGCGGAAGCCGCGGGCAAGGTGCCGGTGCCGCAGAAGGTGCAGCTCAAGGATCCGAAGGATTTCAAGCTCATCGGCAAGCCCATGCGGCGCCTGGACTCGCTCGAGAAGGTGAACGGCAAGGCGGTCTTCGGCCTCGACGTGCAGCGCAAGAACCTGCACACGGCGCTGGTTGCGCATGCGCCCGTCTTCGGCGCGCGGCCCCGGTCCTTCAACACCGAGAAGGTAAAGACTGTCCCAGGTGTCACGCACGTGGTCGAGCTTTCCAACGGCGTGGCGGTGGTGGGCAAGAGCTTCTGGGCGGCGAAGACCGGGCGCGATGCGCTCGTGGTCGACTGGGACCTGGGCCCTAACGCGGGCGCATCGACCGAGGCCCTGCGCAAGCAGTTCCGCGAGCTGGCGACGACGCCGGGCAAGGTCGCGAAGAAAGCGGCGAACCCCGAGGCGATCAAGGCCGCCGCGAAGACGGTGGTGGCCGAATACGAGGTGCCCTACCTCGCGCATGCGCCGATGGAGCCGCTCAACTGCACGATCGAAGTCCGCGCGGACGGCGCCGAGATCTGGGTGGGCTCGCAGTTCCAGGGCGTCGACCACGGGGCGGCCGCGAAGGCGCTCGGGCTCGAGCCCGCCAAGGTGAAGATGAACACGATGCTCGCGGGCGGGGGCTTCGGGCGGCGCGCCAATCCCGTCTCGGACTACATCGTCGAGGCGTGCCAGGTGGCCAAGGACATCAAGGTACCCGTCAAGGTGGTCTGGACGCGCGAGGACGATATCCGCGGCGGTTACTACCGCCCGATGTACGTGCACCGCGTCG
>JALYSB010000265.1 GCA_030855025.1 Pseudomonadota bacterium
GCTGTCGCGCGTGCAGAAGAAGCCGGGGTTCTCCGACCGCCTCGGCGTGAACGTGTACCGCCTCCGGCTGGCCACCGGCAACATCGCCGGGGCCAACGACTACATGGAGATGGCCCAACTCGCGATGCAGGCGGGCGTCCCGTCGGAGGCCAAGGCGATGATCGACAAGGGCTACTCGGTCGGAGCCCTCGGCAAGGGCGACCAGGCCGAGCGCCATAAGCGCCTGCAGACGCTGGTCGACAAGTCCCTGGCCGAGTCGCTGAAGAACCGCGCGCAGGAAGAGCGCGAGGCCCTCGCCGCGAAGGACGGCAACGACCTCGTGCGAATCGGTTTGAACTACGTCTACGAAGGCAACGCCGCCAAGGGAATCCCGCTCATCGAGCAGGGCATCAAGAAGGGTGGCCTCAAGCGGCCCGACGACGCCAAGCTGCGCCTGGGCGAGGCCCAGCTCTTCACGGGCAACAAGCAACGCGGCGTCCAGACGCTGCGTGAGGTGAAGGGCAACGACGGGACCGGCGACATCGCGCGTCTCTGGGTCCTGCACGCGAGGACGTAAGCCGCCCAATCGGGGTCTGACCCCATAATGGGGTCATGCCCGACGCACGCGTGAGACGCCACAAGACCGATATCCTCATCCTCGGCTCGGGCGGCGCCGGATTGTTCGCGGCGCTGCACGCGCGCCGCGCCGCGCCCCAGCTCGAGGTCACCATCGCCGTCAAGGGACTGCTCGGCAAGTGCGGCTGCACGCGCATGGTCCAGGGCGGCTACAACGTGGCGCTCGCGCCGGGCGATTCGGTCGAGCGACACTTCATGGATACGATCGAGGGCGGCAAATGGCTGCCCGACCAGGATCTCGCGTGGACGTTGGTGACCAAGGCGATCGAGCGCGTGCACGAGCTCGAGAATGAGCTCGGCTGTTTCTTCGACCGCAATCCCGACGGTACGGTCCACCAGAAGGCGTTCGCGGGGCAGACCTTCGACCGCACCGTCCACAAGGGCGACCTGACCGGGATCGAGATCATCAACCGCCTCGCCGAGCAGGCGTGGGTGAGCGGCGCCAAGCGCCTCGAGGAGCACCGGGCGGTCGACCTGGTGATGGACGCGACTGGTCACGCCGTCGCGGGCGTGCTGATGATCGACATGCGCACCGGAGAGCTCGCGTTCGTGCAGGCGCGATCGGTGCTGCTTGCGACCGGCGGCGGCCCCACGATGTATCGCTACCACACGCCTTCGGGCGACAAGAGTTGCGACGGGCTCGCGATGGCGCTGCGCGCGGGGCTTGTCTTGCGTGACATGGAGATGGTGCAGTTCCATCCCACCGGGCTCCTCGCGGGTTCAGGGACGCGCATGACCGGCACCGTGCTCGAGGAAGGCTTGCGCGGCTCGGGCGGCCACTTGCTCGACGGCGAGCGCCGGCGGTTCATGGAGAACTACGATCCGCGCGGGGAGCGCGCCACGCGCGACGTTGTCTCGCGCGCGATCCTGGCGGAGATGCGCGCCGGCCGGGCCTCTCCCGCGGGCGGCGTGTACCTGTCGATGGCACACCTCGGTCCCGAGAATGTCGCGCGGCAGTTCAAGGGAATGGTCGAGCGGTGCGCCGACTGCGGATTCGATCTCGCCGGCGGTCTCGTCGAGGTAGTTCCGACCGCGCACTACATGATGGGCGGCGTGGAGTTCGCGGCCGACGGACGCACCGCGCTTGACGGGCTGTTCGCAGCGGGCGAGGACACGGGCGGCGTGCACGGCGCCAACCGCCTGGGCGGCAACGGCGTTGCGAACTCCACCGTTTTCGGCGCGATCGCCGGCGACGCGATGGCCGCGTGGACGGTGGCTGAAGGGAAATGGCGCGAGCCCGCGCCGCATGCGCTCGACGAGGCGCAGGCACGGGCGCGCTTTCCGGTGGGCCGTGCCGCGGGCAACATCGAGGGCGTACGCGAGGCGCTCTACCAGCTGATGTGGGACGACGTCGGGATCCTGCGCGATGGGAAGGGCCTCGCGCGCGCCAGCGCGCAGCTGCTCGCGCTCGACGAGGAATTGCGCCGCATCGGCATCGCGGGAACGGACCTGCGCTACAATTTGACCTGGCACGACTGGTTGAATCTCTCCAACCTCATCACGGTCAGCGGCGCGATTTGCGCCGCGGCTCAGGCCCGGACCGATTCGCGCGGTGCGCATTTCCGCGAGGACTTTCCCGAGACGGGGAATCTGGAGGCGTCGGCGTTTTCGCGCGTCCGAATGGCAGGCGGGAGTTTCCAGGTCGATTTCCAGCCGGTGAAGTTCACCCGCGTACGTCCCGGACAAACCTTGCTCGCCGCATGACCACCACCCGCATCACCGCCGCGGAGCTCGAGCGCTCCATGAAGGCGGCGCTGGTGCGCTCCGGTGCCACGGACGCGATGGCGGATGCGACCGCGCGCGCGCTCGCGGCCGCGGAGCAGGAAGGCACCGCATCGCACGGCGCCTCGCGCGTGCCGCAGTATTGTGGGCACTTGAAGAACGGCCGCGCGAAGGGTGATGCCGTTCCCGAGGTCGTCCGGGACTCGAAGGCGGCGTGCGTGGTCGATGCGCATGGGGGACTCGCCTTCGAGGCGTGCGGCCTCGGGGCCCGCGAGGCGGTGCGGCGCGCGCAAGAGTTCGGCGTAGCGTTCGTCGCGGTGACCAACAGCAATCATTTCGGCGTTGCCGCCCACCACCTCGGACCGGTCGCAGCGGCCGGACAGGTGGGAATCGCGATGGGCAATTCGCCGGCGGCGATTCCCGCGTGGGGCGGCAAGCGCGCGCTTTTCGGGACGAACCCGATCGCAGCCGTGTTCCCGCGCCGTTCGCTACCGGCTCTGTCGATCGACTTGTCGCTATCGGCCGTGGCGCGAGGCAAGATCATGGTGGCCGCTCGCGACGGCACGCCGATTCCGGAAGGCTGGGCCATCGATGCACAGGGCAGGCCGACGACCGACGCAAAGGCGGCCCTCGAAGGCAGCATGCTGCCCGCGGGCGGCGTGAAGGGCGCGATGCTCGCGCTCACCGTGGAGTTGCTGGTGTGCGCGCTCTCGGGCGCGGCGTTCGGCTTCGAGTCCGATAGCTTCTTTGCCGACGCAGGACGGCCCACGCGCATCGGGCAGGCTTTTATCGCGATCGATCCACGAGCGCTCGCGGGAAACGAGGTGTACCTCGAGCGGGTCGAGACGCTGGTCGCGGCGATGACCGAGGATCCCGAGGTGCGGCTGCCCGGCGAACGCCGCGCG
>JALYSB010000266.1 GCA_030855025.1 Pseudomonadota bacterium
CGCGATGCTCATGGACAATCCTCCAGAGCTTCCTCAGGAACTTGAAGGATCCCTCCACGCTCTCGTCGGACCAGAGAACGGTGTCGGTCGGCGGGTTGGCCGACATCACGTAGAGCCGCGCGGTGTCCGCCCCGTACTTGTCGATCATCTCCTGAGGATCGACACCGTTCCTCTTCGACTTGGACATCGTGCCGATGCCCTCGTACTCGATCTCGCTGCCGTCGGCCTTGAGCGTGGCACTCGTGACCTTGCCGTCGGCGTCGTGCGCAACCGTCACCTCGTCGGGCGCGAAATACTCGATTGCGCCCTTCGCCGTGCGCCGCGAGTAGATGTGGTTCAGCACCATCCCCTGCGTGAGCAGGTTCGCGAACGGCTCGTCGGCGCGGACGAGCCCCAGGTCGCGCATCGCCTTGGTCCAGAAGCGCGCGTAGAGCAGGTGCAGGATGGCGTGCTCGATGCCGCCGATGTACATGTCGAGCGGCATCCAGTACTGCGCCCGCTCATCCACCATCGCGGTCGCGTCGGGGCAGGTGTAGCGCATGAAGTACCAGGACGAGTCGACGAAGGTGTCCAGGGTGTCGGTCTCGCGCTTGGCAGCGCCTGCGCACTTCGGGCACTTTGTCTCGTAGAAGGAAGGCGTTTTCGCGAGCGGGCTGCCGGTGCCATCCGGCACGAGGTTCTCGGGCAGCACCACCGGAAGCTGGTTGTCCGGCACGCCCACGTCGCCGCACTTCGGGCATTTGACGATCGGGATCGGCGTGCCCCAGTAGCGCTGGCGCGAGATGCCCCAGTCGCGCAGGCGGTACTGGACGCGCTTGGCCCCAAGGCCCGCCTTCTCGAGCGCCGCGGCGACCGCGTCGATCGAGTCCTTCTGCGCGAGGCCATCGTAGGCACCGGAGTTCACGTTGCGTCCCGGCGCCTCGTACCATGGCTCCCATTCATCGAGCGAATATTCCTGGCCGTCGACATCGATCACCTGGGCAATCGGCAGCCCGTACTTCTTCGCGAAAGCGAAGTCGCGCTCGTCGTGGCCCGGAACGGCCATCACCGCGCCCTCGCCGTAGCCCATCAGCACGTAGTTGCCGACCCACACCTCGATCGGCTCGCCGGTGAAGGGATGGAGCACCTTCAAGCCGGTGGGCATGCCCCTCTTTTCCATCGTGGCGATGTCGGCTTCCTGGACGCCGCCCTTCCTGCACTCCTCGATGAAGGCGGCCAGCGGCGCGTTGCCTTTCGCGGCCTCGGTGGCGAGGGGATGCTCGGGCGCGACCGCCGCGAACGTGATCCCCATGATGGTGTCGGCACGCGTGGTGAAGACCTTGAGGCCGGCCTTGCCGTCGGCCATGCGCTTCGCGGTTTCGGGCGCGTAGGGCAGCGTGAACTCCACGCCCTCGCTCCTCCCGATCCAGTTGCGCTGCATCTGCTTCACCTGCTCGGGCCAACCGAGGCCGTCGAGGGAATCGAGCAGCTCGTCGGCGTACTGCGTGATCCGCATGTACCACATGGGAATCTCGCGCTTCTCGACCACGGCGCCGGTACGCCAGCCGCGCCCGTCGATCACCTGTTCGTTGGCAAGCACCGTCATGTCGACCGGATCCCAGTTCACCACGCCGGTCTTCTTGTAGATGAGGCCCTTCTCCCACAGGCGCAGGAAGAACCACTGGTTCCAGCGATAGTACGAAGGGTTGCAGGTGGCCAGCTCGCGCGTCCAGTCGATCGCCCAGCCCATCGCCTGGCACTGCGCCTTCATGTAGGCGATGTTGTCCCGGGTCCACTTCGCCGGGGGCACGCCGTTGGCCATCGCGGCGTTCTCGGCGGGCAGGCCGAACGCATCCCAGCCCATCGGCATGAGGACGTTCCAGCCTTTCATGCGCTTGAAGTGGTAGAGCGCGTCGCTGATCGTGTAGTTGCGCACGTGCCCCATGTGCAGCTTGCCCGACGGGTACGGCAGCATCGAGACGCAGTAGTACTTGGGCTTGGGCGAAGCGTCAGGCGCGACGAACGCACGGCTGTCGGCCCATTCTTGCTGGACTGCGGACTCGATCGCCCGCGGATGATATTGGGGTTCCATGGAGGCAAAATTATATCAGGCGAGCCTCACCAAACCCTTGATTTGACGCGCAGTTGGGTGCATTTTTGCGGCTATGAAAGCAATCACGACACTCCTCGCCTGCTGCACCTTCGCTTCCCTCGCCGCGCACTCGCAGCTGGCTGTGGTGGAAGCCGTCCAGTACCCGGCGTGGCTCGAGCGCGGCGGCAACGCGGTGCCGCTCACGCCTGGCCTGCAGCTCGAGGCCCGGGACCGGCTGCGCACCGGCGGCAATGCGCGCGTGCAGCTGAAGCTCGCCGAGGGGAGCGCTGTCAAGCTCGGCGAGAACGCGCAGTTCGTGATCGAGCGTGTCGAAGACCGGGGCGTATTTCGCGCGTCCCTCGAGGTGATCGCGGGCGCGTTCCGCTTCACGACGCGCTCGGTGGGCCGTACGCGCGACGTGTCGATCAAGGTGAAGCACGTGACCGCCGGCATTCGCGGTACCGACCTGTGGGGAAAATCCACCGACCAGCGTGACCTGGTGTGCCTCCTCGAGGGGAGTATCACCGTGGGCTCCCAGGGCCATCCCACGGTGACGCTCGACCAGCCCCTCGACTTCTACCAGAAGCCGCGCGACGGGGCGCCCGAGGTCGCCAAGGTGGATGCGAAGCAGGTCGACGAATGGGCGCGGGAGACCGAGATTTCAACCGAAGGCGCGGCGGCGGGCGCCGGGGGGCGCTGGCGGGTGGTGGCCGCGGTCAAGCCGAAGCGCGACGACGCGATGGCCCTTCGGGGGATGCTGAGAGGCGCCGGTTTTCCCGCGGAAGTCGTTGCAAAGGAAGGATATTTTCGGGTCCAGGTCGTGGGGCTCCTGGGCGAGCCGCAGGCCCGGGCGCTGATGGCGAGCCTGCGCACGCTGAAGGGCGTGGCGTTGCCGACGGTGCACGAGGGGCCATGAGGGCTCGGAACTTATGCAGGGAGTACATGGTCGATCCATAGTCACGCACTCTGCGTGACCTAGCAGTTGGGGCAGACAGTTGAAGGGCGCCTTTAAGGCGCCCTCTTTTTTTGGGAAATCCGAGGCGACGGCGCAGTACCGGGCATGAAATAATTGCAGGCTCGAAACGCGCCCTCCGTCATGTCCCGCCTGGTTTCCGGTCTCAATCCCGAGCAGCTCAAGGCCGTCAC
>JALYSB010000104.1 GCA_030855025.1 Pseudomonadota bacterium
TCTCGACTCCCTCGGCGACCACCGACAGGCGCAGCGAATGGGCCATCGCGACGATCGCCTTGATGATCGCCTCGTCGTCGGGATCGACGCCGATGTCGCGCACGAACGAGCTGTCGATCTTGATCGAGTCCACCGGCAGCTGCTTCAAGTACGACAGCGACGAATATCCAGTGCCGAAATCGTCGATCGCCACGCCCACGCCGAGCTCGCCCAGCCGGTTGAGCAGCGCCGCCTTCTCCTCGATGTTCTGCATCAAATGGCTTTCGGTCAGCTCGAGCTCGAGGGTCGCCGCGGGGATCTCCGAGCGCTGCATCGCCTGCTCGACGGCGCGATAGAGCCGCTCGCCGTTCACCACCTGTCCGACCGAGAGGTTGACCGAGATGCGCAGTCCCGGCTGCACGCTCGCCTGCCACGCCCGGATCTGCGCGCACGCGGTCTCCAGGACCCACTCGCCGATCGGGACGATGAGACCCGAATCCTCGGCCACCTCGATGAACTTGTCGGGCGAAAGCAGACCCCGGCGCGGATGCTGCCAGCGGATCAGCGCCTCCACCCCCACCAGCTCGCCGCTCGCGACATTCATGCGGGGCTGGTAATGCAACACCAGCTCGTTCCTGCGCAGCGCCAGGCGCAGGTAATTCTCGACCGATAACCGCTCCTGGGCGCGGGAGTTCATGTCGGACGAGAAGAACTGGTAGTTGTTGCGCCCCTTCTCCTTGGCGTAGTACATCGCCACGTCGGCGTTCTTCATGAGCGAGCCGCTGTCGCGTCCGTCGTTGGGGAAGATGCTGATGCCGATGGAGCACGAGGTGTTGAGGGCCTGGCCCTCGATCAGCATCGGCGAGCCCATGGAAGCGATCATCTTCTCGGCCACCTGCTGGGCGCCCTCGTCGTCGTCGTCGCGCAGGTTCTCGAGGATCACCGCGAACTCGTCGCCACCCAGGCGCGCAACGGTATCAGAGGCGCGAACGCACGACTGGAGCCGGTCCGCCACGGCCTTCAGGAGTTCGTCGCCCACATGGTGGCCGAGGGAGTCGTTGATCGTCTTGAAGCGGTCGAGGTCGATGAACATGAACGCGAAACCGGTGTGGTGCCGCGCGGCGTTCACCACGCCCTGCTCGAGGCGGTCGTGCAGCAGCACGCGGTTGGGAAGGCCCGTGAGCGGGTCCCGCGTGGCGAGGAATTCGGCGCGCTCCTCGGCGATCTTGCGCTTGGTGATGTTGGTCGAGGTCCCGGTCATGCGCAGCGCCTGGCCGCTGCCGTCGCGTTGCGTGACCTTGCCGCGCGAGTGCACCCAGATCCAATCGCCGGCGGCGTTGGGCACGCGGTACTCGCAGTCGAACGCCTCGCTCACGCCCTTCGCGGCGTTGCCGACCGCCACGCGCAAGACCTCGCGGTCCTCGCCGTGGGCCCAGGAGATCACCTCCTCGCCCGAGAATGTGGACTCGCGCGGGGAGTCGCCCAGGAGGGCGGACCAGCTCTCGTTGAAATAGACGCGGCTGTGCTTCAGGTCCCAATCCCAGAGCGCGAGGCTGGAGCTGGTGAGCGCCAGGTCGAGGCGCTCCTTGGCGCGCACCAGTTGCTGCTCGGTGCGCTTGCGCATCGTGATGTCGCGCGCGATTCCGATCATGCACACCCGCCCGCCCAGGGTGACTGGCCGCCCGCTCAGCAGGTAGGGGCGGATGTTGCCGCCGCGATCGAGGATTTCGGCCTCGATGGCCAGGTCGCGCCCCAGCTCGAGCACCTCGCGCATGCCCGCCGCAACGGCGTCGCGGTCCTGCGGGGAGATGAAATCCACGGGACTCATCGCGCCGATCTCGGCGTCGGTGTAGCCGATGGCTGCGGCGAGCGCGGCGTTCCATCGCAGGATCCTGCCCTCCTGCGACACCAGGTAGAAGGCGCCCGTGAGGTTGTCCAGGACCGCGTCCGTGAACTGTCGCTCCTGTTCCCAGCGCGCCTCGGCCTCCTGCCGGCGGCGGACCTCGTCCTCGAGCCGATCGCGCGGCGCCGCGGGTGCATCGCGTGCGAGCCCTTCGCGCAGCGCCTCGACGCGCGCCACCGCGAGCGACGCGAGGTTGGCGAGCGCGGTGCGCTCGTTGCGCCCCAGGGTGCGCGGGATCGGGTCGAGGACGGTGAGGGTGCCGATGAGCTCGCCGGTGCTCGACACCAGGGGCACGACGCCCAGGAAACGCGCGCGCGGTCCGGCGGCCACCAGCGGATGGTGGCGCCACTCGCTAAGCGAGGCGTCGTCGACGAAGAGCGCCCGGTCGAGCGGGACCAGGGAGAGCGCGAGGCTGCGCTCGGCGGACAGCTCGGTGAAGCTCACGCCCGCGCGCGCGCGCAGCCGCTCGCACCCCGCATCGATGAACGAGATCCAGGCGATCGGGAAGCCGCCCACGCCGACCGCGCGCCGCAGCAACTCCTCGAGCGCCGACTGCGGGACCTGGGCCGCGCTCACCCTAGGCGATCTCGCAGATCACGGGCGCGTGATCCGAGGGCCGCTCGAGCCGCCGCGGCTCGAGGTCGATGGTGCACGCGCGGCACGAGGCCGCGAGCGCCGGCGAGAGCAGCACGTGGTCGATGCGCAGGCCCATCTTGCGGCGAAACGCGTTCATGCGGTAATCCCACCACGTATACGATCGCTCTGGCTGCGCGAAAAGCCGGAAGGCATCGACGAAGCCGAGCGTGAAGAGGCGGCGCAGCGCCGCGCGCTCCGGGTCGCTGAAGAGCACCTGCCCCGCCCATGCGGCCGGGTCGTGCACGTCCTGGCCCTCGGGGGCGACGTTGAAGTCACCCAACACCGCGATCCGCGGATGCGCGGCGATCTCGGTCTCGAGCCAGGCCGCGAGGGCCTCGAACCAGCGCAGCTTGTAGGCGTACTTGTCCGAGCCCACGCTCTGGCCGTTGGGCACGTAGACGCTCACCACGCGAACGCCGTCGATATCGGCGGCGATCACCCGGCTCTGCTCGTCGGTGAACCGCGGAATGCCGCGGCACACGCCGCCCGACTCGATGCGGCTCAGGATCGCGACGCCGTTGTAGGTGCGCTGGCCGTTGTGGACGCTGCAGTAGCCCGCGGCGCGCAGCTCATCGGCGGGAAAGGTGGCGTCCTCGCACTTGGTCTCCTGCAGGCACATCGCGTCGGGGGAATGGGCCGCGAGCCAGTAGAGCAGGTGCGGGAGCCTCACCCGGAGCGAATTCACGTTCCAGGTTGCGATCTTCATGCGGGAGCTGCTATTTGGGACGCGGTCCGGGCTGGCCCGGGAGCCGGGAGCGCGCGTAGCCCGCCTCGTCGAGCGCGGACTGCCACTCTTCCTCCAGGTATCCCTTCACGGCATTGGAGCCGACCAGCAGCAGCGGCACCTGCATGGCGCCGGCGAGCTTCTTCAGCTCCGCGCCCGCCTCGGGGCTGGTCTTGGCGTTCTTCTCGCTGAACGGCACCCCGCGCTTCGACAGCAGCGCGCGCGCTTGGGCGCAGACATCGCCGCAATCGTCGCTCACGAACAGCACCACCGGGTAGCGGCGCGTGGCCACCTGGGTGGCATAGGGCACCTGACCCTCGTCCACATAGCCGCCGCCCATGCGCCGTTGCGTCGCGTCCTTGGCTTCGGCGGGCGGGGGGCTGTCGGAAAACTGCACCTTGCCGTCCTTGTCTACCCAGCGGTAGACGGTCGACTGCGCCTGCGCGTGCAGGCTCGTGACGAGCAGCGCGGCCAATGCCGCGCGAAGCGCGATCGAAGCTCTCATGGCTCCTGCCTCCGGTCCGTGGCCCGCCGTCGAATGCCCGAGATCCTCACGAGGCCACCGTCATTCCATTATGACGCAGAAGGGCGTCGATCTGCGGCTTGCGGCCGCGGAAGGCGACGAACGATTCGAGCGCCGGGCGGCTGCCGCCGCAGGCGAGCACCTCGCGCCGGAAGCGGGCGCCGATCTCGGGGTTGAGCACGCCGCCTTCCTCGAACGCCCCGAAAGCATCCGAGGAGAGCACCTCCGCCCACTTGTAGCTGTAGTAGCCCGCGGCATAGCCGCCGGCGAAGATGTGCGAGAACTGGTTCGGGAAGCGGTTGTACTCCGGCGTAGGCGTCACCGCCACCTGGCGGCGCACCTCATTGAGGAGCGCGATCACGCCGCCCGCGGCGGGCGCCGGCCCCGCGTGCAGCTTCATGTCGAAGAGCGCGAATTCCAGCTGCCGCACGAACTGCATGCCCGACTGGAAGTTCTTCGCCGCGAGGAGCTTGTCGAAGAGGGTGCGCGGGATGCGCGCGCCGGTGTCCAAGTGGCGTGTCATGGGTGCCACGACGTCCCATTCCCAGCAGAAATTCTCCATGAACTGGCTCGGCAGCTCGACCGCGTCCCACTCGACGCCGTTGATGCCCGAGACCCCGAGCTCGTCGACCTGGGTGAGGAGCTGGTGCAGCCCGTGGCCGAACTCGTGGAAGAGCGTGCTCACTTCGGCGTGGGTGAAGAGCGCGGGCTTGCCCGCGACCGGGCCCGAGAAATTGCAGGTGAGGAACGCAACCGGCGTCTGCACGCGGTGGCCGAGGCGCCGGCGATTGATCGCATCGTCCATCCACGCGCCGCCGCGCTTGTGGTCGCGTGCGTAGAGATCGAGGTAGAACTGGCCCACGCGGTTGCCGCCCGCGTCGGCCAGCTCGAAGAAGCGCACCGAGGGGTGGTAGCTCTCGGCCTGGGCCGGACGGACCTTCAGGCCGTAGATCGTCTCGACCAGGCGGAACATGCCCGCGAGGACGTCGTCCTCGGGGAAGTACTGCTTCACCTCCTGGTCGGAGAACGCGTAGCGCCGCTGGCGCAGCTTCTCGCCCACGTATGCGGTGTCCCAGGCGCGCACCTCGGCCATGCCGAGCTCGTCGTGTGCGAAGCGGCGCAGCTCCTGCATGTCGCGCTCGGCGAACGGCCGGGAGCGCGCCGCCAGGTCCTGCAGGAAGTCGAGGACCTCGTCGGGTGACGCGGCCATCTTGGTGGCGAGCGAGACCTCGGCGTAAGCGGCGAAGCCCAGCAGCCGCGCGACCTCGTTGCGCAGGTCGAGGATGCGAAGGATGTTTGCATCGTTGTTCCATTCGGGCTTGCCGAACTCGGAGGCGCGGGTCACGTTGGCGCGGTACATCCGCTCGCGCAGGCCCTGGTGGTCGGCGTATTGCATGACCGGGAGGTAGCACGGCATGTGCAGCGTGAGCTTCCAGCCTTCGCGGCCCTCCTTGCGCGCGGCCTCGGCCGCGGTGGCGAGCACGTCCTCGGGGATGCCCGAGAGCTCCACGCGGTCGCTCACATGGAGTCCGAAATCGTTGGTGGCATCGAGCACGTTTTCCTGGAAGCGCGAGGCGACCTTCGCGAGCTCCTGCTTCACCTCGAGAAAACGCGCCTTCTGCGGCGGCGCAAGCTCCGCACCCCCCAGGCGGAAGTCGCGCAGCTCGTTGTCGACATGGCGCCGGCGCGCGCGCGGCCAGCTGTCGAAGGCGGGAGCGGCGCGCAGCGCCTTGAAGCCCGCGTGCAGCCGCTGGTCCTGCCCCTGCTCGCTGAAGTACTGGGTGACTTTCGGCAGCGCCGCGTTGTAGGCGTCGCGCATCTCGGGCGAGTTGACGACCGCGTTCAGGTGGCTCGCTTGCGACCACGCCCGCGCGAGGCGCTCGTTGGCGTCGTCGAGCGGCTCCACGAAGCACTCCCAGGTGGGCGCCGTCTCGAGGGCAGACAGCCGCTCGATGGTCGCGCGGCCCGCGGCAACCAGGTGGTCGACTGCATCCTCGATATGGGCGGGAAGCACCGCGGTGAAGCGTGGCAGTCCGGAAAAGTCGAGAAGGGGATTCGTCATCGTGCAGCTTTCGCGTGAAGAAGCCACGGCTTGTGGCCGCGACTTCAGTTGGCGTGGACGGTGCGGCCGCCGAAGATCGTTCGGACGACGCGACCGGTGAGCTCGAGGCCCTGGAACGGCGTGTTCTTGCCCTGGCTGAGGAGTGCCTGCGCCTGCACGACCCAGGGTTTGTCGGGATCGAACAGGCAGATGTCCGCGCTAGCTCCCGGGGCGAGCGTCCCGGCCGCAACACCCAGGATGCGGGCCGCGCGGTGGGTAATCGCTCCCAGCGCCTCAACGGGCTTCAAGCGCGTCTCTCGTCCCCATTGGAGTGTGAGCGGCAGCAGGAGTTCGAGCCCGGTGGCGCCGGGCTCGGCCTCGGCGAACGGCACCTGCTTCGCGTCCTCGTCGACCGGGGTATGGTCCGAACAGATCGCATCGATCGTGCCTTCGGCCACGGCCTGGCGCAGGCGCTCGCGATCGCCCGGATCGCGCAGTGGCGGGCTGAGCCGGCAGTTGGCGTCGAAGTCGCCGATGTCGCGATCGCAGAGGTGCAGGTGGTGAATGCCGACGTCGCAGGTGAGCGCAGCGCCCCGCGCCTTCGCCTCGGCGACGAGGCCCACGGCCGCCCCGGTCGACAGGCGCGCGAGGTGCACGCGCGCGCCGGTGGCCGCCATCAGCTCGATGATCGTGCGCAGCGCCACCGTTTCGGCGAGCGCCGGGATGGCCGCCAGCCCGAGACGCGTGGCGACCTCGCCCTCGTGGGCGACGCCGTCATTCGCGAGGTCCGCGTCCTCGGGGCGCAGCCACACCGTGAACCCGAAGGTGGCCGCGTAGCGCATCGCGCTCATGAGGGTGTTGAGGCCCGGCAACGCGGCGTTGCCCTGGGAAAAACCGACGCAACCCGCCTCGTGGAGCTCGGCCATCTCGGCGAGCCGCGCCCCCTTGAGCCCCAGGGTGAGCGCACCCAGAGGATGAACGTGCGCGCAGTCCAGTCCCGCGGCGCGGCGCTTGAGCATTTCCACCAGGCCCGGCTCGTCCAGCGGCGGATCGGTGTCCGGCGGGCAGGCAAGGGTGGTGATGCCCCCGGCGGCGGCGGCTCGCAGCTCGCTTTCGAGCGTGGCCTTGTATTCGAAGCCCGGCTCGCGCAAGCGCGCGGCGATGTCGACCAGCCCCGGGCATGCGATGAGGCCTTTCGCATCGATGGTCTCGTCGGCCCTGAATCCGCTGGGAGCCTTGTCGAGGGCGGCTATCGCGCCGTCGGCGACGTAGATGGATCCGGCCTGGTCGCGGCCGGAGGCGGGATCGACGACGCGGGCGCCAATGATCGCGAGCTTCATGCGGATCCCAGCATCGACATCACCGCCATGCGCACCGCGATGCCGAAGGTCACCTGCGGCAGGATCACGCTCTGGCGCCCGTCGGCCACGGGCGAATCGATCTCGACGCCCCGGTTCATCGGGCCCGGGTGCATCACGATGGCATCGGGCTTGGCGCGCGCGAGCTTCTCGGCCGTCAACCCATAGCACTTGAAGAACTCCCCCGCCGAGGGCAGCAGCGCGCCGTTCATTCGCTCGCTCTGAAGGCGCAGCATGATCACCACGTCGCAATCGCGCAGTCCCGACTGCATGTCGCTGAACACGCGCACGCCCAGGCGCTCGACCTGCGCGGGCAGGAGCGTCTTCGGCCCGATCACGCGCAGGTCCGGCACGCCGAGAGTCTTCAAAGCGTGGATCTGCGAGCGCGCGACGCGCGAGTGCAGCACGTCGCCGACGATGGCCACCGTGAGCGCCGAGAAATCGCGCTTGTAGTGGCGGATGGTGTACATGTCGAGGAGTCCCTGCGTCGGATGGGCGTGGCGCCCGTCGCCGGCGTTGATCACCGCCACGCCGGGCTTCACATGGCGCGCGATCAGGTGCGGCGCGCCGGATTGCGAGTGGCGAACGATGAACATGTCCGCGTCCATCGCCTGCAGGTTCCACACCGTGTCGAGGAGCGTCTCGCCCTTGGTGGTGGACGACGCTCCCACGTTGAGATTGATCACGTCGGCCGACAGGCGCTTGGCGGCGATTTCGAACGTGGTGCGGGTGCGCGTGGAATTCTCGAAAAACACGTTGAAGATCGTCTTGCCGCGCAAGAGCGGCACCTTCTTCACGTCGCGCTCGCCCACGGAGACGAACTGGTCGGCGGTGTCGAGGATGCGCCGGATCGTGTCCGCCGGCAGACCCTCGGTGGTGAGCAAGTGCAGGAGCTTGCCGTCGGCCCCGACCTGCAGGCTCGCCTTGCTGGAAAGGCTCATTGGGCGCGCCTCATCACGGGCGTTTCACCGCGGCGAAACGCAGCTTGCCGTTCTCGTTGGAAAGCACCAGGTCCTCGTCGGCGGCGAGCTGCGCCTTGGCGCCGGTGAAGTCCGCGCCCACCGGCAGCTCGCGCCCGCCGCGGTCGGCGAGCACCGCGAGGCGCACCGCGCTCGGGCGGCCGAAGTCGTGCAGCTCGTTCAGCGCCGCGCGAATGGTGCGCCCGGTGTGCAGCACGTCGTCCACCAGGATCACCTCGCGGCCATCCACCGGGAAGGGGATCTGGCTGCGGCGCGATTCCCGGTGCAGGCCGATGCGGCCGAAATCGTCGCGATGCAGGGTGACCGCGAGCAGGCCCAGCGGCACCGTGAGCCCGAGGGCCCGGTGCAGCCGCTCGGCGACCCACGCGCCGCCACTGTAGATGCCGACCAGCCCCGCATCGGCGCTGATCTTCCCGCGCATCTGCTCGGTCAACGCGCGCACCAGGACTTCGGCATCGGGGAGCATGGCGCTCAAGTGCGCAGCCCTTTCATGGGGACGGACTCTTCATGGCGACGGGGCTTTTCATGGCGACCCGAGCGAGTCGAGGAAGCTCTGCAGGATGATCGCGGCGGCCAGCGCATCGACGTCGGACTTGCGCCCGGGCCGGGTGCGCGTCTCGCGCAGCTGCGACTCGGCGATCGCCGAGGTGAGGGTTTCGTCCACGAACTCCACCGGCAGGTGGTAGCGCGCCTCGAGCCTGCGCGCGAACTTCTCCGCGAGCTTGGCGATCGCGTGCTCCGAGTCGTCCGAATGGCGCGGCCGCCCGACCACGAAGCCCGCAGGCTGCCACTCGTCGACGATGCGCCCGATCGCGCGGAAACGCGGCTCGTTGGCCGCTTCATCGATCGCGCCGAGGGGATTGGCGATGCGGGTGGAAGTCTCGCCTACCGCGACACCAATGCGCCGCTCACCGAAGTCGAAGCCGATGAGCGTCCCGGAAACCGTCACGCGTGTCCCGCCTCCTCGGAGAGGTTCGCGGCGTTCACGCCGAGGGCTTGCATCGCCGCCGTGTAGCGGGCATCGGGCGGCACGTTGAAGATCACGTCGATGTCGGCCTCCACCGTGAGCCAGCCGTTGCGACGGATCTCGTCCTCGAGCTGCCCGGGGGCCCAGCCGGCATAACCGAGGGCCACCAGCTGCTCGCGCGGACCCTGACCCGCGGCGATCGCCTCCAGGATGTCGCGCGAGGTGGTGAGTCCCAGGTCGCCCACCGGCAGCGTGGACTTCCATTCGCCCACCGGCCGATGCAGCACGAAGCCATGGTCGAGTTGCACCGGACCCCCGAAGAACACGGGTTGGTCCGCGAGGGCAGAAGCGGGCAGGTCGATCTCCACCTGGCGCATCAGTGTTGAAAGGGTCACGTCGATGGGGCGGTTTACCACGATTCCCAGCGCCCCGCGCTCGTTGTGCTCGCAGACGAAAGTCAGGGTTCGGGAAAAATTGGGGTCCGACATCGCCGGCATGGCGATGAGGAAGTGGCTGGTAAGGTTTATCGTTTGCATGGGCCAGCGGTCGCGTATTTTAATCCTTCGCGCGGTTTGGCTCAAATCCACCCCCGAGGTTCCGCGTTTGCCTGCCTACCGCTCGGCCGAAAGGGTGTACTGCGCGTTCGTCTTCGACCGCGAGATCCTCGATTCCCCGCCCGCAAGGGCAGGCCGGCGCGTGGAATTCATCCACGCGTGGCTGAAGCGGATCGAGGACTTCTACGTCCAGGCGTATCCGCCGGCAACGGCGGTGACAATCCGTCACCTACTCGGCGTAGACCTGGTCGGCGCGCGTGAAGGTCCAGGTGCGCGTGATGTGCAGGATGTCGGTGTCCAAGCGGATGTTGTCGGGGAACCGGTCGAAGGGGGCGGCCAGACGCACGATGCGAATCGCGGCCTGGTCGAGCACCTTATGGCCCGACGACCGGTTGATCTCCACCGTCTCCACCTCGCCGTCGGCCTTGATCGCGACGGTAAGCTGCAGCGAGCCATAGAGACGGCGGGTCTTGGCTTCACTCGGGTAGTTGAGGTTGCCGATGCGCTCGACCTTCAGGCGCCAGTTGTCGACGTACTGCGCGAAGCGGTACTCCTGGGCGCGGGCGCCGACGAACTTGCGCTTCGGGCGTTCCTGGTAGGCCTGGTGGTCGCGGCGGATCTGCGCCTCGAGGCGTGCGATCTCGAGGCTTTTTTCGACCAGGTCGCGCGCCTCGGCCTCCGACTTCGTGGCCCCTTTGGGCGCGACTTCCACCGTGGTCACCGCCGCCGTCGACTTCATGCGCGTCATCAGCTCCTTCGCCTCGGCCTCGAGCTGGCGCACGCGGCTCTCAGCCACCTTCATCTCGCGGCTCGGATCGCGGTCGTCGGTCGCGGGGAAGGGGCTGCGCGCCCGCAATTTCTCGTCGGTGTTGCCGCCGCCGTCGAGGTTCGCCTGCGCGAGCGCATCGGCCTTCTGGGGCTTGGTCGCGCTCTTCGCGTTCACCAGCACCACGTCCATCACGTTGTGCGGCGCGTCCCATTTCGGGATCGACGGCAGCTTGAAGCCGAGGCCCACGATCGCGATGATGTGGAAGGCGATCGAGCCCACGATGGCGACTTGCATCGTGGCCACCAGGCCGAAGCGATCGAGCAGAAAGTCGGAGAAGGAGACGAGGGCGTCGGGGGAAGGCTGCCTTAACTGCATCGGCAGCGTTACGGCTCTCGTTGGCGTTGCGACATGAAGCGGAATTGTAGCGGGTTATTTCCCCGCGTAGCGGCACAGGACGTGGGCTTCCCAGAGGTCGACCTCGCCGAAAGCGACGCGCACGCGCTCCCCGG
>JALYSB010000267.1 GCA_030855025.1 Pseudomonadota bacterium
TCCTGCCCCCCGAGGACGACCCGGACACCTACGTGCGCCGGGAGGGCAAGGAGGGCTTCCTGCAGGCCGTGGCGGCTGCCAAACCCCTGTCCCAGTTCCTGTTGGCGGAGCTGGCGTCCAAGGTCGATATGGGCACCGAGGAGGGCAGGGCGCGGTTCCTGGCGCAGGCCAAGCCCCTCGTGGTCCAGATCGAGGCGCCCGCCTTGGCGACGATGCTCCGCCGGCGCCTGGCGGAGCTGGCGCGGCTGGCGCCGGAGGACATCGAGGGCCTGATCCCCGCTCGCGCTCCGGAGCGCGCAGCGCGAAGCGCTCCGCCTGCCCGGACGGTTCGCAAGACCCTCTCGCTGGAATCCAAGCTCCTGGCGCGCGTGCTGTTGCGACCTGAGCTGGCCCTGGCGATCCCCTTGGAAGTGATTACGAGTCAAACACCCGAATCGGCGACGTTACGCGCGGTTAGTGCCTATTTCGCAGAAGATCGGGCACGGACGCTAGGACAGGCTAGCGCTTACTTCGCAGGATCGGAGCACCAAGCACCGCTGGAAGAATCGCTGGTAGAACCCCTTTTAAATCAGGCCGATAGCCCCGATCTGGATCTGGGGGCAGAGGTGCACGACATGATCGAGAAGCTTCGCGGCGACCAGTTGACGCGCCGCCGCAGCGAATTGGCCAGGCTCTTGGATGCCGGCACCGCCACCCCGGAGGAACGGGCCGAATACGACGAGCTCTATGCCCGTCTGGCCACTGCGAAGTCCGGGAATCCGTCCCCGGAGGCGCGGTCCAAAATCAGATAGAATTGACGGTTTTCCCCGATCGCCGCCGCGGGAGCATCCAAGTTGAAGAAATCCAGCAAGCATGAAGAGAAGGCTGAGGTAAAACAGGCCGAGATCGAGGCGCAGAAAAAACGCCTCAAGAACCTGATCGTCCTTGGCAAGGAGCGCGGCTACCTCACCTACGCCGAGATCAACGACCACCTGCCCGACGACATGACCGACGCCGAGCAGATCGAGGGCGTGGTCACGATGCTCGCCGATATGGGCATCGCGGTGTACGACGAGGCCCCGGACGCCGAGCAGCTCCTCATGACCGAGGCGCCGGCGCCGATCGCCGAGGAGGACGTGATCGAGGAGGCCGAAGCCGCCCTGTCGACCACGATCGACGCGGAATTCGGCCGCACGACCGACCCGGTGCGCATGTACATGCGCGAGATGGGCTCGGTGGAGCTGCTCACGCGGGAGGGCGAGATCGAGATCGCCAAGCGCATCGAAGACGGCCTCAAGCACATGATCCATGCGATCTCGTCGTGCCCGACGACGATCGAGGAAATCATGCGTCTCGCCGAGCTGGTCGAGAAGGACGAGATGCGCATCGACGAGCTGGTCGATGGGCTGGTCGACGAGGACGGCGAGGACGTCGTCAGCGAGCAGGAGCTGACCGAGGAGGAGGAGCTCGAGGAGCTCGACGAGGAGGAGCAGGAGGCCGAGGACGAAGCGGTCGCCAGCGCCGACCTGGAGGAGCTCAAGAACAACGCGCTCACCCACTTCAACAAGATCCGCCGCCTCTTCAAGAAGATGAAGAAGATCCTGGCGGAAAAGGGCTATCGCTCCCGCGCCTACAAGGACCTGCAGGAGAACATCTCCAACGAGCTGCTCGCCATCCGCTTCACCGCCAAGCAGGTCGAGCACCTGTGCAGCGGGCTTCGCGGGCTGGTCGAGCGCGTGCGCAAGCACGAACGCGAGATTATGGAGCTCTGCACCAAGAACTCGAACATGCCGCGCGCGCACTTCATCAAGGTGTTCCCCGGCAACGAGACGAACATGAAGTGGGCCGCCGAGGAAGTCGCCTCGGGCAAGGCCTACGCGAAGGCGCTCGAGCGCTTCAAGCCCGCGGTGATGGAGCAGCAGGAAGCCCTCATCACGCTGCAGCGCGACGTCGGCATCCCGATCAAGGACCTGAAGGAGATCGCCCGCCAGATGTCGACGGGTGAGGCGAAGGCGCGGCGCGCCAAGCGCGAGATGATCGAGGCCAACCTGCGCCTGGTGATCTCGATCGCGAAGAAGTACACCAACCGCGGCCTGCAGTTCCTCGACTTGATCCAGGAAGGCAACATCGGCCTCATGAAAGCGGTGGACAAGTTCGAATACCGCCGCGGCTACAAGTTTTCGACCTACGCCACGTGGTGGATCCGGCAGGCCATCACGCGCTCGATCGCCGACCAGGCGCGCACCATCCGCATCCCGGTGCACATGATCGAGACGATCAACAAGATGAACCGCATCTCGCGGCAGATCCTGCAGGAGACCGGCAACGAGCCGGATCCCGCGACGCTCGCGATCAAGATGGAGATGCCCGAGGAGAAGATCCGCAAGATCCTCAAGATCTCCAAGGAGCCCATCTCCATGGAGACGCCCATCGGCGACGACGACGATTCGCACCTGGGCGACTTCATCGAGGACCAGGCGGGGCTCGCGCCTTCGGATTCCGCGCTCTACGCCAGCTTGCGCGAGGCCACCAAGGACGTGCTGGATTCGCTCACGCCGCGCGAGGCCAAGGTGCTGCGCATGCGCTTCGGCATCGAGATGAACACCGACCACACGCTCGAGGAGGTCGGCAAGCAGTTCGACGTGACGCGCGAGCGCATCCGCCAGATTGAGGCCAAGGCCCTGCGCAAGCTGCGCCACCCGTCGCGTTCAGAGAAGCTGCGCTCGTTCCTCGAGGGCGAAAGCTAGCCTACGCTAGGGCAACGAAAGGACGACCCGAAAAAAGTCCATCGAACCCGCGCATCAGGAGCTGCCACGTTCCGGCGGCTTTTGCGCCTCAAGCAGCGCGATGCGCTGGTTCAGGCGCCGCAGGTCGCGCCGCACCTTCGTGAGCGTGATCTCACTCAGTAGCAGCTTCACCACCAACACCACAATCGCCGCGAGCAGCAGCAATGTGGGCGGATAGGCGATGCCGAGCTGTTGCCCCAGCGTGTCGATCACACCCGGCCAGATGGCGAGCGCGAGCGACGCCGCCGCGATCATGATCCAGAAGAAGGCTTGCCGGATGTAGATGTGGTCGCGGCGAACGAGATAGAGGATCCCGACAGCGAGCCCGATGCCGATGACGAGGACGGTGTAGTAGTAGTCTTTCATTCGGGCAGGGCGATGCGCTTCGGGGACTTGTTCCAGCGCGCGAGGCAAAGCAGGGAGGTCTCTGCCATGTACACGCC
>JALYSB010000105.1 GCA_030855025.1 Pseudomonadota bacterium
TCGCCGCCGTCAGCGTCGTCTTGCCGTGGTCCACGTGACCGATCGTGCCCACGTTCACGTGGGGCTTGGTACGCTCAAACTTGCCCTTTGCCATGGTCCTTCCTTCCGGAAATTACGCTGCTGCCTTCTGGTTGATGATCGATTCGGCGACGTTCTTCGGCGCTTCGGCGTAGTGCTTGAATTCCATCGTGTAGGTCGCGCGTCCCTGTGACAGCGAGCGCATCGTAGTCGAGTAGCCGAACATCTCCGCGAGCGGCACTTCCGCCTTGATGACCATGGTGCCGGCAACATCCTCCTGCCCCTGCAGCACGCCGCGGCGCGACATCAGGTCGCCGATCACGTTGCCCATGAAGTTCTCGGGCGTCTCGACCTCGACCGCCATGATCGGCTCGAGCAGCACCGGATGCGCGCGGCGCATGCCCTCCTTGAAGCCGATGGAGGCGGCCATCTTGAAGGCGTTCTCGTTCGAGTCGACCTCGTGGTACGAGCCGTAGAAGAGGGTCACCTTGACGTCGACCACCGGATAGCCGGCGAGCACGCCGTTGGGGAGCGTCTCGCGCAGGCCCTTTTCCACTGCGGGGATGAACTCGCGCGGCACCGCGCCGCCCTTGATGGCGTCGACGAACTCGAAGCCCTTGCCGGGTGCCTGCGGCTCGACCTTGAGGACCACGTGGCCGTATTGCCCGCGGCCACCCGATTGCTTCACGAACTTGCCCTCGGCCGATTCGACGACCTTGCGGATCGTCTCGCGATAGGCCACCTGCGGCTTGCCGACGCTCGCCTCCACGCCGAACTCGCGGCGCATCCGGTCGACCAGGATCTCGAGGTGAAGCTCGCCCATGCCGGAAATGATCGTCTGGCCGCTTTCCTCGTCGGTGTGGACGCGGAAGGACGGGTCTTCCTGGGCGAGGCGGTTCAGCGCGATGCCCATCTTTTCCTGGTCGGCCTTGGTCTTGGGCTCGACCGCCTGCGAGATCACCGGCTCCGGGAAGATCATCCGCTCGAGGATGATCGGCTTGTCCGGATCGCAGATCGTGTCGCCGGTGGTCGCCTCGCGCAGCCCCACGGCCGCGGCGATGTCCCCGGCGCGCACTTCCTTGATTTCCTCGCGCTGGTTGGCGTGCATCTGCAAGAGCCGGCCGATGCGCTCCTTCTTGTCCTTGATCGGGTTGTAGATCGAGTCGCCCGACTGGATCACGCCCGAATAGACGCGGAAGAAGATCAGCTGGCCCACATAGGGGTCGGTCATGATCTTGAATGCGAGGCCGGCGAACGGCTCCTCGTCGGAGGCGGACCGCTCGCCTTCCTTGCCGTTGTCGAGCTCGCCCTTCACCGGCGGAATGTCGGTCGGCGCCGGCATGTAGTCGATCACGGCGTCCAGCATCGCCTGCACGCCCTTGTTCTTGAACGCGGTGCCGCAAAGCATCGGCACGATCTCGTTGGCGATGGTGCGGGCGCGCAGCGCGCGCTTGACCTCCTCGATCGAGAGATCACCCGATTCGAGGTACTTGTTCATCGTGCCCTCGTCGGCCTCGGCGGCGGCTTCGAGCATCTTCTCGCGCCATTCCTTCGCCTCCTCGAGGAGCTCGGGCGGAATCTCGCGAAACTCGAACTTCATGCCCTGGCTCGCGTCGTCCCAGTAGATCGCCTTCATCTTTACCAGGTCAACGACGCCTTCGAACTGATCCTCGGCACCGATCGGAATCTGGATCGGCACCGGGTTGCCACGCAGGCGCTCCTTCATCTGCCGGAAGACCTTGAAGAAATCCGCGCCGGTGCGGTCCATCTTGTTCACGAATGCGAGCCGCGGGACCTTGTACTTGTTGGCCTGGCGCCACACGGTCTCCGACTGGGGCTGCACGCCGCCAACCGAGTCGTACACCATGCAAGCGCCGTCCAGCACGCGCATGGAGCGCTCCACTTCGATCGTGAAGTCGACGTGGCCGGGGGTGTCGATGATATTGATGTGGTGCTCGGGATAGGACTTGTCCATCCCCTTCCAGAAACACGTGGTCGCCGCCGAAGTGATGGTGATGCCGCGCTCGCGCTCCTGCTCCATCCAGTCCATCACGGTGGCGCCGTCGTGCACCTCGCCCATCTTGTGGGACACCCCGGTGTAGAACAGGATGCGCTCCGTAGTCGTGGTCTTGCCGGCGTCGATGTGCGCCGAGATCCCGATGTTGCGGTAGCGTTCGATAGGTGTCTTGCGGGCCACGATGATTCTCTCTTCGTCTGTGCCGCTTGCCTTGGAGCGGCACGCGCGCGGTTTGGGTCCTAGAAGCGGTAGTGGGCGAAGGCCTTGTTGGCCTCTGCCATGCGGTGCACTTCTTCCTTCTTCTTCACCGCGCCGCCGCGACCCTCGGCCGCTTCCATGAGCTCGTTGGCCAGGCGCTGCGCCATGCTCTTCTCGCCGCGCTTGCGGGCGGCTTCGCGAATCCAGCGCATCGAAAGCGCCGTGCGGCGCACCGGGCGCACTTCGACCGGGACCTGGTAGTTGGCCCCGCCGACGCGGCGGCTCTTTACCTCCACCATCGGCTTCACGTTGTTGATCGCTGCATTGAAGATCTCGAACGCGTCCTTGCCGGACTTCTTCGCAATCGCGTCGAGGGCGCCGTACATGATCCGCTCGGCGACCGACTTCTTGCCGCGCGTCATGAGAACGTTCATGAACTTGGCGACTTCCTCGCTCTTGTGCTTCGGATCGGGAAGGATCTCGCGTTTCGGGACTTCTCTGCGGCGCGGCATAAGGGTCTATCCGTGTAATGAGTTGCGTTTGTCGGGACGATTGCCCGGAATCAAGGCGCCTTCGGGCGCTTGGCGCCGTATTTGGAGCGCGACTGCTTGCGATCCTTCACGCCGGCCGTGTCCAGGCTGCCGCGGACCATGTGGTAGCGCACGCCCGGGAGGTCCTTCACGCGCCCGCCGCGAATCAACACGACTGAGTGCTCCTGGAGGTTGTGGCCTTCACCGCCGATGTAGCTGATCACCTCGTAGCCGTTGGTGAGCCGAACCTTGGCCACCTTGCGAAGCGCAGAGTTCGGCTTCTTCGGGGTCGTGGTGTAGACGCGAGTGCACACTCCGCGCTTCTGCGGGCTGCCACCAAGGGCGGGCACCTTGCTCTTGGTCACGATTTTCTTGCGCCCTTTGCGCAGCAACTGATTGATCGTCGGCATGTTTTCTCGATGCGTTGGTTTGAGGCCCTTTAAGAGCCTCCGCCAGGACCCCTTGCGGGAGTCCTGGCGGGGAAAAAGCTCTCAATTTTAGGGGGTTATGGCATTACCGTCAAGCAACCTGCTCGCTGCCGACATCGGCCTCGTCGAGCGAGAAACCGAAGGAGGCGCTCGAGCCCGGCTCCACGTCCTTCTTCTTGCGCGTGGAGTGGTAGGCCAGACCCGTACCCGCGGGGATCAGGCGCCCCACGATGACGTTCTCCTTCAGGCCCCTCAGGTCGTCCTTCTTGCCCATGATCGCGGCTTCCGTCAGCACCCGGGTGGTCTCCTGGAAGGAGGCCGCGGAGATGAAGGAGTCCGTAGACAGCGATGCCTTGGTGATGCCGAGCAGCATGTACTCGAAATGCGCCGGCTTCTTGTTTTTCGCCTTGGCCCGGTCGTTTTCCTCGAGCACCTCGGCGCGCTCGACCTGCTCGCCGATGATGAAGCGGGTCTCGCCCTGGTCGACGATCGACACCCGGCGCAGCATCTGCCGCACGATCACCTCGATGTGCTTGTCGTTGATTTTCACGCCCTGGAGCCGGTAGACGTCCTGGACCTCGTCGATGATGTAGCGCGCGAGCGCCTCCATCCCCTGGAGCCGCAGGATGTCGTGCGGGTCCGCCGGCCCGTCGACGATCGTCTCGCCCTTGTTGACTACCTGACCGTCGTGCACGGTGACGTGCTTGTCCTTCGGGATCAGGTATTCGTGGGCAACGCCGTCGAAGTCGGTGATGATCAGGCGCTGCTTGCCCTTGGTGTCCTTGCCGAACGAAGTGGTGCCGGTCACTTCCGCAAGCAGGCCCGCGTCCTTCGGCGAGCGTGCCTCGAAGAGCTCCGCCACGCGCGGGAGACCGCCCGTGATGTCGCGCGTCTTGGACGATTCCTGCGGGATTCGCGCGAGCACGTCTCCCACGTTCACCTGCGCGCCGTTCTTGACCGTGATGATCGCGCCGATCTGGAAAGTGTAGTTGACCGGCGTATCGCCCGTGCCGGTGGCGAGCTTGACCTCCTTGCCCTTGTCGCCGATCAGCTTCACCGCGGGCCTCAGGCCCTTGGTGGCGGAAGTGCCGCGGCGCTTCGGATCGATCACGACCAGGCTGGACAAGCCCGTGGTCTCGTCGATCTGCTTGGCGACGGTGACGCCCTCTTCCACGTTCTCGAAACGGATCTCGCCCGCGTACTCCGTGATGATCGGGCGCGTGAGCGGATCCCAGTTCGCGAGCACCTGGCCGGCCTTGCCCTTGGCCCCGTCAGCCACCGCCAGCGTCGCGCCGTACGGCACCTTGTGGCGCTCGCGCTCGCGGCCATTCTCGTCGGAGATGATGATCTCGCCGTTGCGCGAGATTGCGACCATCTCCCCCCGCGCGTTGGTCACGTAGCGCATGGTATTGGCGAAATGGATGATGCCGTTCGACTTGGCCTCGATCGAGCTCGCAACCGCGGTGCGCGAAGCGGCCCCGCCGATGTGGAACGTGCGCATCGTAAGCTGGGTTCCGGGCTCGCCGATCGACTGCGCGGCGATCACACCCACGGCCTCGCCCACGTTCACGCGGGTACCCCGACCCAGGTCGCGGCCGTAGCACGACGCGCAGATGCCATAGCGCGTGTCGCAGGTAAGCGGCGTGCGAACCTTGACCTCGTCGATCCCCGCCTTCTCGATGAGCTCGACACCGTCCTCGTCGAGCAGCGCCCCTGCGGGAAACAGCACTTCCTGGTTCTCGGTATTGAAGACGTCGGCAGCCACGACGCGCCCAAGGATCCGCTCGCGCAGCGCCTCGACCACCTCGCCGCCTTCCACCAGCGCCTTCAACGCCATGCCGGTGGTGGTGCCGCAATCCTCCTCGATCACCACCAGGTCCTGCGTCACGTCGACCAGGCGGCGGGTGAGGTAGCCGGAGTTGGCGGTCTTGAGCGCCGTGTCGGCCAGGCCCTTGCGCGCGCCGTGGGTCGAGATGAAGTACTGCAGCACGTTCAGGCCTTCGCGGAAGTTGGCCGTGATCGGGGTCTCGATGATCGAGCCGTCAGGCTTGGCCATGAGGCCGCGCATCCCGGCGAGCTGCCGGATCTGCGCCGCCGAGCCGCGCGCACCGGAGTCGGCCATCATGTAGATGGAATTGAACGACTCCTGGTTGACTTCCTTGCCCTTGCGGTCGATGACCTTCTCGTTGCCGAGCTGGTCCATCATCGCCTTGGCGATCTGGTCGCCGGCGCGGCCCCAGATGTCGACCACCTTGTTGTAGCGCTCGCCCTGGGTGACCAGGCCCGAGGTGTACTGGCGCTCGATCTCCTTCACTTCGCGTTCGCTCTCGTCGATGATTCCGGCCTTCTGCGCCGGGATCAGCAGGTCGTCGACGCAGATCGACAGGCCCGCGCGGGTGGCGAAGGTGAAGCCGGTGTACATCAGCTTGTCGGCGAAGATCACCGTCTCGCGGATGCCGCAGCGGCGGAAGGCCTCGTTGATGAGCTTCGAAATCTCCTTCTTCTTGAGCGGCTTGTTGATCAGCGGGAACGACAGGCCCGCCGGCAGGATCTCCGACATGAGGGCGCGGCCCACGGTGGTCTCGTAGCGGTTCACGACCTCGGTAAAGGTGCCGTCGTCATTCTTGAGCGACTCCTTGATGCGCACCGTGATGGCGGCATGCAATTCGACGCCGCCGGACTCGTAGGCGCGGCTGACTTCCGAGATGTTGGAGAACATCGAACCTTCGCCGCGCGCGTTCACGCGCTGGCGGGTGGCGTAGTACAGGCCAAGGACGATGTCCTGGGACGGCACGATGACCGGCTCGCCGTGCGCGGTATGCAGCACGTTGTTCGACGACAGCATCAGCGTGCGCGCTTCCATCTGGGCTTCAAGCGAGATCGGCACGTGGACTGCCATCTGGTCGCCGTCGAAGTCAGCGTTGAATGCGGCGCAAACCAGCGGATGCAGCTGGATCGCCTTGCCCTCGATCAGCACCGGCTCGAAGGCCTGGATGCCGAGGCGGTGCAGCGTGGGCGCGCGGTTGAGCAGGACCGGGTGCTCGCGGATCACGTCCTCGAGGATGTCCCACACCACTGGCTCCTGGCTTTCCACCATGCGCTTGGCAGCCTTGATGGTGGTGGCGAGGCCCATGACCTCGAGCTTGTGGAAGATGAAGGGCTTGAAGAGCTCGAGGGCCATCAGCTTCGGCAGGCCGCACTGGTGCAGCTTGAGCGTGGGCCCAACAACGATCACCGAGCGCCCCGAGTAGTCGACGCGCTTGCCGAGCAGGTTCTGGCGGAAGCGTCCGCTCTTGCCCTTGATCATGTCGGCGAGCGACTTGAGCGCGCGCTTGTTGGCACCGGTCATGGCCTTGCCGCGGCGGCCGTTGTCGAGCAGCGAGTCGACCGCCTCCTGCAGCATGCGCTTCTCGTTGCGCACAATGATCTCCGGGGCTTTCAGCTCGAGGAGGCGCTTGAGCCGGTTGTTCCGGTTGATCACGCGGCGGTAAAGGTCATTCAGGTCGGAGGTCGCGAAGCGGCCGCCATCCAGCGGAACCAACGGCCGCAGGTCCGGCGGCAGAACCGGCAGCACCTCCATGATCATCCAGTCGGGCTTGATGCCCGACTTGTTGAACGCTTCCAGCACCTTCAGGCGCTTGGCGATCTTCTTGATCTTGGTTTCGGAGCCGGTCGCGGCGAGCTCGGTGCGCAGCGTCTCGATGTCGTGGCCGACGTCGAGCTTGCGCAACAGGTCGCGGATTCCCTCGGCGCCCATGGCGGCGGAGAAGTCATCGCCGTACTCCTCGACCTTCGCGAGGTAGTCGTCTTCGGAAAGAAGCTGGCAGCGGTTGAGCGGGGTCATGCCGGGGTCGGTCACGACATAGGCCTCGAAATACAGGACGCGCTCGATGTCGCGCAGCGTCATGTCGAGCACCATGCCCAGTCGCGAGGGCAGGCTCTTCAGGAACCAGATGTGGGCGACGGGGCTCGCGAGCTCGATGTGGCCCATGCGCTCGCGGCGCACCTTGGTGAGGGTGACCTCCACGCCGCATTTCTCGCAGATGACGCCGCGGTGCTTCAGGCGCTTGTACTTGCCGCACAGGCACTCGTAGTCCTTGATCGGCCCGAAGATTTTCGCGCAGAAGAGGCCGTCGCGCTCGGGTTTGAAGGTGCGGTAGTTGATCGTCTCGGGCTTCTTGACTTCGCCGTAGGACCACGAGCGGATCTTCTCGGGGGAGGCGAGTCCGATACGGATGGCGTCGAACTCTTCTTCCTGGGTGACCTGCTTGAACAGATCGAGCAATGCTTTCATTACGTATTCTCCTGGTGGCTAGGGATGTTTCCTGACCGCGCCTGGCGGACCGGATTGACGGTCTCTAGCTATCAATAACGCTCGAGGTCGATGTCGATCGCGAGGCTGCGAATCTCCTTCACCAGCACGTTGAACGACTCGGGCATGCCCGCCTCGATCTTGTGCTCGCCTTTCACGATGTTCTCGTAGACCTTGGTGCGTCCCTGCGTATCGTCCGACTTGACGGTGAGCATCTCCTGCAGCGTGTAGGCCGCGCCGTAGGCCTCCAGCGCCCAGACCTCCATCTCGCCGAAACGCTGCCCGCCGAATTGCGCCTTGCCGCCCAGCGGCTGCTGGGTGACGAGCGAGTACGGGCCGGTCGAGCGCGCGTGCATCTTGTCGTCGACAAGGTGGTGCAGCTTCAGGATGTGCATGTAGCCAACGGTCACCGGACGGTCGAATGCGTCGCCGGTACGCCCGTCATAGAGCGCGACCTGACCGCTGCGGGGCAGGCCCGCGATCTCCAGCATGTCCTTGATCTCGATCTCGGTCGCGCCGTCGAACACCGGCGTGGCGAACGGCAGTCCTCCCTGGAGATTCCTCGCGAGCTCCATGATCTCGTCGTCCGTGAGCGAAGCGATGTCCTCCTTCTTGCCGGTGGAGTTGTAGATCTTGTCGACGAACTTGCGCATCTTCGCCGCGCTTTCGTTGGCGCGCAGCATCTCCTGGATCTTGAAGCCCACGCCTTTCGCCGCCCACCCGAGATGGGTCTCGAGGATCTGGCCCACGTTCATGCGCGATGGCACGCCCAGCGGGTTCAGCACGATGTCGACCGGCGTGCCGTCGGCCATGAACGGCATGTCCTCGACCGGGACGATCTTCGAGATCACGCCCTTGTTGCCGTGGCGCCCAGCCATCTTGTCGCCAGGCTGCAGGCGGCGCTTCACCGCAACGTAGACCTTCACCATTTTCTGGACGCCCGGGGGCAGCTCGTCGCCCTGGGTGAGCTTCTTCTTCTTCTCCTCGAAGGCGCGGTCGAACTCCTTGCGCGTGAGGTCGAGCGACTCGCGCAGCTGCTCGAGCTGGGCGGCCGCATCCTCGTCGGACAGGCGGATGTCGAACCACTCGTGGCGCTCGATCTCGGTGGTGAGGTAGGCCTTGGTGACCTTGGCGCCCTTGGTGAGCTTCTTGCCGCCCTTCGCGGTTTTCCCGATCAGCACCTTCTCGATACGCATGAACGCGTCGTCCTCGACGATGCGCAGCTGGTCGTGCAAATCCTTGCGATAGTCCTTGAGCTGCTCGTCGATGATCTGCTGGGCACGTTTGTCGCGCGCGATGCCTTCGCGCGTGAAGACCTGGACGTCGATCACCGTGCCGTTGATGCCCGAGGGCACGCGCAAGCTGGTGTCCTTCACGTCGCTCGCCTTCTCGCCGAAGATCGCGCGCAGCAGCTTCTCCTCCGGGGTGAGCTGGGTCTCGCCCTTGGGCGTGACCTTGCCCACCAGCACGTCGGCCGCCTCGACCTCTGCGCCGATGTAGACGATGCCCGACTCGTCGAGGCGCGAAAGCATGCGCTCCGACAAGTTCGAGATGTCGCGGGTGATCTCCTCGGGGCCGAGCTTGGTGTCGCGCGCTACGACCACCAGCTCCTCGATGTGGATCGAGGTGTACCGGTCCTCGGCGACGATGCGCTCGGAGATGAGGATCGAATCCTCGAAGTTGTAGCCGTTCCACGGCATGAACGCGACCAGCAGGTTCTGGCCGAGTGCCAGCTCGCCCATGTCCGTGGATGCGCCGTCGGCGATCACGTCGCCGCCCGCGATGATCTCGCCGACTTTCACCAGCGGACGCTGGTTGATGTTGGTGTTCTGGTTCGAGCGCGTGTACTTCGTGAGGTTGTAGATGTCCACGCCGGCTTCACCGGGGCGCGTCTCGTTGTCGTTCACCCGCACCACGATGCGGCCCGCGTCGACATAGTCGATCCGGCCGCCACGGCGGGCTTGAACCGCCGTCCCGGAGTCGATCGCGACCGTGCGCTCGATCCCGGTGCCCACCAGAGGCTTTTCGGCCCTGAGGCACGGAACCGCCTGGCGCTGCATGTTGGAGCCCATCAGCGCGCGGTTCGCGTCATCGTGCTCGAGGAACGGGATGAGGGACGCCGCTACCGACACGATCTGGGAGGGTGCGACGTCGATGTACTCGATCTTGTCGGGCGCCGAGAGCGTGAACTCATTGCGGTGGCGGCACGACACGAGGTCATCGGCGAACTTGCCGTTCTTGTCGAGGTCGGCGTTGGCCTGCGCGATCACGTACTTGCCCTCCTCGATCGCCGACAGGTACTCGATGTCCTTGGTGACCTTGGCGTCCTTCACGCGGCGGTACGGCGTCTCGATGAAGCCGTAGTCGTTGGTGCGCGCGTACAGGGCGAGAGAATTGATCAGGCCGATGTTCGGGCCTTCCGGGGTCTCGATCGGGCAGACGCGACCATAGTGGGTGGGATGCACGTCGCGCACCTCGAAGCCGGCACGCTCGCGCGTCAGACCTCCGGGCCCCAGCGCGGAGATGCGCCGCTTGTGGGTGATCTCCGAAAGCGGGTTGGTCTGGTCCATGAACTGCGAAAGCTGCGACGAGCCGAAGAACTCCTTGATCGCGGCGGAGACCGGCTTCGCGTTGATCAGGTCGTGCGGCATCAGGTTCTCGCTCTCGGCTTGCGAAAGGCGCTCGCGCACTGCACGCTCCACTCGCACCAGGCCCGAGCGGAACTGGTTCTCCGCCAGCTCCCCTACCGAGCGCACGCGGCGGTTGCCGAGGTGGTCGATGTCGTCGATCTCGCCGCGCCCATTGCGCAGCTCGACCAGGATCTTGATGACCGCGACGATGTCCTCGTTGGACAACGTCATCGGGCCGGTGAGCCCGTCACGGCCGACGCGGCGGTTGAACTTCATGCGGCCCACGTCCGACAGATCGTAGCGCTCGGGACTGAAGAAGAGGCCGTTGAAGAGGGTCTTCACCGCGTCTTCGGTCGGCGGCTCGCCGGGGCGCATCATGCGGTAGATCGCGACCTGCGCGTTGAGCGCGTCGGTGCTCTCGTCGACGCGCAGCGTCTGCGAGATGTACGGCCCCTGGTCGAGGTCGTTGGTGTAGAGCGCCTTCACCTCATCGATGCCCGCATCGAGGATCTTCTTGAGCGTGACCTCGGTGATCTCCTCATTGGCGTTGGCCACCACCTCCCCGGTCTCCTTGTTGACCAAGTTCTTGGCGATCGTGCGCCCGAGCAGGAAGTCGGGCTCCACCGAAAGCTTCTTCATGCCCGCGGTTTCCATCTCGCGGATGTGCTTCACCGTGATCCGCTTGTCCTTCTGGACGATGACCTTGCCC
>JALYSB010000106.1 GCA_030855025.1 Pseudomonadota bacterium
GTTTCCCAGGGCCTGCGCCAGATTGGCAGGGGTTGCGTCGGCCTGCAAGAGCTCGGGAACGATGAACTCGCCGGCGAGGATGTTGGGCAGGCCCACGTAGGGCTGGATGCGCCGGCGCATCACCATTCGGTAGGTGAGCGCGTTCAGGCGATAGGTGATCACCATCGGGCAGCGCGCCAGCGCCGCCTCGAGCGTGGCGGTGCCGCTCGCGACGATGGCGGCCTCGGCGGCGTGCAGCGCGAGGCGCGCGTGGCCGAAGAGCATCTCCAAAGGCAGGCCGAGCGCTTCCTTCGCATAGAGGCGCGCCTCGAAGTAGTCGCGCGTCTCCCGCGTTGCCAGCGGGACGAAGAAGCGCAGCTCCGGGCGCCCGGCCGCGAGCTCGGCGGCGGTGTCGATCAGCAGGTCGGCGTGCATCTCCAGCTCGCTCATGCGGCTCCCGGGCAGCAGCGCCACCGGGACGCTCGCCCGGCCCAGGCGAAGCTGCGCGCGCGCTTCGCCCCGATCGGGCTGCAGGGGCATCTCGTCGGCGAGCGGATGGCCCACGTAGCTCACCGGGATGCCGGCGCGCTCGTAGAGCGCCTCCTCGAACGGGAACATCACCAGCATGCGGTCCACCGAACGCCCGATCGAATGGATGCGCTCGGAGCGCCATGCCCACACCGACGGGCTCACGTAATGGACCGTCGGGATGCCGGCGGCCTTGAGCTTCGCCTCGAGCCCCAGGTTGAAGTCCGGGGCGTCGATGCCGATGAAGAGGTCTGGGGGGAATTCGAGCAGCGTGCGCGCGAGGCCGCGGCGGATGGCGAGGATCTCGCGCAGGCTCTTGAAGACCTCGACGTAGCCGCGCACCGCGAGCGTGTCCATGGGGTAGAGGCTGCGTGCGCCTTCCGCCGTCATTTTCGGCCCGGCGATGCCGAAGAACTCGAGCGTGGGCCAGCGGGCCTTCAGTGCCCGGATGAGGGCCGCCCCGAGCGCGTCGCCCGAAGCCTCGCCGGCGACAACGGCGACGCTCGGAGCGCGGCGCGCGCCCGTCACCGCAGGATGCCGCGCGTGGAGGCCTCGAGGAAGGCGAGCAGCGGACGTACTTCGGCGTTTTCGGCGGCCTGCAGGGCGAGCTCGGCCTTCGCATCGCCCAGGGTCAGGCCCGACCGGTAGAGCGTCTTGTAGGCGCGCTTCAATGCCGCGATCGCCTCGGGCGAGAACCCGCGGCGCTTCAAGCCCTCGGAATTGATCCCGTGCGGTGCGCACGGCTGTCCGGCAATGGTGAGGAACGGCGGCACGTCCTGGGTGACCACACTGGAGATTCCGGCCATCACGTGGGCGCCGACCTTCACGAACTGGTGCACGCCGACGAAGCCACCCAGGATCGTCCAGTCGCCGATCGCCACGTGCCCGGCGAGCGTCGCGTTGTTGGCGAACACGGTGTTGCTTCCCACCTGGCAATCGTGGGCGATATGGACGTAAGCCATGATCCAGTTGTCGTCGAGCAGGCGCGTGACTGCCTGGTCCTGGGCGGTGCCGCGGTTGATCGAGCAGTACTCGCGGATCGTGTTTCGATCGCCGATCTCCAAGCGCGTGGGCTCGCCCTTGTATTTCTTGTCCTGGTTGGCCTCCCCGATCGAGCAGAAATGGAAGATGCGGTTGTCGCGGCCGATCTTCGTGTGGCCGGTGATCACGTTATGCGCCCCGATCGTGGTCCCATCGCCTACCTCCACGTCGCCGTCGATCACCGTATACGGCCCCACGCTCACGTTCGCGCCGAGCTTCGCGCCCTTGGCAACGATCGCGGTGGAATGGATTGAGTGGCTCACGGATCAGAAAACCAGGGTTGCGTCACTCACAGCTCTCTCAGGGCACAAAGGAGCTCGGCTTCGGCAACGACCGCGTCGCCGACCTTGGCCACGGCGGTGAACTTGCCGATGCCGCGCCCGCTGCGCCCGGCCTCGACCTCGAGGACCAGCTGGTCGCCGGGGATGACGGGCTTCTTGAAGCGGGCGCCGTCGATGCCCACGAAGTAGTAGACCCACTTGCCGTCGTTCTTGTGGCCGATGCTCTTCAGCGAGAGGATCGCCGCGGCCTGCGCCATCGCCTCGACGACGAGCACGCCCGGCATCACCGCGAAATGGGGGAAATGGCCGGGGAAGAACGGCTCGTTTGCCGACACGTTCTTCAGCGCGACGATGCGCTTGCCCGATTCGAAGCTCAGCACCCGGTCGATGAGGAGGAACGGGAAGCGATGGGGCAGGTATTCCTTGATCTCCTCGATCGTCATCTCACTCACTGTCGTCTCCCCCGCTCTTTTTCTTCGGAATCCGCCGCACGATGTCGTCGAGGTGGCGCAGGTGCGCGGAGTTCCTCAACCATTCGCCATGGGGCATGGCCGGCATCCCCGACGTATACGTGCCCGGCTTGGTGATCGACTTGGTCACGAAGCTGTACCCCGAGAGGGTCACCCCGTCGCAAATGGTGAGGTGCCCCACGATGCCAACGCCGCCCCCGATCAGGCAGTCGCGCCCGATGGTGACGCTGCCCGCGATGCCGCAGCACCCCGCGATCACGGTGTGCGCGCCGATCACGCAGTTGTGGCCGATCTGGATCTGGTTGTCGAGCTTCACGCCCTCGCCGATGACGGTATCGTCGAGCGCGCCGCGGTCGATTGTCGTGTTGGCCCCGACTTCGACATCGTCGCCGATGCGCACTGCGCCCACTTGCGCGATCTTCACCCATTCACCTTGGTCGCGCGCCATGCCGAAGCCGTCGGCTCCGATCACCGCCCCCGAGTGCAAGATGCAGCGCACGCCCACCGTGCAGCCTTCGTAGATCGTGACCCGGGGGTGCAGTCGCGTGCCTGCGCCCACGCTCACGCCCTCGCCGAGAACCGAATGGCTGCCGATCGCCGCGCCCTCGCCCACGATGCATCGGGGCCCGATTACGGCGAAGGCGCCGACCTCCACCCCGGCAGCCACTGTCGCGTCGGCGGCCACCTGGGCCGTGGGATGGATCCCGGGTACGACCGCGCGCGCGGGATGGAAGAGCGCCACGGTGCGCGCGTAATACGCGTACGGGTTGTCCGAGATGATTCGCGGGATGCTGGCCGCTTCACGGTCGCCGGGAGCGAGGATCACGGCGCCGGCGCGCGTGGTCTCAAGCCGCGCGCGATACCTCGGATTGGTGAGGAAAGCGATCTGGCGGGGTCCCGCGGAGTCGAGGGTCGCCACGCCGGTGAGCGGGACGGCGACCTCGCCCACCGCCTCACCGCCGAGCTGCGCGACGATTTCGGCTAGCGTGAGCGCCGGGTCGGTCCCCATGGCTCACTTGTCGGCGAGGGCCTTGATGACCTTCTCGGTGATGTCGATGCGCCCGCTCGCGAACACCGCCTCCTGAATCACGAGGTCGAACTTCTCCTGCTCGGCGATCTGGTTGATCACCCGGGTCGCGCGCTCCTGCACGCTCGCGAGCTCCTCGTTGCGGCGCAGGTTCAGGTCCTCCCGAATCTCGCGCTGGATGCGCTGGAACGTGCGGCTGATGTCGGCGAGCTGGCGCTCCTTCTCGCGGCGCGCCGACTCGGGGATCGTCACGTTCTCGCGCTCGAGCTCGGTCTGCAGGTCGCGGCCCTGCTTCTCGATCTTGCCGAGCTCGGCATTGCGCGCCGAGAACTCGCGCTCGAGCTTTTGCTGCGCGCGCTTGGCGGGCGCAGCCTCGCGGAACACGCGCTCGGTGTTCACGAACCCGATCTTCATCTCGACCGCGCTCACCGGGAACGCCCAGGCGAGTGCGGCGAGCAATACCGCTGCGGATGCTTTCATGGCGACACCTTAGAAAATCTTGCCCAGTTGAAACTGGAAGCGTTCGATCTTGTCCCCGTCCTTCTTGATGATCGGCGCGCCGAACGAGAACCGCAGCGGGCCCACCGGCGAATCCCAGCTGATCGCGAGCCCCGCGCCCACGCGCAAGTCGTCGCCCTTGATCTTGTCGCCTGGGCCCCAGACGTTGCCGACGTCCGTGAAAAGCGCGAGGCGCACGTTCTTCTCCTTGTAGCCGGGCATCGGGAAGAGCATCTCGAAGTTGCCGACGATGCGCCGGTCGCCGCCGAGCACGTCGCCGTTGGTGTCGCGCGGGCCCAGGGTGGCGGTCTCGAAGCCGCGCACCGACCCCACGCCACCCGCGTAGAAGTTCTTGAAGAACGGCAGCGCCTTGCCGCGATAGCCGTCGGCGTAGCCGATCTCGCCGTTCACCATGAACGTGAGCCAGGGGAGCCGCTCCAAGGTGTAGAACCACTGGCTCTGGAGCGTGGTGCGGTGGTAGGTGAGGTCGCCGGGCGGGATGCCGACCTCGAAGGCGATCTCGTTCAGCCACCCGCGCGTCGGCCACGTGAGGCTGTCGCGCGTGTCGCGCGAAAACGAGATGTTGGTGCGCAGCGTGTCGTTCTTCTCGCCGAACTGGCTGATGAAGTCGAGGTAGCGCTGCGGCGCGGATGGATCCACCTGCAGCTTGGTGCGCTCGGCGGTGAAGCCGATGTTCACCGCGTCGTACTCGGTCACCGGGATGCCGAAGCGGATCCCCAGGCCCGTGGAGTAGGTGTTGTACGAGGCGATCTGGAGCGTCGAGGTGTCGACGTCACGGCGGAAGAAGTCGATGCCGCGCGAGATGCCGTCGGCGGTCCAGTACGGGTTCACGTAGGTGAACGAGTAGACCTTGTTGACGGCGCCGTTGTTCACCTGGAAGGCGAGCATGTTGCCGGTGCCGAGGATGTTGGACTGCGACACCGACGCCTGCACCGTCAGCTTCTCCGCGGCGGAATAGCCGAGGCCGAAGTTGAGCGTGCCGGTATTGCGCTCGGTCACGTTCACGTTGATGTCGACCTGGTCGGAGGTGCCCGGCACGGCGGGGGTCTCGACGTTCACCTCGGAGAAGTAGCCGGTGCGCTGCAGGCGCTCCTTCGAGCGCGCGATCTTCTCGAGCGAGTACCACGAGCTTTCCAGCTGGCGCAGCTCCCGCCGGATCACCTCGTCCTGCGTCTTCTGGTTTCCGGTCACGTTGATGCGGCGCACATAGACGCGCCGGCCCGGATCGACGAAGAAGGTGAAGCCGGCGATGCGCTTCTCGCGGTCCAGGTCGGGCACCGGGTTCACGTTGGCGAACGAGTAGCCGTCGTTTCCCAGGCGGTCGCTCACCTTCTTGGTCGCGTCCACCACCTTCTCGCGCGAAAACACGTCGCCCTGGCGCACCAGCAGCAGGCGGCGCAGCTCGGGCTCGCCCACGATCAGGTCGCCGCTGAACTTGACCTCGCCCACGCGGTAGACCGGGCCCTCCGTGATCGCGACCGTGATGAAGATCTTCTCGCGGTCGGGCGTGATCGAGACCTGCGTGGACTCGATGTTGAACTCCAGGTAGCCGCGATTGAGGTAATACGAGCGCAGCGCCTCCAGGTCGGCGGTGAGCTGCTGCTTCGAATACTGGTCGTCCTTGGTGAACCAGGTGAACCAGCCCGGCGTCGTCAGCTTCATCTGGCGAAGCAGCTGCTTCTCGGTGAAATCCTTCGCGCCGATGATGTTGATGTCTGCGATCTTGGTGACCGCCCCCTCCTCGATGTCGAAGCGCAGCGCAACCCGGTTGCGCTCGAGCGGGGTGACCGTCGTCTTGACCACGGCGCCGTAGAAGCCGCGGCTGGTGTACTGGCGCTTCAGCTCCTTCTCGGCGCGGTCGAGCAGCGACTTGTCGTAGATCTTGGATTCCGAGATGCCGGCCTGCTTCAGGCCGTCCTTCAGGTTGTCCTTGGTGAATTCCTTGGCGCCGTCGATGTCGATCTGCGCGATCGCGGGGCGCTCCTGGACGAACACGATCAGGACTTCGCCTTCGCTCTCGAGGCGCACGTCCGAGTAGAACCCGGTCGCGTAGAGGGCCTTGATCGCGGCGGCGGCCTTCTCGTCGTCGATACGGTCGCCCACCTTGACCGGCAGGTAGGTGAAGACCGTGCCCGCCTCGGTGCGTTGCACGCCTTCCACGCGGATGTCGCGCACCGTGAACGGCTGGATGGCCAGCGCGGGCAAGGCGATCGCAAGTGCCATCGCAAACGCGAGGCGGAGCCAGCTCATTCGGTAGCGGGTCAAATGGGTCAGCCGGTGAACAGGCGGTTCAAGTCGTTGTAGAACGCGAAAAAAGTCAATCCCAGTAGCAGCGCGATGCCGAAGCGTTGCCCGATCTCCATGGTCCGGTCGGAGACGGGACTCCCTTTCGCGATTTCGGCGAAATAATACACTAGGTGCCCCCCATCCAGCAGCGGAATCGGCAGCAGGTTGAGCACGCCGAGGCTCACGCTCACGAGCGCGAGGAAGCCGAGGTAGGTGATCCAGCCGAGCTGCGCGGACTGGCCCGCGTAGTCCGCGATCGTGATCGGCCCCGAGAGGTTTTTCCACGATACGTCGCCCACCACCATGCGCCCGAGCATCTTCAGGCTGAAGACCGACAGGTCGTAGACCTTGTGCGTCGCGCGCCCGATCGCTTCCACCGGGCCGTAGCGAACGGTGGTGGTCATGCGGTCGTACTCGCGCTTCAGCGCATCGCCCGCTTCCACGCCGAGGCGGCCGCGGCGCGCGTCGTCGGGCGCGGGATCGGGGGTCGCGCGCAGCTCGAAGCGCCGGCCCTGGCGCTCGACTTCGAGCACCAGCACCTTGCCGGGGTTGGCCGCGATGGCGCCGGTGAACTCGAACCACGTCGCCACCGCCTTGCCGTCGACCGCCCGCACGAGGTCGCCCTGCGCGAGGCCCGCGCGCTCGCCCGCCGCGCCCGGCAGCACGCGTCCGAGGGTGGCAGGGACGTTCGGGCGGAAGGGCCGCAAGCCGAGCTTGCCGAGGAAATCGCGGTCGAGGTCGTCCTTGGTGATTCCGGACAGGTCCAGGCGGCGCGAGACGCGCGCACCGCGCGCGGTCTCGACCTCCATCGTTACTGCCTCGCGCTTGACCGCCTCCTTGAGCAGCATCCAGCGCACGTCGGTCCATGTGTAGGTCGGCTCGTCGCCGAGCGAGCGGATGATGTCGCCGTTGGCGAACCCGGCGACCGCGGCGGGCGTGTTCGCGGGCGCATCGCCCAGCACCGGCTTCATCCCGGGAAGCCCGGCGATGAAGAGTCCCCAGTAGAGCAGGATCGCGAGCAGGAAGTTGGCCGCGGGGCCCGCGAGCACGATGAAGATGCGCGCGCCCACGCCCTGGCGGTTGAACGCGCGGGCGCGCTCCTGGGCCGGCACCTCGCCTTCGCGCTCGTCGAGCATCTTCACGTAACCGCCCAGCGGTATCGCCGCCACCGCCCATTCGGTCTGGTCGCGCCCGAGGCGCCGCATCCACAGCGTGCGGCCGAAACCCACCGAGAATCGCAGGATCTTCACGCCCATCAGGCGCGCCGCCGCGTAGTGGCCGAGCTCGTGGATCACCACGAGGACGCCGACGGTGACGAGGAAGGAGAGGATGGTGACGATGGCGGTGGTCATGGGTTGGCGATCGATGCCCGGGGCGCGAGGCGCGAGACGAACCTCGCCGCGAGGGCGCGCGCCTCGATATCCGCAGCATAAACGTGATCGAGGCCCTTGAGGGGCTCGACGTTGGTTTCTCCGAGCACGGCTTCGATCACCGCGGGGATGCCGGTGAATGCGAGGCGCCCGCCGAGGAACGCTTCCACCGCGATCTCGTTCGCCGCGTTGAGCGCGGCCGGCGCGGTGCCGCCGCGGCGAAGGGCCTCGGTGGCGAGCCGAACGCACGGGAATCGGGCGAGGTCCACCCGGGCGAACTCGAGGCTCCCGAGGGTCGTGAAATCGAGCGGCGCGACACCCGCGTCGATGCGCTCGGGCCAGGCGAGCGCGCAGGCAATCGGCGTGCGCATGTCGGCGGCCCCGAGCTGGGCGATCACCGAGCCGTCGCTGTATTCGACCATCGAGTGGATCACGCTTTGCGGATGCACCACCACCTCGATTCGCTCGAGGGGCGCGCCAAACAACCAATGGGCCTCGATCACCTCGAGCCCCTTGTTCATCATCGTGGCCGAGTCCACCGAGATCTTCGGGCCCATCACCCAGTTGGGATGGGCACACGCCTGCTGGGGAGTGACGCGCGCAAGGCGCTCGATGGGGGTGGTGCGGAAAGGCCCCCCCGAGGCCGTGAGCAGGATGCGGCGCACGCCGCAGCGCTCGAGCTCGCCCGGGCGCCCGCACGTGAAGTCCCGTGGAAGCGATTGCAGGATCGCCGAATGTTCGCTGTCGATCGGCAGCAGCATCCCGCCGCCCTGCGCGACGGCCGCCATGAAAAGCGCACCCGACATCACCAGGGATTCCTTGTTGGCAAGGTAGACGTCCTTGCCCGCGCGCGCCGCGGCAAGCGTGGCGGGAAGCCCCGCGGCGCCCACGATGGCGGCCATGACGGCGTCCACGTCGGGGCGCGCGACCATGTGCTCGAGCGCCTCGGCACCGCACGTCACCTCGGTGGGGATGCCGCGCTCGCTCAGGCTTGCGCGCAAGCGCTCCGCCGCGTCCGCATCGGCCAGCACCGCATGGCGCGGGCGATGGTCGATGCATTGCGCGAGCAGCGCCGCATCGTTGCGGCCCGCCGCGAGCGCCACGACCTCGAAGCGGCCGGGATGGCGCGCCACGACATCCAACGTGTTGCTGCCGACGGAGCCGGTGGAGCCGAGGATCGCGAGGCGTTTTTTCATCCGGCCGCGTGCCTCGCATACAGCGCGAGCGCGGCCAGCGGCAGCGACGACGTGAGCGCATCGATGCGATCGAGCACGCCGCCATGCCCCGGCAGCAGGCTGCTCGAGTCCTTGAGCCCCGCACCGCGCTTCATCCACGACTCGAACAGGTCGCCCACGATGCTCACGGCGGTCAGCAGCAGCATGGCGAGGATTGCCACCAGCGCCGCGCCCCCGTCGAAGATGCTCGTGAGCGGCGTGGCACGGCTGTTGGCGAACCCGGCAAGGGCTGCTCCGTAGATCGCCACACCCAGCATCCCGCCCGCCACGCCCTCCCAGGTCTTGCCCGGGCTCACCGCCGCAGCGAGCTTGTGGCGCCCGAAACGCTTGCCGGCGAAGTAGGCTGCGATGTCGGCAACCCACACCATCGCGGCGAGCGCGAGCAGCAGCCACGGGCTGGTGTCGCGCAGCACCACCAGCGCGAGCCAAGCGGGCCAGACCACCACCCAGCCGGCGGCCGCGCAGGTCGAGGGCGAGGGCCGCAGCATGTTGGCGAGCCAATAGGGCGCGGCCAGGATCCAGAACGCCGCGGCCAGGATGAATCCGGTCATCGCCGCGGCGACGAAGTTTCCCGGTACCAGCCGCAGGTACATGAGCCAGAGGTACGCGCCGATCACACCCGACGCCACGAGGTACGCGGCCTGGCCGGCACGGGAGAGCTTGCACATGCGCGACCACTCCCAGCAGGCGAGAAGGCCGATGGCGAGCGCGAACAGGGCCCACACCACGGGCGAAGCGAGGAACAGCATGCCGAGCACGACCGGCAGCAATACGAGCGCGGTGATGACGCGGGTGCGGAGCAACGGTTCTAGCCCGCCTGCGTGGCGGGATGTTCCGTGGCGAGCTGCTCGCTCGTGCGACCGAAGCGGCGCTCGCGCCGCCGGTACGAGGCGAACGCCTCGAGGAGCGCCTGCGCGCCGAAGTCCGGCCAGAGGGCGTCGGTGAAGTGGAATTCGGTGTAGGCGAGCTGCCAGAGCAGGAAATTGGAAATGCGCTGCTCGCCGCCGGTGCGGATGAAGAGGTCCGGCTCGGGCGCGTAGCTCATCGACAGGAACCGCTCCAGCCGCTCCTCGGTGATGGGCTGCGCGGGATCCTCGCGGCGACAGCGGTCGGCTGCCTGGAGGATGTCCCAGCGGCCGCCGTAATTGGCGGCGACGGTGAGCGTGAGCCCGGTATTGGCGCTGGTGAGCTCTTCTCCGCAGCGAATCAGCTCGTTGATGCCCGCGTCGAAGGGCGTGGGATCGCCGGCCATCTTGAAGCGGATGCCATTGTCGTGGAGCTTGCCGACTTCCTGCTCGAGCGAGCGCATGAAGAGCTGCATGAGAAAGGAGACTTCCTCCGCGGGGCGGCGCCAGTTCTCGCTCGAGAACGCGAAGAGGGTGAGGTACTCCACGCGGTGCTCGACGCACGCCTTTACCACCTCGCGCACCGCCTCGACGCCGCGATGGTGCCCTGCCACGCGCGGCAGGAAGCGCTTCTTCGCCCAGCGGCCGTTGCCGTCCATGATGATGGCGACGTGGCGCGGCACTTCGCCGCGCGCGGGAACCGTCTGGGTTGAGCTGTCGAATTCAGGCATCAGACCGCCATCAGGTCCTTTTCCTTCTCGGCGACCAGCCGGTCGATCTCGTCGATCGACCGGTCGGTCATCTTCTGGACTTCCTCCTGGGCGCGCTTCTCGTGATCCTCGCCGACCTCGCCATTCTTCAGCAGGTCCTTCAAGTGCTGGATCGCGTCGCGGCGGATGTTGCGCACCGCCACCTTCGCGCCCTCGCCATCCTGGCGCACGATCTTGGTAAGGTCGCGGCGCCGCTCCTCCGTGAGCGCGGGCATCGGCACGCGGATCACGTCCCCGGAGGTCGCGGGGTTCACCCCCAGGTCGGAGTCGCGAATCGCCTTCTCGACCGCCTGCACCATCTTCTTCTCGAAGGGCTGGATCGAGATGGTCCGCGCATCGGACAGCGTCACGTTCGCCACCTGGTTGATCGGCATCGGGGAGCCGTAGTAGTCGACGCGCAGGTGGTCGATGAGGCCGGTGTGCGCGCGGCCCGTGCGAACCTTCGCGAGGTCGTGCTTGAGCGTGTCCACCGACTTGGCCATCTTGTC
>JALYSB010000107.1 GCA_030855025.1 Pseudomonadota bacterium
GCGGCGGCGCGCGGCTCACTCTCGAGGGCAACACGCCGCAAGGGGTTGTCGCCACCATCGAGGTGCCCGCCGACGGCACGCGCTCGGGCGCGGGGGCGGCTGCATCGCGCGACGCCGCGGCTCCTGCGGGCGCGTTCCGGGCTGCGGGTGCGATGCCCCCGCCCGCGCCCGCAATGACAGCGGCCGAGACGCCCAAGACCGGGTTCTGGGCGCGCGCGTGGAATGCGCTGTTCGTGTTCGAGCGCGTTTGGCGCAAGGTGCTCTATTACCTCTACCTCGTCCTGCTCGGCTTGGCGGCGGTCGTGGCCGTCGGCGTGGTGGTGGCGATCGCGGTCGGCGCTCTGCCCGTGATGCTGGAGGACGGACAGCTGCGCGGTCCCGCCGGCGTGCTGGTCGGGCTCGCTGGAGCGATCATCGGTTTCGTGGCCGTGGCTGCCGCGCTCGCCCTTGCGATTCTCGTGCTGTACTTCATCGGCTTCTTCATGCTCGCGCTTGCCATCTTCGTGGTGGCCGTGGTGATCATCTCGCTTTCGCCACTGCTCGCGCCCATCGCGCTTCTGGGCCTCTTCATCTGGTGGATGGCGCGGCGCATTGCACGCAAGGAGGGCAAGGTGGCCGCGCGGGTCGAACCGGCGATCAACCCGCCTTCGCCGGCTCCGTCTCCTCCCGCCGCGCCGTCGGTCGAGCCCGGGCGCTAGAATCCGTCATGCCTACCGCCATCGTCGCCGAAGACGAGCCGATCCTGCGCACCCAGCTCGAAGGCAAGCTGCGCAAGCTCTGGCCCGAGCTCGAGATCATCGCTTCGGTGGGGGATGGCGCGGCGGCGCTCGAGGCGCTCGAGGATCGCGCGCCCGACTTCATGTTCCTCGACATCCAGATGCCCGAGATGACCGGGGTGGAGGTCGCCCGCCACGTGGCCGGGCGCGCGCACGTGGTGTTCGTGACCGCCTACGACCAGTACGCGATCCAGGCTTTCGAGACCGGGGCCGCCGACTACATCCTCAAGCCCGCCACCGATGAGCGCCTCGCGGTCACTCTCGATCGGCTGAAGGCGAAGCTCGCAAGTCCGCCGCCCGACCTGAACGCCGTCCTCGCGCGGCTGACCGAGCAGCTCGGCGGCAAGCGCGAGAAGCTGCAGTGGATCAAGGCCACCGTCGGACCGAACCTGCGCCTCATTCCGGTGGCCGAGGTGCTGTTCTTCCAATCCGACGAGAAGTACACGCGCGTGGTGCTGGCCGACGGCGAGGCGCTCATCAAGACGCCGATCCGCGAGCTCCTCGACGGCCTCGATCCCGAGGTTTTCTGGCAGATCCACCGCTCGACCCTGGTGAATGCCGGCGCCATCGCCGGGGTGACCCGCGATTTCCGCGGCCAGGCCCACGTGAAGATCAAGGGCAAGGACGAGGCCCTCGTCGTCTCGCGCATCTACTCCCACCTCTTCAAGCAGATGTGACCTCCCGGCTGCACGGGAGACCCTGGCAGGTGCATCGCGGCAAAAACTGGTGTCAGAGACGATTTTCGGGATAACCTCCGAAAATCGTCTCTGACACCTTTTTTTGCCATGATCTACGAGCTCGACGACCGCCGGCCCTCCTTCGAGGGCGAGTATTTCGTGGCACCCAACGCTGCCGTGATCGGCTCGGTGGTGATGGGCCGAAACGCGAGCGTGTGGTTCAACGTCACCGTGCGCGGCGACAATGACGTGATCCATCTCGGCGAGAACGTCAACGTGCAGGACAATTCGGTGATCCATACCGACTGCGGCTTCCAGGTGCGGCTCGAGAAGAACGTGAGCGTGGGCCACCTGGTGATGCTGCACGGGTGCACGATCGGCGAGAACTCCCTCATCGGCATCGGCGCGATCGTGCTCAACCGCGCCGTCATCGGCAGGAACTGCCTCATCGGCGCGGGCGCCACCGTGACCGAGGGCAAGGAGATCCCGGACGGCTCGCTGGTGCTGGGCGTGAACAAGATCGTGCGCGCCCTCGCCCCCGAGGAGATCGCGACCAACACGTGGATCGCCGAGCATTACGTCGAGCGCGCGCGAGCCTATCGCCAGGGACTCAAAGTCGTCGGATGACGGTGAGCCGCTACCGCGGATCGCTCGCGGTCTGGGCTCTCCTGCTCGCCTACGCGAGCCTCTATCCGTTCTTCCCGCTGCGCCCGCCCACGCCCGAAGCGATCGCGGGCTTCTTCCTCACGCCGCGCTACATCGTCCGCGCCGACATCGCGTTCAACGTCGTGGCTTATCTGCCGTTCGGCACGCTCGCCTGCCTCTACTTCCGCCAGGTGGGCGAGGCGCGCTTCGCGATTCCCAAGGCGGCGGCCCTCGCTGCCAGTTTCAGCCTCGCGATGGAGGTGGCACAGCTCTTCGTGCCCAACCGCGTGTCTTCCATCATCGACCTGGGGTGCAACACGATCGGCGCGGCGATCGGGGCGCTCGCCTTCGCCGATCCCATCTACTCGGTGGTCACACGCCAGCTGGGCGAGATCCGCGAGCGCCTGATCGTCGCTGGCGCGTGGGGCGACGCGGGCCTGGTGCTGGTGATGCTGTGGTTCCTGGCGCAGCTCAACCCCGCGCTCCCCTTCTTCGGCGCGGGCAACATCGGCGACGATGCGCGCGTCGAGCAGGCGATCCTCCAATGGGTCGCGGTGGGCCTTTCGATCTGCGGGTTCGGCCTCTTCGTCTCGGCGATCGTGCGGCTCGCCACGGGGAGCCTGCGCATGACGCTGGTGCTGCTGAGCGTCGCGCTGTGGCTCAAGTTTGCGGCCGCCTCGGTGCTGTTGCGGCCGCACTTCGCGGAGGAATGGTTGAGCCCCGGAAGGATCGCGGGAATCGTCGGCGGGCTGCTCCTCTTCCTGCCGCTGCGCCGCATGCCGCGCCTCGGACGCATCTACCTCGCGCTCGTGATGATCCTCGCCGGAGCGCTCTTCTCGAAGATCTTCGGCGCGTATAGCCCGGTGGAAGAGTTCCTGAGGCTGTTTCGCTGGCCGCACGGCCAGCTGGGCAGCTTCGCCACGCTCACGCGCTTCCTGCACGAGCTCTGGCCGGTGGCGGCCATCGTCTATCTCATCGCGCTGTTCTTCCAGGACCGCCGGCTCTCCATGCGACAATTGCCGCGTTGAGGGGCGTCCTGCCCGCTCCAACGAGGCATGCGATGTCGTTTTACAAGCACCACGTTTTTTTCTGCCTCAACCAGCGCGCTGCGCCCGAGAACTGCTGCGCGTGCCATGGTTCCGAGGCCATGCGCGAATACGCGAAGAAGCGCATCAAGGAGCTGAAGCTGAGCGGCCCCGGCAACGTTCGCATCAACCAGGCCGGCTGCCTCGATCGGTGCGCGGAGGGCCCCGTCTTGGTGGTCTATCCCGAAGAGGTCTGGTACACCTACGTCGACCAACGCGACATCGACGAGATCATCGACGAACACCTGGTGAACGGCCGCGTGGTCGAGCGATTGCGGATCTGAGATGGCGGCTGCGAGCACCCGGACGCTGGTCGACGGCGCCGCGGGCGCGATCGAGGTGTCCGTCAGCCTGCCGGATGCCGCCCGCGCGGTCGCGGTGATCGCCCACCCGCACCCGCTCTTCGGCGGCACCATGGACAACAAAGTCGTGACCACGGTCGCCCGGGCATTCACCGATGCCGGCATGGCGACCTATCGCTTCAATTTCCGCGGCGTGGGGGCAACCGCGGGTGCGCACGACGACGGGCGCGGGGAAGCCGACGACATGCTCCGGGTGATCGAGCATGCACGCGCCGCGGCGGGCGCGGCACCCCTCTATCTCGCGGGGTTCTCGTTCGGCGGAGCGGTCGCCACCCGCGCGAGCGAGCGCGCGGACTTTGCCCAGCTGGTCCTGGTGGCGCCCGGCTTCCGCCGCATCGCCGAGCACGGCATGGGAGAGGCGCCCGATCCGCACGATCCGAACCTCGGCTCTTCGGGCCGGCACACCGGGGCGAACACGGTGATCGTCCATGGCGACCTCGACGCGACGGTGCCGCTCGCGGACTCGATCGCCTGGGCTGCGCCGCGCGAGGTGCCGGTGGTGGTGGTCCCGGGCGGCGAGCATTTCTTCCACCGCAAGCTGCATGTGCTGCGGGAGATCGTGGCTCGCTGGATCCGATGACGATCCTCGCGGCGCGCGGCATCCGCAAGTCGTATGGCGGCCGCGAGGTGGTGGCCGGCATCGACCTCGAGCTCGTGCGCGGCGAGTGCTATGGCCTCCTCGGCCCCAACGGCGCGGGCAAGACCACGACGCTGCGCATGTTGCTCGGGCTCGTGACACCCGACGCGGGCGAGATCTCGCTCCTCGGCCACCCGGTGCCGAAGGCGGCGCGCGAGGGCCGCATCCGCGTGGGCGTGGTGCCGCAGATCGACAACCTCGACCCCGACTTCACCGTGCGCGAGAATCTCGTGGTCTACGGGCGCTATTTCGGATTGTGCGAAGCCGAGATGGCCGAGCGCATCCCGCGGCTGCTCGAATTCGCTGCGCTCGAGGCTCGCGCCACGAGCCGCATCCAGGATCTCTCCGGCGGCATGAAGCGACGCCTCGTGCTCGCGCGCGCCCTGGTGAACGATCCCGATCTCATCTTCCTCGACGAGCCCACCACCGGCCTCGATCCCCAGGCGCGCCACCAGATGTGGGAGAAGCTGCGCGTGCTGCTGCGACAGGGCAAGACGATCCTCCTCACGACGCACTTCATGGACGAGGCCGAGCGCCTCTGCGACCGGCTGAAGATCATCGACCACGGGCGCACGCTCGCCGAGGGCGAGCCGCGTGCGCTCATCGCCGAGCACATCGAGCCCGAGGTGGTCGAAGTGTACGGTGAGGGCGTCGAAGCGTGGTTCGCGAGCCATGGCAAGGCGCTGAGCGAGCGCGCCGAGCTGCACGGCGAGACGGCGTTCTGCTATCTCCGCGATGCAACTGCAGCCGTCGAGAACCTGCGCGCGGCGAAGACCCTGCGTTTCCTGCATCGCCGCGCCAACCTCGAGGACCTGTTCCTCAAGCTCACCGGTCGGGAGATGCGCGAGTGATGCAGATCTCGTGGGGGTGGGTTGCGGTCTGGAGGCGCAACTATCTCGTGTGGAAGAAGCTCGCCGCCGAAAGCGTGCTCGGCAACATCATCGAGCCGCTCTTCTACCTCGTGGGCTTCGGCATGGGGTTCGGCGCGATGGTGCCCGAGGTGGAAGGCGTGAAGTACATCGCTTTCCTCGCGGGCGGCACCATCTGCTACTCGACCATGCTCGCGGCCTCGTTCGAGGCGCTGTACTCGGGATTTGCGCGCATGCACGTGCAGCGGACCTGGGAGGGCATCCTCAACGCCCCGGTGAGCCTCGAGGACGTGGTGTTCGCCGAATGGGTATGGGCGGCCTCGAAGAGCTTCCTGTCGGGCACCGCGGTGCTGATCGTCGCCGTGGCGCTCGGGCTCGGGCAATCGTGGACCCTGGTGCTGATCCTGCCGCTCGCCTTCCTCATCGGGCTCACGTTCGCCGGCATGGGCCTCATCATGACCGCGATGGCGAAGTCCTACGACTTCTTCATGTACTGGTTCACGCTCGCGCTCACGCCGATGATGCTGCTGTGCGGCGTGTTCTACCCGCTCTCCAACATGCCCGGGTGGCTGCAGGCGTTCGCGAACGTGCTGCCGCTCACCCACGCCATCGCGCTCGGCCGGCCGCTGCTGCTGGGGCGCTGGCCCGAAGCGCCGCTGCTCAACCTCGCGGTGCTCGCGGCCTACGCGATCGCGGGCTTCATGATCGCGCTCGCGATGTTCCGCCGGCGCCTGACGTCCTAGCCGGCGTCACTTCATGGAATGCAGGCCGATCGTGTTGCCCTCGGTATCGACGGCGAGGGTGATGAAGCCGTATTCGCCGATGCTCATCTTCTCGCGGTGGATCTTGCCGCCGAGCTTCGGCACCTTCGCCTCCTGCACGGCGCAGTCGTCGCACATGAAGTACACCAGCGTGCCGAGCCCGCCCGAGGGCGCGTCCTTCATCTTCACGAGCGCGCCGGGGGTGCCGTAGGCGCCCTGTTCGCCCGGCCAGGACCACATTTCCAGCTCTCCCGTGGGAGCGTCCAGCTTCTGCAACTTCGTGTCGAAGAGCGCCTCGTAGAATTTGCGCGCGCGCCCCATGTCCTGAACGTAGATCTCGAACCAGCCGACGGGGTTGCCCATGGGGCCTCCTTTACTGTGCGATCAAGTGCGATTTGACCCCGGCGAGGGCCGCAGTTCCGTTACCGCTTGTCACCGAACCGTCGTCCCGCTAATTCCACCGTCCCGCGGCGCCGCCCACGGAGTACCGGCCCGCGCCGATCAGGGCGGCCGTCAGCGCGCCGGTGAGGAACATCCATTGCACCTCAAGCAGCAAGCCTCCGTGGTGGGTCATCTGGAAGAGCTCGCGCGGATGGCCGAGCACCAGGGCAACCGCCATGGTGGCGGCCACCAGCAGCGCCGCGGGCCGCGTCCAGAATCCCACGATCATCATGATCGGCGCCACGACCTCGCCGATGTAGATGAGGTGGCCGAGGACCACGGGGATGTGTGCGCGCTCGAGGGCGGGGACGACGTCGCCCAGGCCGAAGCGCAGCTTGGCGACGCCGTGCAGGAGGATGAGGATACCGATGGCGAGGCGCAGGACCAGCTTGCCCGCATCCTCGTACTAGCTCACCGATACTTGACCGTGCATCCGTACGGCGACGTCGACGCGGTGGACACCGGCTTGCCGGCCTTCAGCTCCTCGAGCGCCGCGACGACATAATTCTTCGAGGTCTTTACGTCCTCGGGATTGGTCGAGCGCTTGTCGTCGATGGCGCCGTTGTAAACCACCTTGCCGGCCGGGTCGATGATGTACATGTGCGGCGTCGTCTTGGCGCCGTAGGCGACTCCCATGGTTCCGGGTTCGTCCATGAGATAGCGGGCCGGCGTCGCGCCGAAGTCCTTGAGCTGCGCGCTGAGCTTCGCGGGCTCGGTGTAGTCGGAAGCGCCCTTGTGGGTGGAGTTCACGGCGAGCCAGACCACGTCGCCGGCATATTTCTTCTGCAGCGCCTGCATGTTGCCGCTGCGGTAATGCTTCTGCACGAACGGGCAGCCGAAGTTGTGCCACTCGAGGACCACGGTCTTGCCCTTGTAGTCGGCCAGGTTCACCGGCTTGCCAGCGAGGTCCGCCACGGTGAAGCCGGGCGCGGGCTTGCCGGCGGGCGCGTTCGCGAGGGCGGCAGTGGCAAGGGTGCAGGCGAGGGTGATGGCGAGGATCTTCATGGGGGCCTCCTTGGAATCAGCGTTGCGTGAGCGAGGTCGCGCCCGCGCGGGCGGGCGGCAGGCGGGAAAGTTCGGCCAGCACGAGCGACGGGGTGAGGACTTCGGGGAGCAGGCGCGGCGACGCTTCGCCCGGCAGGTAGAGCGCGTACACCGGGACGGCGTTGCGGCCGAGCGCGGCGAGCGTCTCGGTGATGCGCGGGTCCATGCGTGTCCAGTCGGCGCGCAGGGCCACCACGCCGCGCGCGGCGAATTCGCGCACTACCGCCGAATTGTGGAGCGCGAGGCGCTTGTTCACCTGGCAGGTGACACACCAGGCGGCGGTGAAATCGACAAATACGGTGCGACCCTCGGCAGTGAGCGCCGCGACCTTTTCGGGCGACCATTCCTGCCATGGCAGTTCGCCCGCGCGTGCTGCGGCGGGTGAGGATGCGGGCGCTGGCGCGCTCGCCGGTCCGGGCCACGCGACGGCCACGCCGGCCGCCGCGAGGATTCCCGCGACCGCGGCACGCCACATTCCCGGCGAATGCTCCCAGCGCCCGTACATCCACGCTGCCATCGCGATCAGGACCAGCCCCGCGAGGAGCGCCAGGACGGCGTCGTTCCCGGCCTGGGCGCCGAGCACCCAGGTGAGCCATGCGGCCGTGGCATAGAGCGGGAAGGCGAGCACCTGCTTGAAGGTTTCCATCCACGCGCCCGGGCGTGGCAAGCGCTTGAGAAGGCCCGGGTAAAGCGCGAGCAGCAGCACCGGCAGCGCCATGCCCACGCCCAGCATCGCGAAGACGGCGAGCGCGGCCGGAGCCGACTGCGTGAGCGTGAAGCCGACGGCGGCACCCATGAAAGGCGCGGTGCACGGAGTGGCCACCACCGCGGCGAGGACGCCCGCGAGGAAAGCATCGGCATAGCGCCCGCGAACGCTCACGTTCGAGGTCATCGACTGGGCGAAGGCGCCCCACTCGAAGACGCCGGAGAGATTCAGCGCCAGCACGAAGAAGAGCGCGGCGAGCAGCGTCACCACCACCGGCGACTGCAGCTGGAACCCCCATCCCAGCTGGGCGCCCCCGGCGCGCAGCGCGAGCATGACCGCCGCGAGCACGAGGAACGAGAGCACCACGCCGGCCGCGAACAAGGACCCCTGGACGCGCATCGCGCGTGCGTCTCCATGGGCGTGCTCGACGAAGCCCATCACCTTGATGCCGAGAACGGGGAAAACGCACGGCATGAGGTTCAGCAGGATGCCTCCGATCAGCGCGAACGCAAGAGCGGCGAACACACTGCCGCCCTCGGCGGCCGGGGCGCCCGGGGAGGACACGCTCGACCCCGCCAGCGCCGCGCCCAGCGATGGCGCGACCAGGGCGTTCACCGCGATCGCCTTGCGCGCCATCCCCGGCCAGCCCTCCTCGGACACCGCGACCCCGCTGACCGCCCGCAGCGCCGCGGGCGGGGGATCGGCGAGCTTCATCTCGATGCGCACGCCATTGCCATCGCGCGTCACCTTCTGCGGCGCCGCCGGCTCGATCAGCTGCTCGCGATCGGGGAAGAACGCGAAGCGCGCGGGCACCGAGCCGCCTGGCGGGGGAACCATGCGCACCATGAGCTTGCCGCCCTGGAGCGCGGCATCGAATTTCCATCCGGTCGCGGCGACCGGCAGCATGTTGCGCGCCCGCTCGATGTGCGCCTGGAAGCGCGGATTCGGCGCGGCTTCGCCCGCCGCGACCGGCATTGCGAGATCGAGCTCGCCCTTCTCCGGAATGCACACGTCCTTGCACACCAGCCACTCGGCCTTCGCCTTCAACGTGTAGGTGCCGGGCTTTGCAGAAGCGGACGGCGTGAGCTCCGTGAGCAGCACCACCTCGTCCTCATAGCCGTAGTTCATCAGCGGGCCGACCGGAAGATTCTTCGGGTACGGCCACTGGATCTCGCCCGCCGTCCAGCCTTCGGGAAGAACCCACTGAATACGCGTGGGCAAGCCGGAATCGCCGGGATTCTTCCAGTAGGTGTGCCAGTGATCGGCCATGCGCAGCTTGAGCCCGACCGTGACGGGCTGCCCGGGCTGCGCGCCCGCGCGCGCGCTCACCAGCTCCGCCTCGACGTGCTCGGTCTTGACGATCGGGGCGGCGCTCCCGTGCAGGGCCCCGCCCGCGATCGCGAGCAGTCCTGCCAAGGCCGCAATAAGTCGTTGGAACATCACGTAATATGGACGCCCATGTTGTGGGTCAAAGCGCTGCACATCGTTTTCGTCATTGCCTGGTTCGCGGGGCTATTTTACCTGCCGCGGCTGTTCGTCTATCACGCCCAGGCCGAGGACAGCGTCTCGAAGGAGCGCTTCAAGGTGATGGAGCGCAAGCTCTACAAGGGCATTATGGCCCCGGCGATGGGACTTACGATCCTCTCGGGCGCCTGGATGTGGCTCGGCTTCGGGGTCGGCGGAAACTGGTTGTACGCGAAGCTCGTTTTCGTGGCGGCGCTGATCGCCTACCACGAGTGGCTCGGCGCCCTGATGCGCGCGTTCGCCCGCGACGCCAATCGCCATTCGCATGTCTTCTACCGCTGGTTGAACGAGGCGCCGCTCCTCTTGCTGATCCCCGTCGTCATCCTGGTCGTCGTCAAGCCTTTCTGAAATGAGTGCCCCAGCGCCCCGCATCCTGGTGAAGCAGGACAGCTCCACCCATCGATTCTTCGCGCCGTGCCCGCGCGGGCTTGCGCCGGCGCTGGCGGAGGAGCTCGCGGAGCTGGGGGCCGCCGAAACGAAAGCGGCGGACGCGGGAGTCTCGTTCACGGGGCCGTTCGACCTCGTCTACATCACCAACCTGCATTCGCGCATCGCGAGCCGCATCCTGTGGCGCGTCGCGCAGTTCGCCTACAAGGGCGAGGACGACGTCTACCAGGGCGCGTCGGGTGTGAGCTGGAGCCACTTCTTCAACGCCGACCGTACCTTCAAGGTGGACACCAACGCGCACCGCAGCCCGGTGAAGAGCCTCGACTTCATCACGCTGCGCGTGAAAGACGCGATCGCCGACCAATTCCGCGGCGCCGTGGGCCGGCGCCCGTCGGTGGCGGCGCGCGAGCCCGACCTGCGGGTACACGTCTTCCTCGACGAAAAGGTCTGCACGCTCTATGTGGATACCAGCGGGGAATCCCTCTTCAAGCGCGGCCGGCGCGACCACGTGGGCGAAGCGCCGCTCAAGAAGAACCTCGCGGCCGGAATCCTGCGGCTTGCCGGGTGGAAGCCCGGAGTGGCGCTCCTCGACCCGATGTGCGGCGCGGGCACGTTCCTTTCGGAGGCCGCCGAGATCACGCTCGGACGCGCCGCCGGCCGCAGCCGCGACTTCGCCTTCACGAAGCTCGCCCGCTACAACGAGGCGACGTGGGAGCGGATGCT
>JALYSB010000108.1 GCA_030855025.1 Pseudomonadota bacterium
ATGCGCTCACGCACCCGGTTCATGGCGCTCGAGGCCCAGCGCCGCCACGCCGCGTCCTGGCGCACCTTCCGGATCGAGCCCACGTAGTCGTGCCCCTGGTCCATCAGCGCCAGAAGGTTGCCGATCTCCTCGGGCGGATTCTGCAGGTCGGCGTCGAGCGTCACGACGCGCTCGCCGCGGCAATGCTCGAAGCCCGCCATGATCGCCATGTGCTGGCCGAAGTTGCCGTTGAAGAGGATCACGCGGGTGACCTCGGGGCGCTTCTGGAACTGCTCGCGCAACAGGGCCACCGAGCGGTCCCGGCTGCCGTCGTTCACGAATACGATCTCGTAGGAGGTCTTGAGCGCGTCGAGCGCCGGATAGAGCCGCGCGAAGAGCGCGGGCAGCACTTCTTCCTCGTTGTACACCGGGATCACGACGGACAGGCGCGGTGTTGCCATCAGGCGGCCTTGCGCCGCAGCACGCGCCCGAGTGACGCGCAGACACGCTCCACGTCACCCTCGGACATTTCGGGAAAGAGCGGCAGTGTTGCGGTTTCGCGCGCGATGCGCTCCGAGTTGGGGAAGCGCCCCTCCTGCATTCCCTTGCCGCGGAAGTACGAAGTCAAATGAATCGCCTCGTAGGAAATGCCGATGCCGATTCCCTCCCGGTGCATTGCCTCGACGAACTGCTTGCGCGTGACCCCGGTGGCCCGCAGCGGCAGCAGCACGGTGAACATGTTCCAGCTGTGCCCCGGGTTGTCACGCGGCGGCAGCTGCTCGGGCGTGAGGAGGTCGTCGCCGTCGAGGCAGGCGAAGTAATGGCGCGCGAGGCGCTCGCGTGCGCGGCACCACGCGTCCAGGTGCGGCAGCTGCGCGTTGCCCAGGCGGGCGGCTACGTCGGAGAGGTTGAACTTGCCGCCAGGCGCGGCCACGTCGCGAGTGCCGTCGTCGAGGCGCTGGATGCCGTGGAAGCGCAGGCGCTCGACCGAGAGGGCTTCCTGCGCGTCGTTGACCGCGAGCGCGCCGCCTTCGATGGTGGTGAGATTCTTGTTCGGGTGGAAGCTGAAGGAGACCAGGTCACCGGCCGTGCCCACGGGCACGCCGTTCGCGCGCGAGCCGATCGCAAGCGCCGCGTCCTCGACGATCCGCACGCGGTGGCGCCGGCGGAACTCCGCGAGCGCCCCGGCATCGAGCGGTGCGTTGTAGTGGGTGGGAAGCAGCACCCGGGTGCGCGATGTAACCGCCGCGTGCGCCGCGTCCATGTCGAGGTTGCGGGTGGCGAGGTCCACGTCGACGAAGACAGTCGTGGCCCCGGTGCGCTCGATCACGTTCGCGGTCGCGAAGAAGCTCTGCGCGGGCGTGATCACCTCGTCTCCGGGACCCACGCCGAGGAGCTCGAGTGCGACCTGCATGGCGGCCGTGGCCGAGGTGAGGGTGCGCACCGGGCGCCCGCCAAGGTACTGCGAGAGCGCCTTCTCGAAGGCAGCGACCTGCGGACCGCTCGCGATCCAGCGACTGCGCAGTGTGTCTCCGACCGCCGCGATCATCGCCTCGTCGATCGTGGGGCGCGCGAACGCAAGATAAGGGTCCGTCCCCGGTTTCATCAAGACCTCGCCACCAGGTAGACGCCGACCACGATGAAGCCGATGCCGACCAGCTTCTGCGCGCCGAGCGATTCGCCGAAGAGCATCCACGCCGCGAACGCGTTGACGATATAGCCCACCGAGAGCATCGGGTAGGCGATGCTCACGGGCACGCGCGAGAGCGCCAGGATCCACACCACCACGCTCACGCCATAGCAGGCGAGGCCGGCGAGGATCGGCGGGCTCGACGCGATCTTCGCCCCGATCGGCGCGAGGTTGTCGAGCGAGAATGCGAATTCCCCGATCCGGTTGGTGCCGGCCTTGAGCAGCAGCTGCGCCGCGGCGTTGAGCAGGACGCCGAGCATGAGGAGGGAGAAGGTGAGGGGAGTCACGGCTTGCGGACCAGGATGCGGCGCGGATCTTCGTGCACCAGCTGCATGGGCAGCTCCTGGGAGCGGAGCTTCTGGTAGGTGTCGGGCTGCATTATAGCGAGCGCCTCGCCCGGCCGCAGCCATTCCGCGGGAAATTCCTCGAGCTTCTGGATGTGCAGCTCCGGCTGCGACTTCAGGCCCGTCTCGAACTCGTCGACGTAGTCGACCAGGGTCAGGGTGCGCCCGATGTAGAAGGGCACCGTCTGGTCGTAGATCTTCACGCTGTAGAGGCGCGTGGCGGGCGTGAGCAGCGGGCGCATCTTCTCGGCCACCGCGAGGCCCGATTGCCGCGGCGCCATCTCCTCGAAGGCATCCTCGAGGCAGTCGACCATCGCCATCGTCCCGATCGCCACCGCGATCATCGCGAGCCAGCGCCGGCCCCGCCGCAGGAGAATCGGGGCGATGACCCCGAGGGAAAAGAGGATCGCGGCGGCGGCGAGCGCCCACGGCCGGGCCTGGATGTAGAGCCCCCGTGTCCATGCATCGCGCGCGCCCTCCGGGGACTGCCAAGCGACGTAGCCGAGGAGGGCGGCGATGAATGGGATCGGCACGAGCCACATCGCCAGCCGGGGCGCGGGAGCCTCCACGAGGTAGCGCCCGAGAACGAGCGCGAGCGGCGGGAAGGCCGGCAGGATGTAGGCCGGCAGCTTCGAGCCCGACAGGCTGAAGAACACGACCACGAAGGCGGCGAAGAGGATCGCCAGTCGCAGGGACTGGTGGCCGCGCCCCAGGATCTCGGAGCGCCACCCGTGGATCACCGCCCCCGGCAGCGCGAACATCCAGGGCAGGAAGCCCGCGAGCAGTATCGGAATGAAGTACCACCAGGGCTCGGTACGCCGGTGGGAGGCCGTGAGGAACCGGCGGAAGTGCTCGTTCACGAAGAAGAACTCGGCGAACTCGGGGTTCGCGTAGGAAACCGCCACGAACCAAGGTGCGGCGATGGCGAGGAAGACCACCAGGCCGTAGCCCCACTCGAGGCGTGCCAGGGGCGTGAAGTCGCGCCGCAGCAGGCAATGCAGGCCGAGGGCGGCGGCGGGAAATACAATGCCGATGAGTCCTTTGGAGAGCACCGCGAGCGCCATCGCGGCCCACGCCGCGATCATCCAGCGGCGGCGCGCCGCCGAGCCGTCGGGCGCGCCTTCCGCAACCAGGAATGCGCAAAGCGTGGCGGTGGTCCAGAGCGTGAGCCCCATGTCGAGCGTCACGATCCCGCCCAGGGCCATGAAGTACGGGCTTGCGAGGAGGGCCAGCATGGACGCCACGCCGGTCTCCGTGTTTCCGAGCCGCATGCCGGTAAATCCCACGATGCCCACCGTGAAGAGCCCGCACAGGGCCACGTAGAGGCGCGCGGCGAATTCCTCGTCACCGAAGACGCCCAGCGAGGCTGCGCTCGCCCAATACTGCAGCGGCGGCTTCTCGAAATACTTGACGCCGTTCAGCCGCGGCGTCACCCAGTCGCCGCTCGAGAGCATCTCGCGCGAGATCTCCGAATAGCGGCCCTCGTCAGGATTGGCGAGAGGCCGGTCGAGGTTGTCGATGCTGACGGCGAGGGCCACCGCGGCGAGAATCCACAGCGCGATGCGGCTCGCCTGCAGGTTCAGGTTCACGCTTCGAGCAGCACCACCACCGCGCCGCCGCCTCCCTCGACCGCGCGCGGTTCGGCAAACGCCAGGACCTCGTCCCTGCGGGTGAGGAGCTTGCGAATGCGCCGCTTGAGGACCGGCTCTTTCCCCGGCGAGCGCAGCCCCTTGCCGTGGATGATGCGCACGCAGCGCACCCCGGAGCGCTTGCAGCCCGCGAGGAACACCGCGGTCTCGGCCACCGCCTCATCGCCGGTGAGCCCATGCAGGTCGAGGCTCGCCTGGATCACCCAGTGCGTGCGGCGCAGCTTGCGAAGGATGTCGCGCGGCAGGCCCGTGCGCAGGAAGACCCCGTCATCCTCGAACTCGACGTCGTCGCCGTCGGTCGCGAGGTTCGCGAGTTCGGCCAGCACCGCGCGCTCGTCCTCGATGCGCTTGGCGGGATGCGGCGCGGGCAGGCGGCGAAACGGCTCAATGCGATTGGCCGGCGCCATCGGCCTCACGTCCTTCACGGCCTCGCGAAACACGATGTCCTCTCGGGCCTCGTGCTTCGCGCGCGCCTTCTTCACCCCAGATTCTCGAGATACTTATCGGCGTCGAGCGCCGCCATGCAGCCGGTGGCGGCACTGGTCACTGCCTGGCGGTAGACGTGGTCCTGAACATCGCCCGCCGCGAACACCCCGGGCACGCTGGTGGCGGTGGCCTGGCCGTCGAGCCCGCTCTTGGTGAGGATGTAGCCGCCGCGCATCTCGAGCTGTCCCGCGAAGATATCGGTGTTGGGCTTGTGCCCGATGGCGATGAAGCAACCGGTGACCGCCAGATCGCGCGTCTTGCCGTCGGTGGTGGACTTGATGCGCACGCCGGTCACGCCCGACTTGTCGCCGAGGACCTCGTCCAGCGTCGCGTTCCACACGATGTCGACCTTGCCCTCGCCCTGCTTGGCGAATAATTTGTCCTGCAGGATCTTCTCGGCGCGGAATTTATCGCGGCGATGGATCACCGTCACGTGCTTCGCGATGTTCGAGAGGTACAGCGCCTCCTCGACCGCGGTATTGCCGCCGCCCACGACGCACACGTCCTGGCCCTTGTAGAAGAAACCGTCGCAGGTGGCGCAGCCCGACACGCCCTTGCCCATGAACGCCTGCTCCGACGGGATGCCCAGGTACATGGCCGAGGCGCCGGTGGCGATGATGAGCGCGTCGCACGTGTAAGTGCCCGAGTCGCCGACGAGCGCGATCGGCTTGTCGCCCAGCTTTGCGGTATGGATCTGGTCGAAGAGCATCTCGGTCTCGAAGCGCTCGGCGTGCTTGAGGAACCGGTCCATCAGCTCCGGTCCCTGGACCCCCATCGCGTCGGCGGGCCAGTTGTCGACGTCGGTGGTGGTCATGAGCTGGCCGCCCTGGGCCAAGCCCGTGATCAGCACGGGTTTGAGGTTGGCGCGAGCGGCGTAGACCGCGGCGGAGTAGCCGGCGGGGCCGGAGCCCAGGATGAGGAGTCGTGCGTGTCGTATCGTCATTTCGCAGGTAAATGGTGCCGAAAAGGAGCGCCTGAACCGCGATTATCGCATCCGGGCACGGCGCCTATGTCCCTGAAATTAAGGGTTTAAATGAGAATGACCAGCTAACCATTTGACAACTAAGGGATTTTTAAGTATTTAAGAGGCCATGTCTGCCACTACCAAGCGCCCGGCCGTCGGCGAGCGCACGATGGCCCTCAAGGCCGTGCCGTTTTTCACGCAACTCAACGATCGCGAGCTCGACGTGGTGCGTGCCGTCGCCACCGAGAAGACCTATCCCAAGAACGCCGTGGTGCTCACCGAGGGCGAGATGGGCGACTCGCTCTACATGATCCAGTCGGGGAAAGTGAAGGTCTTCATCGGCGACGAGGACGGCCGCGAGATCATCCTCAAGATCCTGGGTCCCGGCGACTTCTTCGGCGAGATGTCGATGATCGACAAGCAGGCGCGCTCGGCTTCGGTGAACACCAGCGAGGCCTCCACTTTCCTGGTGCTGACCCATGCGGCGTTCGAGAAGTGCGTCGAGCAGTCCCCGCGCATCGCCAACATGGTGATGCGCATCCTCGCGCAGCGCATTCGCGAGGCCGACCGCAAGATCGGCACCCTCGCGCTGATGGACGTCTACGGCCGGGTGGCGAGCACGCTGCTCGAGCTGTCGGTGTACACGAACGGCAAGCTGATGGTGGCGGAGAAGCTCTCCCAGCAGGACCTGGCCAACATGGTGGGTGCCTCGCGCGAGATGGTGAACCGCATCCTCAAGGATCTCTCCGACCGCGGCTTCATCTCGGTCGAGTCGAAGACCATCACGATCATCAACCGGGAGCTGCCGCCATCGCTGTAGTTGCCCAGTCGCCGGCCATCAATCCGCGCCTCGGGCGGGTGCTGCGCGAAGCCGGATGGATCCTCCTCCTCGCCGCGGGCTCCTACCTTGCGCTGGTGCTGGCGAGCTACCACCGCGGCGATCCGGGCCCCTTCTTCAGCGGCACGGGCGGGCCGATCGCCAACAAGGGCGGCATTGCCGGCGCCTGGATTGCGGAAACGCTCCTCTACCTCTTCGGGCTCTCGGCATGGTGGTGGGTGGCGCTCGCCCTGTACGGGATCCTGCGCCTCTACCGGCGCGTCGATGCCTGGGAGCTGCTCAGCCGGCGTTCCATCGCGGTCTCGGCCACCGGCTTCGCGGTGCTGCTCGTCGCGAGCTGCGCGCTCGAGGCGATGCGCCTTTATTCGATGTCCGCGGAGCTGCCGCTCGCCCCGGGCGGTGCGCTCGGCTGGCTGGTGGCCTCGTTCACGTCGACCGCCCTCGGGTTCACCGGCGGCACGCTCCTGCTGCTGGCGCTGATCGCGTCGGCCTTCAGCCTCTTCACGGGACTGTCGTGGCTGCGCCTCTCGGAGCTCGTGGGCGCGGGCCTCGAATGGGCGTTCGGCGCCGTGCGCGCGCGCATCGACGCGCGCCGCGACCGCGAGGAGGGGCGGATCGCCTCGCAGGAGCGCGAGGAGAAGGTCGAGGTCGCCAAGAAGCTCTTCGAGGACCACGAGCCGATCCGCATCGAGATGCCGCCGGTCCACGTCGCGAAGAGCGAGCGCATCGTGCGCGAGAAGCAGGTGCCGCTCTTCGCGGACATGCCCGACTCGCCGCTGCCGCAGCTGTCGCTGCTCGATTCCCCCGATACCCACATCGAGCGCCCGACGGCCGAGACGCTCGAATACACCTCGCGCTTGATCGAGAGGAAGCTCCTCGACTTCAACGTCCAGGTGAAGGTCGTCGCGGCCTACCCCGGCCCGGTGATCACCCGCTACGAGATCGAGCCCGCGGTGGGCGTGAAGGGCGCGCAGATCGTGAATCTCGCGCGCGACCTGGCTCGCGCGCTTTCGGTCACGGCGATCCGCGTGGTCGAGACGATTCCCGGCACGTCGTGCATGGGCCTGGAGATCCCCAACCCGAAGCGCGAGATCGTGCGCCTGTCGGAGATCGTGGGCTCGCAGGCTTACGCCGACATGAACTCCAAGATCACCATCGCGCTCGGCAAGGACATCACCGGCAAGCCGATGGTCGCCGACCTGGCGCGCATGCCGCACCTGCTGGTCGCCGGCACCACCGGCTCGGGCAAGTCGGTGGCGATCAACGCGATGATCCTGTCGATCCTCTACAAGGCCACGCCCTCGGAAGTGCGCCTGATCATGGTCGACCCCAAGATGCTCGAGCTGTCGATGTACGAGGGCATCCCGCACCTGCTGGCACCCGTGGTCACCGACATGCGCCAGGCCGGGGCGGCGCTCAACTGGTGCGTGGCGGAGATGGAGCGGCGCTACAAGCTGATGAGCGCGATCTCGGTGCGCAACCTCGCCGGCTACAACCACAAGGTGCGCGAGGCCATCGAGAAGAAGCAGCCGCTCACGCATCCGTTCACGCTCACCCCCGACAATCCCGAGCTGCTCGAGCCGCTGCCGCTCCTGGTGGTGCTCATCGACGAGCTCGCCGACCTGATGATGGTGTCGGGCAAGAAGGTCGAGGAGCTGATCGCGCGGCTCGCGCAGAAGTCGCGCGCCTGCGGAATCCATTTGATACTGGCGACGCAACGCCCGTCGGTGGACGTGATCACCGGCCTCATCAAGGCGAACGTGCCCACGCGGATCGCCTTCCAGGTGTCGGCGAAGGTCGACTCGCGCACGATCCTCGACCAGCAGGGCGCCGAGAGCCTGCTCGGCCAGGGTGACATGCTCTACCTCCAGCCCGGCGGCGGGATCCCGATCCGCGCGCACGGCGCCTACGTGGCCGATGCCGAAGTGCACCGCGTGGTCGAGGCGCTGAAGAAGCAGGGCGAGGCGCAGTACATCGAGGGCATCCTCGACGCGCCCGAGCAAGCCGAGATGAACGCAATGTCGGAGGGCGGTGTCTCAGGAGAAGCCGATCCCCTCTACGACCAGGCCGTGCAGATCGTCCTCCAGAACAAGCGCGCTTCCATCTCCCTCGTGCAACGCCACCTGCGCATCGGATACAACCGCGCCGCGCGGCTGATCGAGGACATGGAAAAGGCGGGGATGGTCACGCCGATGGCTTCCAACGGGAACCGGGAAATCATCCAGCCCGCCCGCTAGGGCGGCGTCGTCATCCCCGCGCAGGCGGGGACCCAGACAAGGCAGCCATGCGTTTCCTGATCCTCTTCTTGTTTTCTCTTTCAGCCATCGCCGGCGGCCTCGACGATTTCCTCGCCTTCAATGCCGCAACGAAGACGGCGACGGCTCGTTTCGACCAGCAGGTCTTCGACCGCGCGGGCAAGGTGGTCGAACGCGCCTCCGGCACGTTCGCCTTCGCGCGCCCCGGCAAGTTCCGCTGGACCTACGAGAAGCCCCACCAGCAGGTGCTGGTGGGCGATGGCACGCGTCTCTGGATCCACGACCCGGACCTCAACCAGGTGGCGGTGAAGCGCATCGACCAGGCGATCTCGTCCACCCCGGCGGCGCTGCTGGCTGGAAAGGATGACATCACCAAGCTCTTCACCCTGCGCGACGGGGGCAGCGCCGATGGCCTCGCGTGGGTGGAGGCATCACCGAGAGCGCAGGACACCGGCTTCGACAAGGTGCGCCTGGGCTTGAACGGCAAGACCCTCGCGGCCATGGAGCTGCACGACCAGCTCGGCGGGCGCACGCTGCTCAAGTTCACGGACTTGAAGGCGAATGCCGCGATCCCCGCTGACACTTTCACCTTCAAGCCGCCCGCCGGCGCCGATGTGCTCGAGGACGCGCCCGCGAAAAAGTAGGCTCGCGCATTAAGATAGTCCGATGAACCAGCCCGGCGACCTCTTTACCGCCACCGGCGACGCGAATGTGCCGCTCGCCGAGCGGCTGCGCCCCAAGTCCGTGGACGACATGGTCGGCCAGCAACACCTCCTGGGCGAGGGCAAGCCCATCCGCGTGGCGCTGCGCGCGGGCAGGCCGCATTCGATGATCCTGTGGGGCCCGCCCGGCGTGGGCAAGACCACGCTCGCTCGCCTGATGGCCCACGCGTTCAACACCGAATTCATCGCCATCTCGGCGGTTCTCGCGGGCGTCAAGGACATCCGTGACGCGGTGGAGCGCGCGCGGCTCACGCGCGACCAGTACGGCCGCTCGACCATCATGTTCGTCGACGAGGTGCACCGCTTCAACAAGTCGCAGCAGGACGCGTTTCTGCCGCACGTGGAATCGGGCCTGCTCACGTTCATCGGGGCGACCACCGAGAACCCCTCGTTCGAGGTCAACGGGGCGTTGCTGTCGCGCGCCCAGGTGTACGTCCTGGAAAGCCTCAAGCCCGAAGACCTCGACGCGCTGATCCTGCGCGGCTTCGAGGCGGAGAAGATCGATTCGACCGCTGACGCGCGAGCGCGCATCGCGGAATTCGCCGATGGCGACGGCCGGCGCGCGCTGAACCTGGCGGAGCAAGTAGCACAGGCGGCGCTGGTGGAAGGGCGGCGCGGCGTCGATGTCGATTTCGTGAACGCGGTGTCGCAGCGCGCCGGGCGGCGCTTCGACAAGGGCGGCGAGAACTACTACGACCAGATCTCGGCGCTGCACAAGAGCGTGCGGGGCAGCGACCCCGACGCCGCGCTCTACTGGCTCGTGCGAATGCTCGATGGGGGCGTCGATCCCCGCTACCTCGCCCGCCGCATGATCCGCATGGCGAGCGAGGACATAGGCCTCGCCGATCCGCGCGCACTGGAAGTGGCGATCACCGCCGCCGATGTCTACGAGCGCCTCGGCACGCCTGAAGGGGAGCTTGCCCTCGCGGAGTGCGTGATCTATCTCGCGATCGCGGCCAAATCCAACGCGGTGTACGCGGCATACAACCAGGCGCGCGCGTTCATCGCCGAGGACGGCACGCGCCCCGTTCCGCTTCACATCCGCAACGCGCCCACCAAACTCATGAAGAACCTCGGCTACGGGGAGGACTACCGTTACGCCCATGACGAGGACGAGGGCTACGCCGCGGGTGAGAGCTATTTTCCCGACGGCATGGAGCGCCCGAATTGGTACCGGCCGGTTGATCGCGGCCTGGAAGCGAAGATCAAGGAAAAGCTGGAGCACCTGAGGTCGCTGGATGCGAGCGCGAAAAAGCTAAAATGACTCCATGCTCGACATCCAACTGCTCCGAAAAGACCTTCCCGCGGCCCTCGCGGGCCTGAAGCGCCGCGGCTTCGATTTCGACGAGGGCGCGTTCCGGGCGCTCGAGGAGGACCGCCGCAAGCTCCAGTCGCGCACCGAGGAGCTGCAGGGCAAGCGCAATGCCCTCTCCAAGCAGGTCGGCATGCTGAAGGGCAAGGGGGAGGACGCGTCCGCGGTCCTGCAGGAGGTCGGTGGCATCGGCGAGGAGCTCAAGTCCAACGAGGGCGCGCTCGCGCAGTTGCAGGAGCGGCTCACGGCGTTCCTGCGAGTCATCCCGAACATCCCGCGCCCCGAAGTGCCTGACGGGCGCTCGAGCGACGACAACGTGGAAGTGCGTCGCTGGGGGACCCCCCGGGCCTTCGACTTCACCGTAAAGGACCACGTCGACGTGGGCGCCCCC
>JALYSB010000109.1 GCA_030855025.1 Pseudomonadota bacterium
GGGGTGCTGCGGTCGCCTTCGGAGCGTGCGAAGCCGCCGAACGGGGGCGAACCACCCAGACGATCACGGCGATCACGAGCACTGGAATCGACCATACCGGCAGGCTCAGGCGCCAGTTCCCGTCCACCATCGGCAGCACCCACGGGATGGTGGCCGACGCGCTGATCGCCTCGCCCACCAGCAGGCCGTTGGAGTACGTCGCGGTGCCCAGGGCGATCTTGCGCGGCGTCCAGTCGCGCACCACCGCGGGCAGCGCGGGCTGCATGATCGCGATGCCGACCCCCATGGCGAACGTCATGGCGAAGAGCAGGGCCACGTCGCCCATCCCGCGCAACGCTCCTGCGACCCCCGTCAGCACGATGCCCGCGATGAGGACATGGAACGCGCCGAAGCGCGCCACCAGCAGCGAGCCGGGAATGGCGGCGAAGGAGAACAGCAGCACCGGCAGGCTGGTGAGCGCACCCACGGCGGCCTGGGACAGCGTGAAGCTCTGGTGGATCTGCGGGATGACCGGCGGGATCGCGAGCACCGTGATGCGCAGGCAGATGCCGCACAGCCAGAGGAGGACGAACGGCCTCACTCGAACAGCCGGTTGGCTTCGGAGTAGGCGATCGCGTCGTCGTGGTAACGGTTGTAAGTGCCGTGCTGCAGCAGCTCCTCCGCGATCCGGCGAGTGAGCATCATCGAGGCGCGCATCGGCCCCGAGCCTTCGCTGACCCGGCGCACGCCGAGCTGCTGCAGCTCGGGCGTTGGGGGGCAGCCCGGGCTCGCGAGGATGTTGAGCGGCCCCTTGATCTCGGCGGCGAGGGTGCGGATGGTCTCGCGATCCACTGCCGCGGGGACGAACAGGCAATCGGCGCCGGCCTCGCGGTACCGGTTGGCGCGTTCGATCGACGCGCCCAGCCGCGAACGCTCCTCGCCCAACTTCAGCCAGAAGCTGTCGGTGCGCGCATTCACCACGATCGGCACGCCCGAAGCCTTCACCGCGGCGCACACCGCGGCGATCTTTTCCACTTGCTGGGGCAGGTCGACGAGGCGCCCGGCGTCGGTGCCGTCCTCGATGTTGATGCCCACGGCACCGAGCGCGATGACCTCCTTCACGGTCGCAACGACGCCTTCGGTAGTGGACGCGAGTCCCGTGAGGATGTCCGCGGTCACCGGGACGCCTACCGCGTCGACGATCTCGCGAGTTGCGAGCAGTATCACTTCGCGCGGGATGCGCTCGTTGTCGGGAAAGCCGTGGCTGAAGGCGATGCCGGCGCTGCCGGTGCCGATGGCGCGCATGCCCGCGTGCTCGAAAACGCGAGCGCTCGCCGCGTCCCACGCGTTGGCGATGACCAGGATCTCCGGGCCGCGGTGCAGTGCCTGGAAGATGTGCGCCTTCGCGACCTGGTCCATCAAGCAGCCCGGTCGGGGAGCGCCTTGGGGTCGTCGTAGCTCTTGACCGCCGTCCCGCGATACAGGATCTGCGCGTTGCGTTCGGTGATCCGGGTATGCAGCGCGACGAACGCCGGGTCCATGTCGCGTGGCGGCCGCGGCTCGGGCGCGAAGTGGTGGTGCTCGTCGACGCCGCGCACCAGCGTGGCGCTGTCCTCGCCTGCGACCTGCGCCACGGTGGTCGGGATGTAGCGGATGGCGAAGCCGATGCGGCGGTCGTTCGACGCGTTCGGCGGCGAGCCGTGCACAAGTCGCACGTGGTGCAGCGACATCTCGCCAGGAGCGAGCTCGATGGTTACGGCATCGGCTTCGTCCACCTCGACCGCGACTTCCTGGCCGCGAGTCAGGAGATTATTTTGCGCGAACGTATCGCGATGGGGAATCTGGTCGCGGGTGTGGGTCCCGGGGATGAAGGTCATCGCACCGTTGGCCTTGTTGCTCGGCGTGAGCGCAATCCAGGCGGTGACCACGTCGGGCTTGTCCAGCCCCCAGTAGGTCGAGTCCTGGTGCCACGAGACGAACGCCGGGTTGTTCGCCTCCTTGATGAAGAAGTTGGTGGTCCAGCAGAGCAGGTTCGGCCCGTAGAGGTCTTCGATCGCGTCGACGATCTTCTCCTGGCGCACGAGGTCGCCGAGCCACGAGAAGAGCAGGTGCGACTTGTGTCGCAGGCTACCCTTCAGCGGCCCGCCGGTGCCTTTCTCGAAGTCTTCGAGGCGCGCGCGAATCTCCGCTGCGGCGGATTCCGGCATGACGCGAACGGGAAACACGCAGCCGTCGCGCCAGAAACGGGCGAGCTGCTGTGGCGTCAGAATTTTCGGCATATTACTCTCCTTCGAATTACGCTGAAATCGCCCTCTGCGTACCTCTGCGTTGCAAAGCCAGTGTCTCAAGCTCCGCCAGTAATCACTCTCATCACCTCAGGCGGGTAGGTATCCCCGGGCTTGCCCTGATAAATGATCTCTCCGCGCTCGAGCACGTAGAGATTGTCGGCGTATTCGGGGATGTGGTGCACGTTCGATTCCGCAATCAGCACGCCGTGCCCGAGGCCGCGAATCGAGGCGATGCCGTCGGCAATGCTCGGGATGATCGCGGGCGACAGGCCCTCGAAGGGCTCGTCCAGGAGCAGCAACCGCGGGTCGAGGGCGAGGGCGCGTGCGATCGAAACCATCTTGCGCTCGCCTCCCGAGAGCTGGTTGCCGCCGCGCTTCGCGTATTGCCTGAGCTTCGGGAAGATCTCGTAGGCGAGATCGATGCGCGCTTTCGCCCCGCGTCCGCTGGGGCGTGTCCACGTCGGCAGCTCGATGTTCTCGGCCACGGTGAGGTCGCCGAATACCTGGCTCTCCTCGGGCGCGTAGGCCACGCCCAGCTGCGCGATGCGGTGGGTGGGCATGCCGACCAGGGCGCGGCCTTCGAAGCGCACGGCGCCCGATACCGGCTTGATGAATCCCATGATGGTGCGAAACGTCGTGGTCTTGCCCGCGCCATTACGGCCGACCAGGCACGCGAGCTCGCCGGCGGCCACCTGCATCGAGATGCCGCGCAGGATGCGGCTCATCTGGATGTCGACGGTGAGCGCTTCAATGGCGAGCATCATGGCCCCTTCGCGAACTTGCCGACCCTCTTGCCGACCACCGCGGCGATGATCTCCGGGTCGCTGAAGAACTGCGCCGGCGGACGGTCGGCGAGCACCTTGCCACCCTGCAGCGCCACGATCCGGCTCGAATATTCGGCGACCAGGTCCATGTCGTGCTCGACCAGGATGATCGCCTTCACGCCGGCACGCTTTCCCGCCTCGATCACGTTCCTCATGAGCCCGTGCTTGTCGCCGCTGGACACGCCGCTGGTGGGCTCGTCGAGCAGGATCACCTCGGGCGAGAGGGCGAAGGCACTGGCGATGTCGAGCAGCTTCTTCTCGCCCTGCGCCAGGAGGCGCGACTCGCTCTCGAGCTTGCTCTCGAGGCCGAAGATCGCCGCCACCTCGCGCACGCGGTCGCTCAGCTGCCGGTCGGTGCCCGCTGCCGCGAGCAGCCGCAGGCTCTTGCCGGTCTGCGAGATGACCGCCACAGCGATGGTCTGCGCCACCGTCATCGCGGGGAAGATGTGCACCAGCTGGAAGGCGCGCGCCATGCCGCGCTGCGCGAGCTTTACCGGCCCGATGCCGGCGATATCCTCGCCCTTGAAGCGCACCACTCCCGCGGTGGGCTTGAGCAATCCCGTGAGCACGTTCACCAGCGTGGTCTTGCCCGCGCCGTTGGGGCCCACGATCGAAACCAGCTCGCCTTCCGAAACAGAAAGCGTGACGTCGTCGAGGGCGACGAAGTCGCCATAGTCCTTGCGCACGCCGGCGGTCTCGATCAGCACGGTCATTTGCGCCGCACCTTCGTCCACAGGTCCTGGCCCACGCCCACCAGCCCGCGCGGGAAGAGCACCACGATCAGCACCAGGATGATGCCGAGCCAGAAACGCCAGTACTGAGTCACCCCCATCAGCTCGGACTTGAGGAAGATGAACGCGAACGCGCCCACCAGCGGGCCGAAGAAGCTCGCGAAGCCGCCGAGCACCGTCATGAAGACCAGTTCCCCGGAGTGCGTCCAGTAGGCGAGCTCGGGATCGGCCTGGCCGGTGTTGATGGCGAGGATCACGCCGCCTATGGCGCAGTAGAAGGCCGAGATGAGGAACGCGATGAAGCGGAAGAGACGCACGCGTACCCCGAGGTACTCGGCCTTGCGCGGGTTCTCGCGGATCGCCGCCAGGTGAAGACCGAAGGGCGAGTGCACGATGCGCCACATCGCGACACCCATCAGCACCAGCAGCGCGAGGCAGTAGTAGTAGAACGGCCCGATGAGGAAGGTAGTCTTGTCGAGATCGGCGAAGGCGCTGCCGAGGAGCGTGGGGCGCAGCACGCGGATGCCGGTGTCGCCGCCGGTGATGTCGTAGAACTTGAACAGGAACGAGTGGAACAGCATGCCGAAGGCGAGGGTGAGGATGCCGAAGAAGATGCGCACGTAGCGCACCGACAGCAGCGCCACCGGCACTGCCACCACCACCGCCGCCAGCCCGGCGAGCAGAAGCACCAGCTCGAAGCTCTTCACGCCGAGCTTGCTCGACAGCACCGCCGCTGCGTAGGCGCCCACGGCCACGAAGAGCGCGTGGCCGAAGGACAGCAGTCCCGTGTAGCCGAACAGCAGGTTGAAGCCGAGCAGCGCGATGCCGTAGGCGAGCGCCGGCAGCACCAGGGTCACGTAGTAGGGCTGCGCGACCTTCGGCAGGACGAGCAGCACGAGGAGGGCGGCGATCACCGCGGCGATCCTCATTCGATCGGCCTGCCGAAGAGGCCCGCGGGACGCACGATCAGGACCACGATCACCACCAGGTAGATCGCGAGCATCTCGAGCTCGGCGTACCAGGAGATTGCCGCCGCGCGCATCAGGCCCACGATGAGGGCGCCCGCGAGCGCGCCGCGCATGCTGCCCAGCCCGCCGATGACGACCACGGCGAAGGCCTCGACCACGAGCTCCACCGGCATGTCGAGGGAGGCAGCGGCCGTGGGCACGACGAGCGCGCCGCCCACGGTGCCGAGGATGGTGCCGAGGGTGAATACGCTGGTGTACATCCAGCGCACGTTGACCCCGAGCGCCTGGCTCATCTCGCGGTTCTCGGCGGTGGCTCGCAGGATGCGGCCGAAGCGCGTGCGCTGCAGGAATGCGCCGATGCCGAAGGCGATGGCGATGCTCGCCAGGATCACGAGCACGTTGTACGTCGGCACCTGCACCGTCCCCACGGTGAGCTTGCCGTAATGCATCACCAGGTCGCCGAGCTGCTTCGGGTTCGCGCCCCAGAAAAAGCGCAGCACGTCCTGGAACACGAGGACCAGCGCGAAGGTGAGCAGCAGCTGGAATGCCTCGTCGCGATGGTAGACGGTGCGCAGCAGCGCCTCGATCGCCGGGCCGATCACGCCGAGCAGCAGGCCCGACGCAATGAGGACCGGCAGGAAGAGGCCCGCCGGCATGCCCGCGGCCAGCGCCCAGGTCACCGCGCTGATCCCGAAGTAGGCGCCGAGCGCGTAGAGCGAGCCGCAGGCGAGGTTCACGATCTTCTGCACGCCGAACACGAGCTGCAGTCCGGCGGCCACGAGAAAAAGAACGGCGGCGTGGAAGACGCCGCCGATGACGATGTCGAAGAATGCGGTCACGGAATGGCGTCATTCCCGCGAAGGCGGGAATCCAGGCAAGGACACATGCGTCGTTGGCTGGATCCCCGTCGTCACGGGGATGACATCAGAGCTTGATCGTCGCCGTCTCGATCCATTTCCAGAAGTCCTGCCCCGGCGGCTTCTGCAGCTGGTCGGAATACATCGTGTCGACCGTGCCGAGCGTCGGGAAGTCGTAGTTGTTCTTGTGCGTGGTGATGCCCTGGTAGAACGTCTGCTCGGCGATGTGGTCCTTGCGCATGTGGCCGGGGCCGCCGAGGGACTCGACTTTCACACCCTCGATCGCGTTGATGACGTCTTCCTTGCCGGGCCAGGCATTCTTCGCCCTGTACGCGGCTTCGACGCCCGCCTTGTAGACCTGCATCGCGAAGTACGCGCGGTCGGCCTCCCAGTGCGGGTAGTCCTTGGTCTTGTCGAAATACTCCTTCACGAACTGCTTCTGCAGCGGGCTCGCGTCCTTGTGGTCGAAGTAGAGCGTGTTGTGGCCGAAGATCATGCCCTCGGGCGTGAACGACTTCTTCAGGCCCGTGTGCTGGAACCCGGCGGCCGGGAACACGAACTTGGTGCCGCCGTCCATGAGGCCGGCACCGTGCGCGGTGCGCATGAAGATCGGCAGGTCGGCGAACAGCAGCGACGAGAACACCAGGTCGGGCTTTGCGGCCTTGAGCGCGGCCACGTGGGAGGTGAGGTCGGTCGTTCCCACCTTGGGCCACTGGTCGGCAACCACGGTGTGCTCCACGCCGAACTTCTTCAGCAGCGCCTGGAAGGCGGCGAAGTTGTTGCGGCCGTACGAATAATCCGGGTTGATGCCGGCGATGGTCTTGAACTTGCCCTTCCAGTGCTTGACCGCCAGCAGCGAACCCATCACCGCCTCGCACTCGTTGTCGGTGCTCTTGAAGACGTAGCGCGGATTGACCATCGTCTCCTTCACCCCGTCCTGGGTGGTGCCGTCCCAGAAGATCGTGAGCGCCTTCATCTCCTCGGCGACCGCGCCCATGGCGAGGCTCACCCCGGAGGAGACGATGCCCTGTACGCAGTCGACCTTGTCCTGGAGCACGAGCTTTCTCAGGCGCTCGATCGAATCCTTGGGATTGGTCTCCTCCTCGATGAGAAGCTCGACCTTGCGCCCGGCGATGCCGCCCGTGGCATTGATGCGGTCCACGGCGAACTGGGTGCCGCGCAGGCCGCACTCGCCGATGGTGCCGGCGATGCCCGCCTTCGGCGCGATGATCCCGATGCGCACCGGCGTGTTCTGCGCGATCGCGGGGAAGCTCAAGTAGGGTGACGCCGCCGCGGTGATGCCGGTGCCGCCGATGGCTTGCAATAGTCTCCTGCGCTTGCTATCCATGTCTCTCCTCCTCCTCTGGTGGGTGGTGCCCTTCAATATCACATGTCGGTGGTGTCACGGGTGAATTTCTCGATGGCGTCGAGCAACTTGTCGGCGGCTTTGGTGGCGCGCGATTCGTCACCCGCCGCGATGGCCCGCGCGATATCGGCGTGCAGCTTGGCCGTGAGCGGCATGTCCGCCGCCTGCTTGTAGTGGATGTACCAGAAGCGCCGCGACAGCGAATGCATCAGGCTCATCGCCCCGGCGGCGAACTCGTTGTGCGAAGCGAGGCTGCACAGCGTGTTGAACTCGCGGTCGGTGCGCATGAAGGTCACGTCGTCGTTGGCCCGCGCCGACTTCTCGAAGCGGTCGGCGAGCTCGACGAAGCGCGCGCGCTCGACATCGGTTGCGCGCCGCGCGGCGCTCCTCGCGATCAACCGCTCCAGCTCGCGGCGCACTTCCAGCAGGCGCAGCTGGCGCTTCACGTTGATCTCGGAGACGAGGATCCCCCGGCGCGGCAGGATCGACACGAGGCTCTCGCGGGCAAGCCGCTGCAGCGCTTCCCGGATCGGCGTGCGGCCGATGTCGAGCACCTGGGAGAGCTCGGCCTCGGAGACCGCTGCACCCGGCGCGAGCTTGAGGGTGACGATCATCTCCTCCAAGTCCGCATAGGCGCGATCGGTGAGGCTCTGGCCTAAAGGTGCTTTCGCTTTTGGACGAGCGCCAGGAATTTCTCGTACTCCTTTTCGTCGACTCCGTAGCTGTGGTCGTCGTCGGGAAACGTGCCCGACTTCACCTCCGAGATGTACTGGGTGATGCCTTTCAGAGCCACTTCGGTGAGGTTGGCGAACCGCTTGGTGAACTTGGGCTTGAAGTCGGTGAACACGCCGAGCAGGTCGTGGCAGAGGAGGATCTGCCCGTCGGTGCCCGCACCCGCGCCGATACCGATGGTCGGGATCTCGAGCTGCTTCGAAATCACGGCCGCTACCTTTGCCGGCACCGCCTCGAATTCCAGCATGAAGCAGCCCGCGTCCTGGATGGCGAGGGCGTCCTCGAGGATCTTCATGGCCGTCTCGGCGGTCTTGCCTTGCACCTTGAAGCCGCCGAACATCGCCACGGTGTGGGGCGTCATGCCGATGTGCGACGCGGTCGGAATGCCGGCGCCGACCATCGCCTTGAGGATGTGCGCCTGGCTCTTGCCGCCCTGGGGTTTCACCGCGTCGCTGCCCGCGTCCTGCATGAAACGCGTGGCGTTGGTGAGCGCGCGCTCGACGGTGTTGTAGCTCTGGTAAGGCATGCAGCCCAGCACGAAGCTGTTGGGCGCGCCGCGGCGGATGGCCTGCGCGTGCATGACCATCATGTCCATGGTGGCGGGAATGGTGTTGGTGTGCCCATGGGCGATCATCGCAAGGCTGTCGCCCACGACAGCGACGTCCACGCCCGCCATCTCGGCCCAGCGCGCCGCGGTGTAGTCGGGAACCGACATGTACACCATCTTCTCGCCGCTGCGCTTGGAGTCGAGGATCTCCTGGAGCGTGCGTTTTTTTCGTGGGGGCGCTTGAACCGGCTGGGACATGTTTTCCTTGACAAGTGGTGTGATCGACAACTAATATATCAGCGCTGTGGCAACCGAACAAGAGGTGCCCCATGATGACCGAACGACAGCGCAAGTTTCGCGAAAAATACGTGTCCGAGATCAGCCCGTGGTACAGCGGGTGGCTGCACGTGGTCGTAACGTTCGGCGTCGGCATCGCCGCGATCGCCTGGTGCGTGAGCCGCATGGACGGCGCGCGCTGGGAGTGGCTGCTGATCATCCCGGTCGCGATCGCGGGCAACTTCGTGGAATGGGGCATGCACCAGCACGTGATGCATCGCCTGATCGACAAGTTCGCGATTCGCGCGATCTACGACCGCCATACGCGCCAGCACCACCAGTACTTCACCGACAACGACCACGTCATCCACTCGACCCAGGAATTCCGCATCGTCTTCTTCCCCTGGCGCCTCCTGGCGACCCTCGGCGTGATCGGCGGCGCGCTGGGCTGGGTTGCCTCGGCTGCGTGGAACGCGAACGCAGGCTACGTGGTTTTCATCACGATGATCGGCCACTACCTCGTGTACGAGCTCTTCCATTTTTGCTGCCACGTGCCGGAAAACGGGTTCGTGCGCAACATGCCGTTCGTGAACACCATCCGCCGCCACCACGCGGCGCACCACAACATGGGGATCATGATGCACGTGAACATGAACCTCACCTTCCCGATCGCGGACTGGGCGCTGGGCACGAGCGACCTGAACCGCGGCTTGCTGGGCCACCTCTTCAACGGCTACAACGACAAGCACGTGAAGGAGGAGCTCAAGCCCGTGATAACGCGCTTCCGTACTGCCCAGACCCAGGACGAGCGCGTGACGCTCGACGGGCCGAGGCTCACGCAGGAAGAGGCTCGCACGCTCGACCGCGCCGCCGGCCACGCTTGAGGCTTTCCGCCGACTGCCGTCGCGACGGCACTTTCCCCTGCGCGCTCGGTCTGACCCGGTCTCGTCGCTCGGAGGTCGTCGCCATGGCAGGACGTGGGATCGGTAGCGCATTGTTGTTGTCTTTCCTCGCAATGGCGGGCGCGGTGCTCGCCGCACCGTGCCAACCCCTCGAGACCCGCTCCCCGAACGCGCGCGAGCAGCGTCCCGCACTCGAGGGCCAGACGCGCGCGTGTGCCGTGAAGACCCAGGCCGCGCTCGAGGTCACCGTCCTCGCCAAGGGTCTCGACCATCCGTGGGCGGTGGAGCCGCTGCCCAATGGCGACCTGCTGGTCACCGAGAAGCCGGGACGGCTTCGCATCGTTTCCGCGAAAGGAGGCCTGGGCGCGCCGATCGCCGGCGTGCTGCCCGTCGACGCCCGCAGGCAGGGCGGGCTGCTCGACGTCGCGCTCAGCCCCGCCTTCGACACCGACCGCACCATCTACTGGGCCTTCTCCGAGCCGCGCCAGGGCGGCATCGGGACCAGCGTCGCGCGCGGCGTGCTCTCGGGCGACGGGCGCAGCCTCGACCAGGTGCGCGTGATCTTTCGCGTGATGCCCACGTACGACAACAACATGCATTTCGGGTCGCGACTCGCTTTCGGCCCCGACGGCATGCTCTACGTGACCACCGGGGAGCGCTCGGAGACGGCCACGCGCCCGCAGGCGCAGCGCCTCGACAGCCATTTCGGCAAGACGCTGCGCATCAAGCCCGATGGCACGGCGCCCGCGGACAACCCGTTCGTGGGCCGCCCGGGCGCGTTGCCCGAGATCTGGACACTCGGGCATCGCAACATCCAGGCATCCGCGTTCGACGCGAAGGGCCGGCTCTGGGAAGTGGAGCACGGCCCGCGCGGCGGCGACGAGGTCAACCTGATCCAGAAGGGCAGGAATTACGGCTGGCACGTGGTCTCCTACGGCGTCGAGTATTCGGGCGCGCCGCTCGCCTTCGGCGCTGTCACGGCGCGCGATGGGTTCGAGCAACCGGTCTATTACTGGGATCCGGTGATCGCCCCGTCGGGCGCGCAGTTTTATGGCGGCGAGCTGTTTCCCGAATGGCGCGGCAACCTGTTCGTGGGCGGGATGAAAGCCG
>JALYSB010000110.1 GCA_030855025.1 Pseudomonadota bacterium
TCGACCTTGGACGCCAGCTCCGCCAACAGGAACTGGGACAGGGGTTTGGCAGCCGCCACGGCCTGCAGGAAGCCCTCCTTGCCCTCCCGGCGCACGTAGGTGTCCGGGTCGTCCTCGGGGGGCAGGAAGAGGAAGCTCACCACCTTGCCATCCGCCAGGACCGGCAGGCCCACCTCGAGCGCTCGCCACGCGGCCTTGCGCCCGGCGCTGTCGCCGTCGAAGCAGAACACCACGTTGTCGGCGAGCTTCAGCAGCTTGGAGAGGTGAAACGGGGTGGTTGCCGTTCCCAGGGTCGCCACGGCGTTTTCGACCCCGTGCTGCGCAAGCGCCACGACATCCATGTAGCCCTCGACGACGAGGACCTGGTTGGCATCACGAATCGCGCGCCGGGCCTGGTATAGCCCGTAGAGCTCGCGCCCCTTCTCGAAGAGCGGCGTTTCGGGAGAGTTGAGGTACTTCGGCTCGCCCTCGCCGATCACGCGGCCGCCAAAGCCGATCACGTTGCCGCGCGCATCGAGGATCGGGAACATCACGCGATTACGGAAGCGATCGTAACGGCGCGATTTCTTCTCGCCCTCGGCTTCCGAGTCGATGATCAGCCCCGTGTCCTTGAGCGGACCGGTCGCATAGTCGGTGAATACCGCCTCGAGGTTCTGCCATCCATCGGGCGCGAAACCCACGCCGTAGCGCGCCGCGATCTCGCCCGAAAGCCCGCGGCCCTTGAGGTAATCGATCGCGACCTTCGATTTCTTGAGCTCGGCGCGGTAATAGGTGAGCGCATCCATCATCCGCGCTGCCAGGCCCGGGGCCGGCGCGGCGCCGGGCTTATCGGGACGCCCCCGGGCCTCGGGCACCGGCATGCCCACCGTCTCCGCCAGCGCGCGGATCGCCTCGGGATAGGCGAGACCCGAATATTCCATGAGGAAGCCGATGGCGTTGCCGTGCACGCCGCAGCCGAAGCAATGGTAGAACTGCTTCGAGGGGCTCACCGTGAAGGACGGCGTCTTCTCGTTGTGGAAGGGGCAGCAGGCGCTGAAATTCGCACCCGCCTTTTTCAGCTTCACATGGCGGTCCACCACGTCGACGATGTCGACGCGCCCGAGCAAGGACTGGATGAAATCCTGCGGGATCATGAAGGGATTATAGGAGGCACGTCATTCCCGTGTAGCCTGCCCCGGCAGTCGGTAAGCCGGGGGGAATCCAGCCATCAGCCAGCGAGCTTCGCTTTCACCATTGCCGACACTTTCCCCATGTCGGCGCGTCCGGCGAGCTTCGGCTTGACCACCCCCATGACCTTGCCCATGTCGGCGGCGGATTTGGCCCCAGTGGATGCGATCGCCTCGGCGACGATGGCGTCGATCTCTGCGGCGGACAGCTGCTGCGGCAGGTACGCCTCGAGGACGCCAATCTCGAATTTCTCCTTGTCGGCGAGGTCCTGTCGCGTGGCCTTCTCGTACTGCGCGATCGACTCGCGCCGCTGCTTGATCATCTTCTCGACCACGCCGATCACCCCGCTGTCGTCGAGCGTGATGCGTTCGTCGACCTCACGCTGCTTCACTGCGGAAAGCATGAGGCGAAGGGCGTTGAGCCTGTCGGTCGCGCGCGCCTTCATGGCGGTCTTGATGTCGTCGTTGAGTTGCTCGCGTAGCGGCATGGGGGCTCCAGAAATGACTGCGGCGAGCCGGGCAGGAAAGCCGGGCTCGCCGCGAGAAGTAGGTCTGAACGGTTCTCAGTAAAGCTTCGGCGGCAGCATCTGGGCCCGCATGCGCTTGTAGCGGCGCTTCACCGCGGCGGCGTGCTTGCGCTTACGCTCGGCAGTGGGCTTCTCGTAGAACTCGCGCGCGCGCAACTCCGTGAGGAGGCCGGTTTTTTCGACGGCGCGTTTGAAGCGGCGCAAGGCCACGTCAAACGGCTCGTTTTCCTTGACTCGGACAATAGGCATAAGGCGGGTCGGGTTTTGGTGCCGGGAAACCACGCATAATATCAGGATATTGCGCCCTCTGGAACCCGCGCCGCGCCTATCCGCCTTGCTCATCCTCGGAATCGAGACGTCCTGCGACGAAACCGGTGTCGCGCTCTACGACACCCGCGACGGGCTGCTCGCGGACGCGCTCCATTCCCAGGTCGCGCTGCATGCCGAATATGGCGGTGTCGTGCCTGAGCTGGCCTCACGGGACCACATCCGGCGGCTGCTGCCCCTGACCCGGGAGGTGCTCGCCCGGGCCGGACGCGGGCTGGGCGACATCGACCTCATCGCCTATACCCAGGGCCCGGGCCTGGGGGGCGCGCTCCTGGTCGGCGCCTCCGTGGCGACCGGGCTGGGCTTGGCCCTTGAGCGGCCCGTCGTGGGGATCCACCACCTCGAGGGGCACCTCCTCTCGCCCCTCCTCGCCGAACCCCGACCGGCATTTCCCTTCGTGGCCCTGCTCGTCTCGGGCGGCCATACCCAACTCATGCGAGTCGACGGCGTGGGCCGATACGCCATGCTGGGGGAGACCCAGGACGACGCAGCCGGGGAAGCCTTCGACAAGACCGCGACGCTCCTCGGCCTCGGATACCCGGGCGGCCCGGCGCTCGCGCTGCTGGCCGAGCGCGGCAACGGCACGCGCTTCGCATTCCCGCGGCCGATGATGGCGAGCGGCGATCTCAACTTCAGCTTCAGCGGCCTCAAGACGGCGGTGCTCACGCGCATGCGAGACCTGGGCGAGCCCGACGCCGCACTGCGTGCCGACATCGCTGCCTCCTTCCAGGAAGCGATCGTAGGCGTGCTGGCCGCCAAGTGCCTCCTCGCGCTCGAGCGCGAGGGCCTCGACCGGCTCGTGGTGGCCGGCGGCGTGGGCGCCAATGTGTTGCTGCGAGAGCGGCTGATCGCTGGTACGCGCGCGCGGGGCGCCGAGGTGTTCTTTCCCCCGCTGCGCCTGTGCACCGATAACGGCGCGATGATCGCCTTCGCCGCGGCCCTCAAGTATCCCGAGGGGCGCGCCGAAGGATTTACGGGCTTTCCGGTCTTTCCTCGCTGGGACTTGGCCGAAGCCGCGCGACGCGCTTAATCCACGCCGCGCCGCCAGGCCTGCTCGGCCTGCGACACCTCTTCCTCCGCGTTTCGCACCGCCTCCTCGAGCTTGGCGATGCGGTCGTAATAGGCTTCGCTGGGCGTCGAGGCCGGACACATCACTCCCGCCTTGCCGTTCTTGTCGGTGTAGGGGCGGCAATTGGAGCGCGCCGGCGACAACCCGTGCATGCCGCCACTGCCTTTCCCGGCCTTCATCTGCTGCTGGACGATCTGGCGTTCCTCGGGCTCGGGATTCGCGGCATCCGTCAGCGCCTTGCGAGCGGCATCGAGGTTGTCGCGCGCCTGCGCGAGCTTCCTCTCCAGCTCGTTGCGCACCGCGCGGCGCTTGCCCGCCGGATCCTGCGCGAGTGGCGGCGGCGTCTTGGCCGGGTCAACCGCCGCCTTGGGAACGGCTGGAGGAGTGGGCGATGGAGTCGCCGGCGTATCGGGCTCGATGCGCGTGACGCCCGTCATGTCCTTCGGCGGCCGGTCGCTGTACTGCACCTTGCCGCTGGGGTCGATCCACTTGTAGAGAACCTGGGAAACGGCGGGCGCGGGCAGCAGCAGGCCCGCGATCGCCAGCGCGAACGCCGCGAGGCTAGCCCCGCTCGGCACGCTTGAGATCATCCTCGGCCTCCTTCGCGGCCCGCTCGAGCTCGGCGAGCCGTTTGGAATAGGCCTCGGAGAAGACCGGGCGCGTCCCCCCGCCCACGTTGCCGACGCGGGTAACGTCGCTCTCGCCCGGATTGTTGAGCGCGTTGTCGTAGGCCTTGCGGGCGGCCTCGGCGCGATCGCGCGCGGCCTTGAGGCGATCGGGGGTCGCGGAATCGGCGCGCCCGGCGTTCCCGGCGGGGGGCGTCACGGGCTTCGGAAGCGTCGCGGTATTGGCGTTGGGATCGATGTCCAGCCGGATCACCTTGCCGTCGAAATCCTTCGGCGGCTTTTCCGCGTAGGTCACCTTGCCGTTCTTGTCGATCAGCTTGTAGAGCGTCTGCGCCTGGGTCTCGAGCCCGATGGCGAGGCACAACGCGATGCACACGCCCAATACATGATTTGCTGTCATCACTCTCTCCTCAGGCGGCCGCTCGGGCCGCGCCACAAATGCGGCAATGGGGATCGCGCGCGAGGCGCACCTCGTGCCAACGACTCGCGAGCGCGTCGAACAGGAGCAGCCGCCCCGCGAGCGTTTCCCCGATGCCCGCGACGATCTTGATCGCCTCGAGCGCCTGGAGCGTCCCGATCACGCCCACCAGCGGGGCGAAAACTCCCAGGGTCGCGCAACGCTCCTCTTCCGCCCGCGCATCCTCCGCGAACAGGCAGTGATAGCACGGCGCATCGTCGCGGCGCAGGTCGAAGACGGCGATCTGGCCGTCGAAACGGATCCCGGCCCCGGACACCAACGGTTTCTTCGCGGCGACGCATGCCCGGTTCAACGCATGACGGGTCGAAAAGTTATCGGAGCAGTCGAGCACGACGTCGGCGGTGCGCACCAGCGCGGCCAGGCGCTCGGGCCCGGCGCGCTCCTCGAGGGCTTCGACGTGGATCTCCGGGTTGATCGCAGCCAGAGTCGCCGCGGCCGACGCGGCCTTCGGCTTGCCGATGGAATCCTGGCGGTGGACCACCTGGCGCTGCAGGTTGGTGAGCTCGACGCGGTCGCCGTCGCACACCGTGATGCGCCCCATGCCGCTCGAGGCGAGGTAGAGAAGCGCCGCGGAGCCGAGCCCCCCGGCGCCCACCACGAGCGCGTGAGCGCCGAGGAGGCGCTCCTGCGCCTCCTCGCCGAACTCGTTCAGCAACAGGTGCCGGCTGTAGCGAAGGCGCTGCGGATCGTCCACGCGCCCCCCGGTGCCGCCCTACTTGGCGACGCTTGCGGTGGCCGTGGAAGCGACCGGAAGGCCCTTCAGGTGGTTGACGGCGGCGATGAGCTGCACGTCGTCCTTCTTCGCGTTGGGATCCTTCTTGCCATCGTCCTTCGCGTCGCCTTTCGCGGCCGACTTGATCGTGGCCGTGGCGGACTGGCCGGAGGCCGGGCCCGCGATGATCTTGTCGACTTGCTTCTTCCCCTTGCCCGCGCCCGGCGCGGACTTGTCGTCCTCGACCGAAAGGTGGTGCTGCAGGTCGGCCTCGCGCAGCAGGACCTTCGTGGCTTCGTCCTCGACCACGATATCGGCCGCGATGCCCTTGGCCTGGATCGAGCGCCCGCCCGGCGTGTAATAGCGCGCCGTGGTGAGCTTCACCGCCTGGTTGTTGGGCAGCGGCAGGATCGTCTGCACCGAGCCCTTGCCGAAGGTCTGCACGCCCACGATGGTCGCGCGATGGTGATCCTGCAGCGCCCCCGCCACGATTTCGGAAGCCGACGCCGAGGCGCCGTTGACCAGCACCACCATCGGAACGGTCTTCGCAGCCGCCGGAATTCGGAGCAGGTAGTCCTCCTTGAAGGCACCGCGAACGTAGTTCTCCTTGGTCGCCGTAAGGCGCATCTTCGCGTCCTCGGTGCGGCCATCGGTATAGACCACGAGCGCATTCTTCGGCAGGAACGCCGCCGAGACCGCGACCGCCGAGTTGAGCAGGCCGCCTGGGTTGCCGCGCAGATCCAGCACCAATCCCTTCATGTCGCCGTTGGCCTGCTTGTAGAGATCGTTCAACGCCGCCACGAGGTTTTCGCCGGTGGGCTCGGTGAACTGGGTAATCCGGATGAGGCCGTAGCCCGGCTCGAGCATCCGCGCCTTCACGCTCTTCACGCGGATCACGTCGCGTCGCACCACGAACTCGAGGGGCTGGGTCTCGCCCTTGCGCAGTACCGTGAGCTTCACATCGGTGTGCGGCTTGCCGCGCATGCGCTTGACGGCGTCGGAGAGCGAGATGCCCTTCACCGAGACTTCGTCGAGCTTGATGATGAGGTCGCCCGCCTGGACGCCCGCGCGGAAGGCGGGTGTGTCTTCGATCGGGGCCACGACCTTGATGAACCCGTCCTCGGTGCCGACCTCGATGCCGAGGCCGCCGAACTCTCCGGTCGTGCCGACCTGGAGGTCGCGATAGGCTTCCTGGTCGAGGAATGCCGAATGCGGGTCGAGGCCCGTCAGCATGCCGTTGATCGCTTCCTTGAGCAGCTTGCGGTCCTCCACCGGCTCCACGTAGTCGCTCTTGATGCGCCCGAAGACCTCGCTGAAGAGCCGCAGGTCATCGACCGGCAGTTGCAGCGTCGAGATCTGGCGGTCGGCAATGGCGGAAAAATGGAGGCTGGCCGAGATTCCCAGGGCCGCGCCGATGGCCAGGAGGCCGATCTGCTGGAACTTCCTATGCATCCTTTTTCACCCTTAGCCCCAACCCGGGGCCCTCGAAGGAAACTGTTGGACTCGATTCCCCTGGCGCTTATTGGGCGACCCACCGCAACGGGTCGAACGGTTTTCCGTCACGCCTGAGCTCGAAGTATAGCCCCGATTCCTCGCTCCCACCCGATGCCCCGACCTGGGCCACGGCATCGCCGCCACGCACCTTTTCCCCCACTTGGCGCAGCAAGCCCTCGTTGTACGCATACAGGCTCATATAACCCTTGCCGTGGTCCAAAATCATGAGGTTACCGAACCCCCGGAGCCAATCCGCGTACACGACGCGCCCGTCGGCGACAGCCCGGACTGTTTCACCTGAAACAGCGCGGATGAAAAGGCCTTTCCAGGTGGACCCGGCGTCCCGGTTTGAGCCGTACCGGTTGACCAGCTCCCCCAGCACGGGAAGCTTGAGCCGGCCCCTGAGCGCCTCGAAGGGTTTCGCTGCCGCCGATGCGTCGGCCACGCTGTCGATGGCCTTGCCGGGTACCGGCCGCCCCTCGGGGCGTCGCGCGGCAAGCGTGCGGGCGATGTCTTCGACGAGCTTCGAGAGACGGACCTCGTCGCGCTTGAGCTTGCCAATCTCGCGACGCCCCTGCGCCATTTCATTCGCGAGCCGCGCCACCACCGCTGCCCGCGCCGCGCGCTCGCGCTCGAGGACGCGCGCCTCGTCGGCGCTGGCCGCTTCGTTCTGCGCAAGCTCCTCGCGCCGCGCCGCCGCATCCCGTGCCAGGCCCGCGAGCTCCTCCGCCTTGCGCCGCAGCTGCCCGATCACCTCCGCGCGGCTACGCTGCACGTAGTTGTAATACTGGAGGTGGCGCGCGAGGGTGGCGGGATCGCGTCCCTCGAGCGCGAGTCGCAAGCGGTCGGGCGCGCCCTGCTGGTACTGCAGGCGCAGGAGCTTTCCGGCGAGGGCTTCCTGGGCGGAGATGCCCGAACGGGTTTCGCCGTCGCGTTTGGCGATGACTTCCAGCTCGCCTTCGAGCGCGCGGCGGCGCTGCGACAGCTCGAAGAGCGAGCGATGGGCTTCGCTCACGGCCTTGCCGCTCTCGCGCAGCTGGTCGGCCGCTTCGCCGCTGGACTTTTCCGCCGCGGCGAGGCCCGCCTGCAACTTCTCGATGCGCCCGCGCAGCTCGCGCAGCTCCTGCTCGCTCGCGCCGCCGTGCCTGGCGGCGAGGCCGATCGCGGCATAGGCAACGAGGAACGCTGCCAAGGCGAGGCGTCGGGCCCCGCGCTCGCAGAGTGCCACGCGCATCGCGCCTACTTGGCCCGGCCCTGGCTCGCGACCGAATGCATCGCCTTGGCGATCGCCTCGGGATCTCCCAGGTAGCGGCGGCCGCGAGCCCGCATCGAGTCGTCGAATTCGTAGACGAGGGGGATCGCGGTAGGCACGTTTTCCTTGACGATCGCCTCGTCTGAGAGGCCGTCGAAATGCTTGATGAGCCCGCGAATGCTGTTGCCATGGGCGGCCACCAGGATGCGCTCGCCCGCGGCCACCCTGGGAGCGATCTGCGCGTTCCAGTAGGGGACGACGCGATCCACCGTGTCCTTGAGGCATTCGGTCCGCGGGATGTCGCCGGGGGCGAGTTTGGCGTATCGCGGGTCGCGTGATGCGTCGCGTTCGTCACCCGCCTCCAGGGCGGGCGGCGGCACGTCGTAGCTGCGCCGCCAGACCAGCACCTGTTTCTCGCCGAACTTGGCGGCGGTCTCGGCCTTGTTGAGTCCCTGTAGCGCCCCGTAATGGCGCTCGTTCAGGCGCCAGTCTTTCACCACGCCCAGCCAGAGGCGGTCCATCTCCTCGAGCGCGAGATTGAGCGTGCGAATCGCACGCTTGAGAACGGACGTGTACGCAATGTCGAATTCGAAGCCTTCCAATTTGAGAAGCCGGCCCGCAGCGCGTGCTTCCTCGACGCCCTTCTGCGTGAGGTCGACGTCGGTCCACCCCGTGAACCGGTTTTCCTGGTTCCAGGTGCTCTCGCCGTGGCGCAGAAAGACGATCGTTTTCATGTCTTGAGTTTAGCAAACGATAAACTGGCGGTTTTCCCCCGCTCAGTGGTGGACTTCCCTTCCCCTCGCGAGGAGTTTCTCGCCGGCAGCCGCGAGGCCGCCCCAAGCCTCGTCGGCACGATTCCATTCGGCCTGGTCACCGGCGTGGCGGCGATCGCGGCGGGCATGACGCCTCTTCAAGGCATCGCGTTGTCGGTGCTGGCGTTTTCTGGCATCGCACAGCTCGTCGTGTGCCAGCTGGTCGCGGTCCAGGCGCCTATCGTCATCATCGTGTCGGCCGCGGCGGTCGTGAGCCTGCGGTTGCTCATGTACAGCGCCGCCCTCGCGCCGCACCTGGCCCATCTCGACCGGCGCTGGCGGGTGCTCATCGCCTACCTCATGACCGACCAGAGCTTCGCCACGACGGTGCACCGCTTCACCGAGCCCGGCGATCGGCGCCACCGCCATTGGCACTTCATGGGCTCCTCGCTCACGCTGTATCTGACCTGGCAGGCGGCAGTGGTGGTCGGCGTTTTCGCAGGCAGCGGCGTCCCGGCCAGCTGGTCGCTGGATTTCGTGGTGGTCCTCACCTTCATCGCGCTGCTGGTGCCGGTGGTGCGCACGCGCGCCGACCTCGCCGCGGCGATCGTGGCGGGGGCGATCGCGCTCGCGCTGGCCGGGCTGCCGTACCGGCTCTCGCTCATCGCCGGCTCGATCGCCGGGATCGCCGCGGGGCTGGCGATCGAGCGCACGCGCAGGCGCCGCCCATGAGCACCTGGCTCTCCATCGTGGCGGTGGGCGGCGTGACGTTTCTCCTGCGGGCCTCGTTCATCGTCTTCGCCGACCCGCAGCGCTTCCCGCATTTCTTCCGCCAGGCGCTCACGTTCGTGCCCCCAGCGGTGCTCGCCGCGATCGTCGTCCCCGGGCTGCTGCTGGTGAACGGCGTGCTCGACCTCTCGTCCGCCAATCCGCGCTGGATCGCGGGCCTGCTTGCCATCCTGGTCGCGACGCGGTCCCGCAGCATGCTCCCCGCAGTCGTCTGGGGCATGGCCGCGCTCTGGCTCCTGCAGTGGGCATTGGGGTAAAATCGTCCCTTTTTGCGGGGCGCTTCGCGCCTCCAGAGGGCCGTTCCACCGATGGGCGAATTCCTGATGAACAACCTGGCGCTCGTCGCGCTGTTCATGGCGAGCGGCGCGATGCTGCTGTGGCCCGAGTTCGCCCGTCTTTCGGGGGGCGGCGCCGAGATCGGCACCCTCGAGGCCACCCGCCTCATGAACCAGGGCCCGCACCTCTCGCTCGACGTGCGCGACGCGAAGGACTTCGCCGCTGGCCACCTGCCGCGCGCGCGCCACATTCCGATGCAAGAGCTCTCCGGCAGGCTCGGGGAAATCGCGAAGTTCAAGGACAAGCCGGTGATCGTCACCGACCGCGGCGGAACCCGCGCGGGCGTGGCCTGTCGGTTCCTGAGGAAGTCGGGTTTTTCCAACGTGTTCCAGCTGAAGGGCGGCGTGGCTGCATGGCAACAGGCGAGCCTGCCCGTCGAAAAGTGACCGCATGGCCAGAGTTCTGATGTATTCCACCGGTGTGTGCCCGTTCTGCCTGATGGCCGAGCGGCTGCTCAAGTCGAAGGGCGTAGCCGACATCGAGAAGGTTCGGGTCGACCTCGAGCCCGCGCGTCGCCAGGAAATGATGGAGCGCACCGGGCGGCGCACCGTACCCCAGATCTACGTCGGCGAGCGCCATGTGGGCGGCTACGACGACCTCGCCGCCCTCGACCGGGCCGGCGGCCTCGATCCACTGCTCGCAGGCTGAGCTCCGGCACCACCCACGATTTCTCCCTGAAGGAAGTTTCATGAGCGAAGCAGCACAGAGCAACCAACCGGTCTTTACCATCGAGAAGGTCTACGTGAAGGACCTCTCCCTCGAGATTCCCAACGCGCCCCAGATCTTCCTCGAGCGCGAGGCCCCCCAGGTCGACATCCAGCTGCACCACAATTCAACCGGCGTCGAGGAAGGCGTCTACCAGACGACGCTCACCGTGACCGTGACCGCGAAGATCAAGGACAAGA
>JALYSB010000111.1 GCA_030855025.1 Pseudomonadota bacterium
GGTCCGGCGCGTGCAGGTGCAGCTGCACCGCGCCCGCCCGCGCCGCGGCCAGGCATAGCTTTTCCAGGTCGCCGCGGTCCGATCCCGGAATGCGTGCGGCGAGCTCGTCGAGCGAAAGCGCGTGGGGCGCGGCCGCGTCGAGCGCGTCGAGGATCGCCCGCGCGACGCGTTCATCGTCCTGCGGCGTTTCCACCGCGGCGGCGGCGGCCGCGATGTCCTGTCGCCGCGACAGGAACCGGAAGCCCGCCATTTTCCCCGGGTCGAGCCGGCGATCGACGGCAACCTCCCCGCGGCAGAGCAGTGTCTGCCGGAAGCGCCGGCACTTGGCGAAGTCCAGGTACTGCTCGCGCACCAGCGGCTCGAGCGCATCCAGCACGTGGCGGGCGGGGGCGGTGAGTCCGAAGTACGACGTGGCGACCAGCTCGGCTTCGCAGAGGAACTGCAGCCGGTGGCGTTCCGCGTGGGCCACGAATTCATGGAACCAGCTGGGATCGTTGACCTGCGCCAGGTCGTCGTGGAACAGGAAGCCGGCATCTCCCGTGGAGACCCGCCCGAGCTCGGCCTTCATGAGCGCAGCGTAGGGATCATCGACCGTGCGGCCCTCGGCAAGGAGACGCACCAGCGACCGCGCCTCGGCGATGCGTTGCGCGGGCGCCTCGAGCGGCTCGGTGTGGAAACGCATCATCTCCCACACCATGCGGCGAACGTAGCAACCGGGATAGACGTTATAGCTCACGAACGCCACGCCTTGGGGCGCGAGGTGGCGGCCGATGAGCTGAAGCAGCGCGTCGCGCGCCGCGGCCGGGATCCACGAGTACAGGCCGTGCGCGACGATGTAGTCGAATGACCCGGCGTCGTCCGGAAAATCCGTGAGGTCGAGCTGCGACAGGGAGATGTTGGCGAGGCCGGCGCGCGCCGCGAGCTGCCGTCCCGCCTCGATCGGCTCGCCCGCGAGGTCGAATCCGACGAAATCGCTTTGCGGCAGCGCCCAGGCCATGGGAATGAGGTTGGCCCCGTCGCCACACGCCACCTCCAGCACCCGGCAACGCGCGATGGAAGCCGGTTCCATCCCCATCAACGTCGCCATCGTCGCCAGCCGCTCGGGATGCGAGTCGGGGTACGGACGGCCGGTGTAGGGAACCTCGTCGTAGGCGGTCACGGATCGGCGAGAGGGAAAATTCGCCACGCGGTTTTTGTTAGTATAGCCGCGGGCTCGCAGCTTCGCGGCCCGTCATCCCAGGGGGACTACATGGCAGATGCCAAGACAGTCGAAGGCAGGTTCAGGCGCCCGCTCCTGCAGGGCGCGCTCGCGGTCGCGGCGACCGCCATGGTGGCCGGAACGGCGCCGGCGCTCGCGGAGACCTTTCTCAAGCTGGGCGACATCAAGGGCGAGTCGACCGACACCAAGCACAAGGACGAGATCGAGATCCTGTCGTTCACGCAATCGTTCATCAACTCCGTCGATATTTCGAGCGGCGGCGGCGCGGGAGTCGGCAAGGTGCAGTGCGGCGCGGTCACCTTGATGAAGAACATCGACGCCTCGAGCCCCTTGTTGCTGAAGGGCGTGGCCACCGGGCAGCATTTCCCGAGCGCCCTGGTCACCTTCCGGTCCGGCGACGCCCGGCAGGCGTTCGAGTACTACACGATCACCATGAGCGACGTGTTCGTGACCGAGCTCAGCCAGGCGGACTCCCAGGACCCCAACCGCATCTTCGAGAAGCTGGTGCTGAACGCGCGCTCGTACGAGTTCAAGTACAGCCCGACGACGGTCAAGGGATCGATCGGAAAACCCGTGACGTTCAAGTGGGACTGCGCCGCCAACAAGGGCGGTTGACCGGCCCCGCTCCAGGATCGCGCCGCGCCGGGGAACCGCCGCGGCGTTTTCTTTTCTAGAAGCCGATCGCCCCGCCGTCCTTGCGGTGGTCGGAGGCGCCGCAATAGCCGTCGTCGAGGCGGTGGATCAGCTGCGCGCCGCCGAAGCCGAACATCGGCCGGTCCGACGGCACGATGCGGTGGCCGCGGCGCGCGAGCTCTTCCTTGATGCTTGCGGGCACCGTGTCCTCGAAGCTCACGCTGAGGTCGGCATTCACGACCCAGCGCGGCGCATCGGTGCAAGCCTGGGGATTCTGGTTGTAGTCGACCAGCCGGGTGATCATCTGGATGTGGCCCTGCGGCTGCATGTTGCCGCCCATGACGCCGAAGCTCATCACCGGCTGGCCCTTGCGCGTGAGGAAGCCCGGGATGATCGTGTGGAACGGGCGCTTGCGCGGGCCCACCTGGTTCGGGTGGCCCGCCTTCAGGCTGAATCCCGCGCCGCGATTCTGCAGACTGATGCCGGTCCCCGGCACCACCACGCCGGAGCCGAAGCCCATGTAGTTGGACTGGATGTACGAGAACATCATGCCGCGCTCGTCGGCCGTGGTGAGGTAGATGGTTCCCCCTCCCTTCGGAATGTCGGCCTGGTGCTCCTGGGCGCGCTTCATGTCGATCGCCTTGGCGCGCTCGGCGAGGTAGCCGGCATCGAGCATCTGTGCCGTGGTGACCTGCATCGCGGCGGGGTCGGAGACGTTGCGCCACGTGTCGGCGAAGGCGAGCTTCATCGCCTCGATCTGCAGGTGCAGGCTATCGGCGGAGTCGACCGGATACGAGGCCACGTCGAAGTTGCGCAGGATGCCGAGGGCCACGAGGGCCGCGATCCCCTGCCCGTTGGGCGGCATCTCGTGCAGCTCGTAGCCGCGGTATTCGACCGCGATCGGGTCAACCCAGTCGCTCTGGTGGGCCGCCAGGTCGTCTTCGGTCATCGCGCCGTCGTCGGAACGGCTGGCGAGCGCGATGCGCTCGGCGAGCGCCCCGCGGTAGAAGCTCTCGCCCTTGGTGGAGGCGATCTCCTCGAGCGTCTCGGCTTGCTGCGGGCAGTAGAAACGCTCGCCCGGATGCGGCGCGCGATCCTTCGGCAGAAATGTCCACGCGAACTCGGAGAAGCTCTTGAGATTCGGCGCCTGGTTCGCCCAGCTCTGCGCGGTGATTGGCGAGACCATGTAACTTTCGCGCGCATAGCGAATCCCCGCTTCAAATAGCGCCTCGAAGGGCAGCTTGCCGAAGCGCTTGGAAAGCGTGATCCAGGCAGACACGCAACCGGGCACGGTGACCGAGTCCCAGCCGAGCGTGGGCATCGCGGACCTGCCGGCGAAGCGCTCCGGCGTCCAGCCCGCGGGCGAGCGCCCCGAAGCATTGAGGCCCACCAGGCGCTGGCCATCCCAGAGGATCGCGAACGCGTCCGAGCCGATGCCATTCGACGTGGGCTCGACCACGGTGAGAGTGATGGCGGCGGCCAGGCCCGCATCGACGGCGTTGCCGCCCTTGGCGAGCATCGCGAGGCCCGCCTGCGCGGCGAGCGGCTGGGAGGTCGCCACGATGTTTTTCGCCAGCACCGGCATGCGCTGGGACGGATAGGGAAACTTCCACGAGAACATCGGCTACTCCGCCTTCACGTTGGCATCGCGGATCACCTTCGACCAGCGCTGCGATTCGCTTTGCATCACCGCCGCGAACTCCGCCGGCGTGCCGCCAGTGATCTCGAAGCCGAGGGCGTAGAAGCGCTCCTTGACCGCGGGGTCGGCAAGGATCCTGTTCATCTCGGCATTGACGCGCGTGGTGATCGCCGCGGGCAGGTTGGCGGGACCGAAGATGCCGAAGTAGTTCCAGCTGTCGAAGCCGGGAAGCCCCGCCTCGGCGACTGTCGGAGTGTCGGGCATGATCGACGAGCGCGACTTCGACGCGATCGCGACACCTTTGAGACGCTTGGTGTCCACGTGCGGCTTGCCGGTCATCAGGTTGTCGAACAGCATCGCCACCTGGCCCGAGACCAGGTCGTTGATCGACAGCTGCGTCCCCTTGTAGGGCACGTGCGTGAGCTTGATGCCCGCCATCGACGCGAACATCTCGCTGGTGAGGTGGGCCACGCTGCCGATGCCGCTGGTGGAATAGTTGAGCTTGCCCGGGTCCTTGCGCGCGAGCTCGATCAGCTCGCGCACGGTGTTCACGCCCAGCGTGGGCGAGACCAGCAGCACGCTGGTCGCGAACCCCACGTAGACGATCGGCGTGAAATCCCGCTGCGGGTCGTAGGGCACCTTGCCGAGGTGCGGGCCGACCGAGTGCGTGCTGCCCGTCGCCATGAGCAGCGTGTAGCCGTCGGGCGCGCTCTTGGCGACGAGGTCCGAGCCGATGGTGCCGCCGGCTCCCGCCTTGTTCTCGACCACCACCGGCTGGCCGAGCGATTGGCCGAGCTTGTCGGCGAGCACGCGCGTGAGCACGTCGGTCGGACCTCCCGCGGGAAACGGAACCACCATCTTGACCGGTCGCGAAGGCCACGATTGCGCGTGGGCGAGGCCCGCGGCAAGCGCGAGGGCGAGGCACGCGGCGAAGCGATGCGGCATTGGCGCGAAGTCCAGTGGAGCTGGAAGCGTCAATGGTAGCATCGGGAAAAAGAGGACCGAATGGGCCGGGAGATATCAGCGCTTGTGTTCGATGCGTACGGCACGCTGTTCGACGTGCATTCGGTCACGCGCCTCGCCGAGTCGCTTTTCCCCGGCCGCGGCGCGGCCCTGTCGGCCGCGTGGCGCACCAAGCAGCTCGAGTACACGTGGCTGCGAAGCCTCATGGGCAGCTACGAGGACTTCAGCCGCGTCACCCACTCCGCGCTCGAGTGGACCTTCGAGCATCTCGCCCTGGTGCCGGGCGAGGCCGACCGGCGTGCGCTCCTCGATGAGTATCGCAAGCTCGCCACGTTTCCCGAGGTGCCGGCAGCGCTCGAGATCCTCGCGCGGAAGCGCCCGCTCGCGATCCTGTCCAACGGCCACCCCGACATGCTGAATGCGGTGGTGGACCACAACGGGCTGCGCGAGCGCTTCCGCGGCGGCGTGCTGAGCGTGCACCCCGCCCGGGTGTTCAAACCCGCCGCGGCGGTTTATCGCCTCGCCGAAGAAAGCCTCGGCGTGTCGCGCGCCGTGGTGGGCTTCGTGTCTTCCAACGGCTGGGATGCAGCTGGGGCCAAGGTGTTCGGATTCCGCGTCTTCTGGGTCAATCGCGGCGCGGCGCCCGTCGAGCGCCTTGGCGTGCGGCCCGACGAGACGATTGCCGACCTTGGGAAGCTGGTGGAGCTGCTGGCCTAGACCGGCCCTTCCTGGAACGCTTCCTCGCGCTTCTTCTTCATCGCCGGCAGGGCCACGATCACGATCAACGCGGCCGAGATGATCAGCAGCGTGAGGCTGATGGGACGCGTGAGAAACACCATCGGGTCGCCGCGCGACAACAGGAGCGCGCGGCGCAGGTTCTCTTCCATCATCGGCCCGAGAACGAAGCCCAGCAGCAGCGGCGCGGGCTCGCAATCAAGCTTGAGGAAGGTATAACCGATGAAGCCGAAGAGCGCCGCCATGAGCACGTCCATGGGCGCGTTGCTGATCGAGTACACGCCGATGCAGCAGAACAGCAGGATCGCGGGGTAGAGGAAGCGGTACGGCAACGTGAGGAGTTTCACCCACATGCCGATCAGCGGCAGGTTGAGGACCACCAGCAGCAGGTTACCGACCCACATGCTGGCGATCATTCCCCAGAAGAGCTCGGGCTTCGCGGTCATGATCTGCGGCCCCGGCTGGATGCCGTGGATGATCATCGCGCCGATCATCAGCGCCATCACGGGGTTCGAAGGGATGCCCAGGGTGAGCAAGGGAATGAACGAGGTCTGCGCAGCGGCATTGTTGGCCGACTCCGGCGCGGCCACGCCCTCGATCGCGCCCTTGCCGAAGCGCGACGGATCCTTGGCGAGCTTCTTTTCGAGCGTATAGGCCGAGAACGAGCCGAGCACGGGACCGCCCCCGGGCAGGATCCCGAGGAAAGCGCCGATCGAGGTGCCTCGAAGCACCGGCATGGTGCACTGCTTGATGTCCTGCCAGTTGGGCAGAAGGCCGGTGATGCTCTTCACGAAGACCTCGCGTTTATCGCCCTTCTCGAGGTTGCGCATGATTTCGGAGAAGCCGAAAGTGCCCATGGCGATGGTGCCGATGCCGATGCCGTCGATCAGCTCCGGCAGCCCGAAGCTGTAGCGCGCAACCCCGGAATTCACGTCGGTGCCGATCAGGCCGATCAGCAGGCCCAGCACGATCATGGCGATCGCCTTGATGAGCGATCCGTGCGCCAGCACCACCGCGGCGATCAGCCCCAGCACCATGAGCGCGAAATAATCGGCCGGGCCGAACTTGAGGGCGAGCTCCGCGAGCGGTGGGGCGAATGCGGCAATGAGCATGGTGGCGACGGTGCCGGCGAAGAACGACCCGAAGGCCGCCACGCCGAGCGCCTTGCCCGCCTGCCCCTTGCGTGCCATCTGGTAGCCGTCCAGGCAGGTGACCACCGAAGAGACCTCCCCCGGCAGGTTCACCAGGATCGCCGTGGTCGAGCCGCCATAGGACGCGCCGTAGTAGATGCCCGCGAGCATGATGAGTGCGGACACCGGCGGAAGCACGAACGTGGCCGGAAGCAGCATCGAGATCGTCGCGATCGGCCCGATTCCCGGAAGCACGCCGATCAGGGTGCCGAGCAGCACGCCGATGAAGCAGTACATGAGGTTGTTCAGCGTAAGCGCCACGCCGAAGCCGAGGATGAGGTTGTTGAGCAGTTCCATGGTTTCTCCTCAGCCGCGGCAGAACTTGAGAGTCGACTGCAATGCCTCGATGTCGGGGCACAGCGGGATCGGCAGCTTGAGCCCCCAGACGAAGACCAGGGCGCAGAACACCACCAGGCCCAGGCCCAGGAAGATCACGTCGCGCGTGTGGAATTTCTCCGGGTTGCCCATGCTCGAGACCACCACCACGAGGAATCCCGCGATCAGCATCCCGACGGGCTTCAGGATCAGGCCGAACATCACCACCGAGCCCAGCACGTACAGGATCGGCTTCCAGTGGTACGTGGGGAACGCGGAATCCGGGCCGCCGCGCTCACGGAATCCGATAGTGGCGATCAGCACGCCGAGGGCGAAGAGGATGAGCCCCAGCCAGAAGGGGAAGAATGCGGGGCCCATGCGCGCCGGGGTTCCCATCGCGTAACCCGGGAGGAGGACCGTGCCGCCGAACTTGATCCCGAAGGCAATGACCAGGAACAGCAATCCGATGAGGGCGAACAGGACTCCGCCCCAGAAATCCTTCGGGTGGCCGATTTTCATTGCGCGTCCCCTCTATTTTTCTCGGTATGTGAAATCACGGCGTGGGGGCGATTATGTCAGCAACCCCCGTTCGCCGCATGATGCACCGCAGCACTATTGGATGATTGGATCCCCGACGCCTCGAGGATGACATTCGCTGCCTGCCGCGTGCGCGAACCTCACTTGATCAGCCCCAGCAGCTTCGCGGCCGAAAGGTATGCCTTCTTGCGCTCTTCAATGAAGGGTCCCATCTTGTCGTAACCGATGTCGACGATCTCGAGCCCCTGCTCGGTCATCTGGCGGCGGAATTCGGGATCCCGGCCGATCTCCGAAAATATTTCCGAAACCTGGCGGCGGATTTCCTCGGGCGTGGATTTCGGCATCCCCACGCCGCGATAGGCGCCATCGACCCAGTCGATGCCGAGCTCGCGAAACGTGGGCGTCTCGGGGAAATAGGAGAGGCGCTGCGGCGTCGCAACCGCGAGGAGCCGGGTCTTGCCCTTCTGCGCGAGCGCGAGCGATGAGTACGACATCGCCCCGTCCACATGGCCGCCGAGGAGCGACGACAACAGGTCGCCGGTGCCCTTGAAGGCGACGTACGTGCTCTTGATGCCCGCCGCCTGGTTCAGGCGCTCGTGGGCCGCGTGGTTGGCGGAGTTGCTGCCCGAGCCCGCGAGGTTCAGCTTGCCGGGGTTCGCCTTTGCCGCGGCGATGAAATCCTGGTAGGTCTTGAACGGCGACTCGCTGCGCACGACGAGGCCGTCGGGGGTGTAGTTGAAGAAGTTCACGTTGGTGATGTCATCGGTCTTGTACTGGACGTTGCCCTCGAGCGGCTGCAGCACGATGTGCGGCAGGTTCGTGCCCATGATGTGGTAGCCGTCGCCGGGAAGCCCGTTCAGCTGCGACCACGCGAGCGCGCCGCCCGCACCCGGTTTCGACTCGATCACCAGCTCATGGGAGAACTTCTTGCGCCAGATGCCCTGCTGGAAGCGCGCCGCGATGTCGGATTCGCCGCCGGGAGCGAATGCAAGGATGTAGCGGACCGGCTTCTCGGGGTAGGCCGCGTGCGCGGGGAATGCCATCGAAGCGGCGAGCGTGCCGCCGACGATCAGGAATTCACGACGTTTCATCCGATTTCTCCTCGAGTTATAGGGCTGCTGCAATCGCCTTGCCGACTTCAACCGTATTGGCCGTGCCGCCCATGTCGCGGGTGCGCGGGCCTTCCTTCAATACCTTCTCGATGGCGGCGACGATTCCGTCGGCGGCCGCCTTGTGGCCGAGGTGCTCGAGCATCATCGCACCCGACCAGATCTGGCCGATCGGGTTGGCGATGCCCTTGCCGTAGATATCCGGGGCGCTGCCATGGACCGGCTCGAAGCACGAGGGAAACTCGCGCTCGGGATTGAGGTTCGCCGAGGGCGCGATGCCGATGGTGCCGGTGCATGCGGGTCCCAGGTCCGACAGGATGTCGCCGAAGAGGTTCGAGCCCACCACCACGTCGAACCAGTCCGGATGCTGGACGAAGTGGGCGGTGAGAATGTCGATGTGGTACTGCGAGGTCTTCACGCCGGGATACTCGGCCGAGATCGCCTTGAAGCGCTCGTCCCAGTAGGGCATCGTGATCGAGATGCCGTTGGATTTGGTCGCCGAAGTGACGTGCTTCTTCGCACGCGTCTTCGCCAGCTCGAAGGCGAAGCGCATGATGCGGTCGGTGCCGTGGCGCGTGAAGATCGAAAGCTGCGTGGCCATCTCCTGCGGGGTGCCCTCGTGCATGCGCCCGCCCGCGTTGGAGTACTCGCCCTCGTTGTTCTCGCGCACCACCCAGAAATCGATGTCGCCGGGCTTGCGGTTGGCGAGCGGGCTCGGCACGCCGGGCATGAGGCGCACCGGCCGCAGGTTCACGTACTGGCGGAAGCCGCGCCGGATGGGGATGAGGAGCCCCCATAGCGACACGTGGTCGGGCACGCCGGGGAAGCCCACCGCGCCGAGGTAGATCGAGTCGTGCCCGCGGATTTCCGCCAGGCCGCCCTCGGGCATCATGTGGCCGTGCTTCGCGTAGTACTCGCAGCTCCACGGCTTCTCGTCCCACTGCAGGGAGAAGCCGTGCTTGCGCCCGGCGGCCTCGAGCACGCGCTGCCCCTCGGGGACCACTTCCTTGCCGATGCCGTCGCCGGCAATCACCGCGATCGTGTGCCGGGGGACGGACCCCGGTTTACGCCGTTGCTTGGTTTGGGGTCCGTCCCCGGTTCTTCTTGTCATCGGAAAAATTTCTCCAGCTCCTCGACTACGAGATCGGGGACTTCCTCGGGAAGGTAATGGCCGGCGGGCAGGCTGCGGCCCCGGACATCTTCGGCCACGCGACGCCATTCGTCCAACGGTTTGAAGCACTTTTCGATGACGCCCCGGGCGCCCCAAAGTGCCAGCACCGGACAGCGCACCTTGACGCCCGCATCGCGGTCGGCGCGGTCGTGCACGAGGTCGATCGAGGCGGCCGCGCGGTAGTCCTCGCAGCTCCCGTGCACCATGCCGGGCGTGAAGCAGCGCACGTACTCGGCCCAAGCCTCGGGTGCGAAAGGCGCGAGGCCCGCGCTGCCTGAGGCCATCTTGGCGGGCAGCACCAGGCCCGGGTCGTTGCCGATCATGCGCTCGGGCACCGGGGCGGGAAGGATCAGGAAGAACCAATGCCAGTAGGCGCGCGCGAACGCCTCGTCGGTCTGCTCGTACATCGCCAGCGTCGGCGCGATGTCGAGCACCGCCAGCCGCATGACGCGCTCCGGGTGGTCCACGGCGAGGCGATGCGCGACGCGCCCGCCGCGGTCATGCCCGACGAGGAGGAATTTCTCGTGGCCGAGTGCGCGCATGAGTGCCGCCTGGTCGGCCGCCATCACGCGCTTGGAATACGGCAGGTGGTCCGGCGTCGTGGCCGGCTTGCCGCTGTCCCCATAGCCGCGCAGGTCCGATGCCACGACGTTGAAACGCTTCGCAAGACGCGGCGCGATCTTGTGCCAGATCGCGTGGGTCTGGGGGTATCCGTGGAGCAGGAGCAGCGCGGGGCCATCCACCTGGGGGCCGACGACGGCGTGGATGTCGACGCCCTCCACGGCGAAGAGCTCCTCGCGAAATCCGGGAAACAGGGTCATTTCCCGATGGTAGCGCGCAATTCGGACTTGACCACCTTGCCATAGTGGTTCTTCGGCAGCTGGTCCACAAAATGGTATTCCTTCGGCCGCTTGA
>JALYSB010000112.1 GCA_030855025.1 Pseudomonadota bacterium
GACCATGTGAAGCAGCACCTCGCCGCCTACCAGCAACCGCGCGAGATCGAGTTCGTGGCCGAGCTGCCAATGACGACCACGGGGAAGGTCATGCGCAAAGTGCTGCGGGAGAGGGAGGCCGCGCGGGCAACTGGATCCCCGACGACTCGGGGATGACGGGCGTGACGCCTGCCCGTCATTTCTTCGGGTCGACCGACGGAGTGAAGGCGTCGCAGTAGAACTCGTCCTCGGGCAGGGCGCGCTGCTCGACGAAAGTCTGCTTCGCGACATCGGTCATGCCGGGCGCGCCGCACGCGTATACCTGGTAGCCGGAGAGGCTGGCGAAGTCGTCGAGGACCGCCTGGTGGACGAAGCCGGTGCGGCCGGGCCAGGCATCCTCGGCCAGGGGATCCGAGAGCACGGGCACGTACGAGAACGCCGGGTTTTCCGCCTGCCACCGCGCAGGCAGCCCGGGAAGGTAGAGGTCACGGCGCGAGCGGGCGCCCCAATAGAGCACGACGGGCCGGTCGTCGCCGTGGTGGAGCAAGTGCTCGATCTGCGCCTTGATCGGCGCGAATCCGGTGCCGCCCGCCACGAAGATGATCGGCTTGTCCGAATCCTCGCGCAGGTAGAAGGTCCCCAGCGGGCCCTCGAAGCGCAGGATCGCGCGCTCGCGCATCTCCTCGAACACGTACTTCGAGAACGCTCCCCCGGGGGTCTTCCTCACGTGCAGCTGCAGGCAGGCGTCGTCATGGGGCGCGTTCGCCATGGAAAAGCTGCGGCGCTTGCCGTCCTTCATCAGGATGTCGATGTACTGCCCGGCGAGGAACTGCAGGCGCTCGCCGGCGGGCAGCTTGAGCGAGATGATCGCGACGTCCTCGGCAGGGCGCTCCACCTTTTCCACGCGGCAGGGGAGCGTGCGTATCGCGAGGTCCTTCGCACCGGCAAGCTCGCGCACCTCGAAGACGATATCGGTGAGCGCGCGGGTGCAACAGGTCAGCGCCTTGCCGGCCGCCTTCTCGGCGTTGTGCAGCGCGCGTTCCTGGTAGTCACCGTACTCGAGGCTGCCCGAGCGCAGGACGCCCTTGCAGGCGCCGCACGCGCCGTTGCGGCAGCCATAGGGCAGGCCGATGCCCTGGCGCAATGCCGCCTCGAGGAGCGTCTCCCCCGACTGAACTTCGAATGTGTGGCCGCTGGGCTCCAGCCGAACCTGGTGGCCGGTCGCGGGAGTTTCGGGCAATTGCGGCGTTTCTATCGCGTGCGGCGGAACTCGCCCTCGATCAGCGTCGCGCTGGAGCGCCTGCGGGCGGAGGATTCCGCCGCCACGCGCGGCCCGGGCAGCAACAGCAGGGTGAGGGCGATCAGGTCGGAGCACACGCCCGGGAAGATCAGCAGGATTCCGGCGACCACGGTGCGCGCGCTATCGGTCAGCGCGGTGATGGCGAAGCGGCCCTGGGCGAATCCCGCGGCCAGCCGGGCAATCATGGTGAAGCGCGCTTCCTTGATGAGGGCCATGCCCGCGCACGCGGCAAGGACCACCCAGGCAAGGACCCACCAGCCGTGGGTGTCGCTCAGGCGCACGAGCACCACCGCTTCGAGAAAAGGGAAACCCAGTAAAATCGCTATCAGAACGATCCGCACCTGCTTCTCCATCCGTTGTAATTCGCCGGCTCCGCCGCTGGAGCGCTCCCTTGGCCGTCATTGCCGTCCTGACAAACCTACCCGACTCCGAGTCCGCTTTCAATCTCGCGCGCGAATTGGTCCAATTGAGACTGGCGGCGTGCGCTAACGTTCTGGCGCCTGCCACCTCGTTTTACCGCTGGGAGGGGCGCGACGCGCAGGCCACTGAGTATCCGGTCCTGATCAAGTCCACGCAAAGCTGCTATCCGCGCCTGGAGGCGGCGATTCGCAGCCGCCATCCCTATTCGCTGCCCGAAATCATCGCCTGGACGTTGGACAGCGGCGCGCCGGATTACCTGGCGTGGGTGGAGCGTGAAGCGTCGGGCTCATGACGGCACGCATCCTCTTCGCCGCCGTGGGCGCGCTCGCCGTGCTCGCGGGCGGGACCCTCTGGCTGGCGATGCGCCCGCCGGCCCAACCCCGGAGCCCGGTCGAGATCGCCCCCGCAGCCCTGTGGGCGGCGAGCTTTTCCGACGCCGCGGGCAAGGCGCAATCCCTCGGGCAGTTTCAGGGGAAAGTGGTGGTCCTCAATTTCTGGGCGACGTGGTGTGCGCCGTGCCGCGAAGAGATGCCGGCCTTCATGCGACTGCAGGCGCGCTGGGGCGCGAGAGGCGTGCAATTCGTGGGCCTTGCCAACGATGACCCCGACAAGGTCATGCGCTTCGGTCGCGAGCTCGGCATCAACTATCCGTTATGGACCGGGGGGCAGGATGTCGCTGAGCTGTCCCGGCGCCTGGGAAACCGGCTCGGAGTGCTTCCTCACACCGCGATCATGGGGACCCAAGGCCAGCTTCTCGAAGCAAGAGTCGGTCCCTACTCCGAGGCTCAGATGGAAGAGCGACTGGTCGCTTTATCGGCTAAAATACCGTAACTTCCGCTAAAACCGCCGAACCAGCAAGGCCTGCATCGTGTTGCGTGGGTCGAAGCTCAATCCATGCCGCCTCCCCGGCGGCCACCCTGAAGACTTACCGGATCTCCTTCAATAACTGGACATCTCACGCCGACTTCCGCAAACTCGCCGCCCATGCCCAAGATCCTGGTCATCCACGGCCCGAACCTCAACCTCCTCGGCCAGCGCGAAACCCAGCACTACGGGCGGGACACGCTGCAGGCCATCGACCAGCGCCTGGTGGACGAAGGCAAACGCGGGGGAGTCGAAGTGCTCACCTTCCAGAGCAACGCCGAAGCCCCCCTGATAGAACAAATCCATGGTGCGAAAAGCGCCGAAATTGCCTACATCATCATCAATCCTGCAGCATTTACGCACACCAGCGTCGCGCTGCGAGACGCCCTGGCCGCCGTGAACATCCCCTTCATCGAGGTGCACCTGTCCAACGTCCACGCCCGCGAGCCGTTCCGCCAGCAATCGTATTTCTCCGACATCGCGGCGGGGGTGATATGCGGCCTGGGTCCGGTGGGATATGAGCTTGCCCTGCAGGCCGCGATGCGCGTTCTCAAGACGCCGACCCCTTCCTAGAAGAGCGAATGGACCTCCGAAAACTCAAGAAACTGATCGACCTCGTCCAGGAGTCCGGGATCGGGGAGATCGAGATCACCGAAGGCGAGGAAAAGGTGCGCATCAGCCGCCAGGTGGCCGGCCCGCCGATACTCATGGCCGCACCGACGATGCAGGCGATGGGGTACGCGGCGACCGGCCCCGGGGCCGGGACCCAGTCGGCGCCCCTGGCCGCAACCCCGCCCGAGCCCAAGGGGCACGCGCTCAAGTCGCCGATGGTGGGAACGTTCTACCGCGCGCCCTCGCCTGGCGCGCCCTCGTTCGTCGAAGTGGGGCAGTCGGTGTCGAAGGGCCAGACGCTGTGCATCATCGAGGCGATGAAGCTATTGAACGAGATCGAGTCGGACGTCTCCGGAACCGTGAAGGCGATCCTGGTGGAGAACGGCCAACCGGTCGAATACGGCCAGCCGCTGTTCCTGATCGAATAGCGGAATGTTCGAAAAGATCCTGATCGCCAACCGCGGCGAGATCGCGCTGCGCATCCAGCGGGCCTGCCGCGAGATGGGCATCAAGACCGTGGCGATCCACTCGGAAGCCGACGCCGACGCCAAGTACGTGATGCTCGCCGACGAGTCGGTGTGCATCGGCCCGCCGCCGCCGCGCGAGAGCTACCTCAACATCCCCGCGATCATCAGCGCGGCGGAGGTCACCGACGCCCAGGCGATCCACCCCGGCTACGGCTTCCTGTCCGAGAATGCCGACTTCGCCGAGCGGGTGGAGAACTCGGGATTCGTATTCATCGGCCCGCGGGCGGAGTCGATCCGCACCATGGGTGACAAGATCGCGGCCAAGGTCGCCATGAGGAAGGTTGGCATTCCGTGCGTTCCCGGCTCGGACGGCGCCCTGCCGGACGATCCCAAGGAGATCCGCCGCATCGCCGCGGCGATCGGTTATCCCGTGATCATCAAGGCGGCCGGCGGCGGGGGCGGGCGCGGCATGCGCGTGGTCCATACCGAGGCAGCGCTGGTCAACGCGGCAGCGATGACGCGCACCGAGGCCCAGAACGCGTTCAACAATCCCACGGTATACATCGAGAAATTCCTCGAAAACCCGCGCCATATCGAGATCCAGGTCCTCGCCGACGAGCACAAGCAGGCGATCTACCTCGGGGAGCGCGACTGCTCGATGCAGCGGCGCCACCAGAAGATCATCGAGGAAGGGCCGGCCCCGCTGGTCAAGCCGCGCCTGATCGAGCGCATCGGCGAGAAATGCGCCGACGCCTGCCGCAAGATCGGCTACCGCGGCGCGGGCACGTTCGAGTTCCTCTACGAGAACGACGAGTTCTACTTCATCGAGATGAACACCCGCGTGCAGGTCGAGCACCCGGTGACCGAGCTCATCACCGGCGTGGACATCGTGCAGGAGCAGATCCGGGTCGCCGCGGGCATGAAGCTGCGCTACCGGCAGAAGGACATCGTGAAGAAGGGCCACGCGATCGAGTGCCGCATCAACGCGGAGAACGCGTACACCTTCGTGCCCTCGCCCGGACGAATTACCCAGTACCACGTGGCCGGCGGCCCCGGCATCCGCTACGACTCGCACGTCTACGCCAACTACTATGTGCCTCCCTACTACGACTCGCTCATCGGCAAGCTGATTGCCTACGGGGACACCCGCGAGCAGGCGATCGCGCGCATGCGCGTGGCACTCTCCGAAATGGTGATCGAGGGAATCCAGACCAACATTCCGCTGCACCAGGAGCTCATGAACGACGCCGCGTTCATCCGCGGTGGCGTGAGCATCCACTACCTCGAAGAGAAGATGGCGGCGCTGAAGTCGATCCAGGCCGAGACCTAGGACGGGCGCCGCCTTGGCCTGGCAACGCCTCGAGGTGGTCGTGGACGGACGCCACGCCGAGGCTCTCGGCGAAGCCCTCGAGGAGGAGGGAGCACTCGCCACCGAAATCACCGACGCGGACGCCGGCACCGACCGCGAGCAGGCAGCGTTCGGCGAGCCCGGCGCCGAAGCCACTCCCTGGCCGCGCGCGCTGGTGAGCGCGCTGTTTCCGGTGGACTCCGATCCCGCGGCGGTGCTCGACGCGGCGCTGGGCGCGTCCGGTGTCGAGACGCTCGGCGAAGCGGCGATCGAGCGCATCGAGGATACCGACTGGGTCGCGCTCACACAGCGCCAGTTCACGCCACTCCAGGTCGGTGTGCGCCTCTGGATCGTGCCGACCTGGCACGCGCCGCCCGACCCCCTCGCGGTCAACGTGATCCTGGACCCGGGCGCCGCGTTCGGCACCGGAAGCCATCCGACCACGCGTCTGTGCCTCGGGTGGCTCGAGCGCCACGTGCGCGCGGGCGACGCGTTGCTCGATTACGGGTGCGGCTCCGGCATTCTCGCCATCGCCGCGCTCAAGCTGGGCGCAGGCCGCGCCGCGGGCGTCGATGTCGACCCGGTCGCGCTCGAGACTGCGCGCTACAATTCCGCGAGCAACGGCGTGCGCCTCGAGACCCTCGATGCGAACGCCGCGCCGCCCTTCGCGGCGGACATCACGGTCGCCAACATCCTCGCCAATCCCTTGCGCATGCTCGCCCCGCTCATCGCAACGCACACCCGCGCGGGTGGCTGGATCGTCCTGTCGGGAATCCTGGAAGACCAGGCCGAGGCCGTGGGCGCGGCCTACGCGCCCTGGGTCCGGCTCGATATTGCGGGCCGAGATTCGGGCTGGGTCCTCCTCGCCGGCGAGCGCGAGGCCTAGCGCGTGCTGATCACGACCTGCGCCCACTGCCGTTCGCGTTTTCGCGTAACGCCCCAGCAGTTGAACGCGAAGCAGGGCCAGGTGCGCTGCGGCAGCTGCGAGAAGGTGTTCAACGGGTTCGAGGCGCTCGAGCGATTTCCCGACGACGATACCGGCGGGCGGTTGCTCGCGGCGCGTGAATCCGAGGAGCGCGCCGGGGACGTGGACTTCGACGTGCTCGCCCCTGAGCCGATGCCGGAGATCGAGACGATCGATCCGAAAATCCCGGCGGTGCCGATCGAGGAGCCGGTTCGCGTCTCGCCCGCGGCGCCTGCTCGCGCAGCTGCCCCCATCGTAGAGCTCACGCTCGACACCCCGCCGCCCGCGCCGATCTCGCGCGCCTGGTCGTTCGGCGCGGTCCTGCTCGCCGTAGCACTCGCGCTCGAGCTGGCCTACGCGTTCCGCGGCCCCATTGCGCAGCGCTATCCGGTGCTGCGTCCCGCGCTGGAATCGGCCTGTGCGCGTCTGCAGTGCAACGTGCCGTGGGCGCGGGAGGAAGGCATGCTCAAGCTCGAGGACTCCGAGCTCCTCGAGGTGCCCGGAAAGCCCACCGAGATCGCGCTCGGTGCGCGCATCCGCAACCTCGCTTCGGTCGCCCAGGAATATCCCCACCTGGAGCTCACGCTCACCGACCTGACCGGGCAGGCGGCCCTGCGCCGCGTGCTCCGGCCGACCGATTACCTCGGCAGGCCGGTTGCGCAGGGGGAGGTCCTGCCGGCGGGGGTCGAGATCGCGCTGCAGCTGCGGCTGGAAACGCCGCGCATCAAGGCCACGGGATACGAGCTGCTGCTGTTCTACCCCTGAGGACCGGGCGCGCCTAGCGCGCGCCGTGAACCTTGCGCAGGTTCTCGATCATCGAGTCGACCGCGCGATCGACCAGCGGCGCATCGTCGATCACGCGCGCCTCGCCCAGGCGCATCTGCTCGGCGAGCGCCTCGGGGGAGATCGACACCGCATTGGCGCCGGTCGCCGGGTTGGTGAACAGGTACACGCCCTTGTTGGGGCTGACCCAGGTCAGCCGCGCGCGCGTGGGCGCGGACGCGGCGCGAGCGAATTCGACCCAGGTCCCGCGCCGCAAGTTGGTGTAGATCCCGGTGCGCGTGAAAACGTTGCGCACGGCCGCGCCACGCGGGCCGCGCAGGCGGATCTCCTCCACATGCGAGTCGTCCCCGGCGGGAAGGATCTCGCGCTCGAGCTTCGGTTCCTCGAGCGGCGCCGGCGCGGGCAACTCGGGCACGGCCGCCAGCCCACGCAGCCCCGCCTTGACGGCGAGCGCGTGGCAATCCACCAACTCGCCGAGGAATGCGTCGCGCTCAGCCTCGCCCATGGCGCCACGCGCGAGCCCGTGGTGGATCTGCTTGAGCATCCCGGGCAGCATCACCACGAGTCGCTTGCGCTCCTCGGGCGTGGTCTTCGGCTCCACGCTCCAGAGCAGGTCGTCCATGGTGTGCACCAGCTCCTGCCACGCCGGCGAGCCTTCCCCTTCGGACAGCTGGACCGCGGCGAAAGCCGTGGTCCAGGTCTCGAGCAGCATCGCGCGCACCGGTGCCGGGACCCAGACGCGCACCATCAGCCGCCGCGACACCTCCTCCTCGCCGGCGCGCCGTGCGATTTCCTCGCGCTCGCGGGCTTCGACCACGCGCGAGGAGCGCTCGACGATGTCCGCGTCCGCACGCGCCTGCTCTTCGATGAACGCCTGCACGCGCTCGGTCATCGCCTCGAACAGCGCGAGATCGGTGTCGAACTCGTGCAGGATTGCGTCGACCACGCTCTCGACCAGCGCGAGGGTGGCTCCGCCGCGCGCGTCGCCATCGTCGAGCCCGAAGGAGATCTCCGCCAGCTGGTCGATCAGGCGGCGCGCCGGGTGCGCCTTGGAGGAAAAGAACCCCTTGTCGAGGAGCGCCACCTTGAGCGTCGGGATCTGCAGACGGCCGAGGAGGGCCTTCACGCTCGCCGGGATGTGCTCGTCCTCGAAGACGAAGTCGAAGAGCATCGCGACGATGTCGATCGTCATCGCATCGACGGTGGCCAGCAGCGCGCCCTGGGGCGCGCGCTTGAGATCCTTGAGGATGTTGACCAACGCCGTGTCGCCCGGCGTGGCCGCGGCTCCCCGGTGCATGCGGGTGAGCTCGGCCACGAATGCGGCTTGGGGCGCGGCCATTCCCTCGGCGCCGCTCACCGCGCTTTCCCCGCCGCTCGGTGCGCCACCACTCACCGCGCCACCCTCATTCACTGGGCCACCACTCACCCCGCCCCCTCTCACCGCGGCGGCACTCGATGCCGCGCCCAGCAACTGCGCGAGGGTGCTGTACAGGTCCGTGGCGGACTCGGCGGGGGTCTTGAGGGGCGCGGCGGCGGATGGGCGCTTGGCGGCGGGCGCGGCGCGGCGCACCGATGCGCGCACCTCCGGCAGGATGCGCCGCGCCACGAGGTGGGCATTCAGGTCGTGGTAGACGCGCTGCAGCTCCGACTCGGTCTGGCCGACGAGCTGGCGCAGCAATGTCATGCGCACCTTGTAGTCGGACTGGATTTCGTCGCACGCGTCCTTCAGGGCCGCGCAGATCATCGCCGGGCTCACCGGGTTCGCGTCGTCCTCGAGCTCGGGGCGCTCCAGCAGGAAGCCCATGCGCTGGCTGAGCGCGAAGAGCTCGCCCTCGCAAGCGGTCTTGAGCTGGTTCGACATCGCGCTGACCGCGAGGCTGCCCTCGAGGTCCTCATGGGCGAGCAGCGACAGCTCTGCGCCCTCGGCTGGCTGCGGGGCGGCCGCTGAATCGCCGCGCACCTTGCGGTTGAAGAGCTCGACAAAGTGCTGGCGAAAGGTCGACTCGATCACGTCGCGGTTGGCGCGCGCTTGCGAGCGCGCATCGAGGAAGACGTTCTGTGCATCGCGATCGACGGATTTCTCCGCGAGGTCGAAGAGCTCGTCTTCGACGCGGTCGAGCATGCCCGAGAGTGCCCCGGCCATGCGCTCCAGCGCGAGCTCGCGACAGCCCTTGAGCTCGGATGCGGATTCCTGGGGGGAAAGCTTGAGCCGGGCGCGAAAAATCCCGCCCAGCGGAACCACGTTGTTGCCCTGAACCATGATGCACCGCCTTCCTGGCGATCCCGCTGTCGTAGGGCCTTTTAGCCGCCGCCCCGTAGACCGGAAATTTTGCGTCGCCACCTTTCGGTGGGTTTGCCGTTGCAGAATGTGCGTTACAGATGTAGCGGGAATGATCGGCCGGCGGTGCACGGGGGTCAATGCCGCCCGTCGGCCCCGGCACTCCGCATGTCGCCAAGCGTGCGCCCAGGTGCCTGCCGCTATACTCGAACGATGACCATACTCGTATGCGGTTCAATGGCCTACGACACCATCATGGTGTTCCCGGACCAGTTCAAGAAGCACATCCTTCCTGACCAGATCCACATCCTGAACGTGGCCTTCATGGTCCCGGACATGCGCCGCGAATTCGGCGGGACCGGGGGGAACATCGGCTACAACCTGAAATTGCTCGGGGAAGAGCCCGCGATCATGGCGACCGTCGGGCACGATTTCGCACCCTATGAGCAGCGCCTCGACAATCTCGGCATGTCACGCGCGCACGTGCGCGTGATCGACGACCACTTCACCGCCCAGGCCTTCATCACCACCGACATCGACGACAACCAGATCACCGCATTCCATCCGGGCGCGATGGCCGCCTCGCACCGCAATCGCGTCGCCGATGCGCCCGGAATCACCCTCGGCATCGTGGCGCCCGATGGGCGCCAGGGAATGATCGAGCACGCGCGCGACCTCGCGGCCGCGCGCGTCCCGTTCATATTCGACCCGGGCCAGGGCCTGCCGATGTTCGCGGGGCCCGAGCTGCTCGGCCTCATCGAGGGCGCGCGCGCGCTCACCGTGAACGATTACGAGGCGCGCATCATCGAAGAGAAGACCGGGAAGAAAGTCGCCGAGATCGCGCGCGGCATCGGCGCGGTCATCGTGACCCTCGCCGGCGAAGGCTCCGTGGTACACACTGGGGGCGGCGAGATCCGCATCCCCGCGGTCAGGCCCGACACCCTCGTGGATCCCACCGGATGCGGCGACGCGTATCGCGCGGGGTTGCTCTACGGAATGGCACGCGACTGGGGCTGGGAAAAGTCGGCCCGCCTCGCCGCGGTGATGGGATCGATCAAGATCGCTTTTCGCGGCGGCCAGAACCACCATCCGTCGAAAGCGGAGATCGAGCAACGCTTTGGCGACGCCTTCGGCGCGCCCCTCTAGAGGAGATTGCGATGTACAGACTCTTGATGTCTTCGGTGGCCGCCGGCGCGCTGATGCTGGGCGGGTGCGCCTATCACGCCGGCAGCCGTGATTACCGCGGCTACGAGGCGCGCGGCGAGCAAGCGGTGCGCTTCGGCGTGGTCGAGACGGTGCGCGAGGTCCGCGTCCATCCCCGCGACACCGGCGTTGGCAGCAGCGCGGGCGCATTCCTGGGCGGGGTAGCCGGAAGCCACGCCGGACGGGGCAGCG
>JALYSB010000113.1 GCA_030855025.1 Pseudomonadota bacterium
GAGGCGAGCGCCGAGGAGCGTGAGACGCGCGGGTTCATCTCGATGATGACCATGCGCCCGTCCTCGGGATTGATGCCGAACTGCACGTTGGAGCCGCCGGTCTCCACCCCGATCTCGCGCAGGCACGCGATCGAGGCGTCGCGCATGATCTGGTATTCCTTGTCGGTGAGCGTCTGCGCCGGCGCCACCGTGATCGAGTCGCCGGTGTGCACGCCCATCGGGTCGAGGTTCTCGATCGAGCAGATGATGATGCAGTTGTCCTTGCGGTCGCGCACCACCTCCATCTCGAACTCCTTCCACCCGATCACCGACTCCTCGATGAGGAGCTCCTTGGTGGGGGAAGCGTCGAGGCCACGCTCGCAGATGGCGGTGAACTCCTCGCGGTTGTAGGCGATGCCGCCGCCGGTGCCGCCGAGCGTGAACGACGGGCGGATGATGGTCGGGAACCCGACAACTGCTTGCACTTGCAGCGCTTCCTCCAGCGAGTGCGCGAGCATCGAGCGCGGGCTCTCGAGCCCGATCTTGGTCATCGCGTTCTTGAACTTCTCGCGGTCCTCGGCCTTGTCGATCGCCTCCTTCTTCGCGCCGATCATCTCCACGCCGAACTTGTCGAGGACGCCTTCGCGCGCGAGGTCGAGCGCGCAGTTGAGCGCGGTCTGCCCGCCCATGGTGGGCAGGAGTGCGTCGGGGCGTTCCTTCTCGATGATGCGCGCCACCATCTGCCAGGTGATCGGCTCGATGTAGGTGACGTCGGCCATCTCCGGGTCCGTCATGATCGTCGCCGGGTTGGAGTTGACCAGGATCACGCGGTACCCCTCGTCGCGCAGCGCCTTGCACGCCTGCGCACCGGAATAGTCGAACTCGCAGCCCTGGCCGATGACGATCGGCCCTGCCCCGATGATGAGGATGCTCTCGAGGTCGGTGCGCTTAGGCATTACCGATCAAACCCTTGTTCTTTTTGTTTCCATCATCGCGACAAACTTGTCGAACAGGTACGCCATCTCGCGCGGGCCGGGAGAGGCCTCGGGGTGGCCCTGGAAGCTGTAGGCCGGGCGGTCGGTCAGCTCGATGCCCTGCAGCGAGCCGTCGAAGAGCGAGCGGTGTGTGGCCCGCACATTGGCAGGCAGGGTCGTCTCATCGACCGCGAAGCCGTGGTTCTGGCTGGTGATGAACACGCGCCCGGTGGCGAGGTCCTGCACCGGATGGTTGGCGCCGTGGTGGCCGAACTTCATCTTCACGGTCCTCGCGCCCGCGGCGAGTCCGAGCAGCTGGTGGCCGAGGCAGATGCCGAAGGTCGGCGTGCCGGTGCCCACGATCTCGCGAATGGCGCGGATGGCGTAGTCGCACGGCTCGGGATCCCCGGGACCGTTGGAGAGGAACACGCCGTCGGGCTTGAGCGCGAGCGCGTCCTTGGCTGAGGCGATCGCGGGAAGCACCGTGACCCGGCAGCCGCGCTCGGCGAGGTTGCGCAGGATGTTGTGCTTTACACCGTAATCGAAGGCGACCACGTGGTAGCGGGCGTCACCGGCGGCCCGGTAGCCCTGCCCCAGCGCCCAGAGGCTCTCGTTCCAGGGATAGGCCTTCGACACGCTCACCGTCTTCGCGAGGTCCTGGCCCGCCATCGACGGCGCGGCCTTCGCGGCGGCGAGCGCGCCGGCCTCGTCGATTTCCCCCGCCTGGATGCAGCCGTTCTGCGCGCCCTTCGAGCGCAGGAGCCGCGTGAGGCGGCGCGTGTCGATGTCGGCGATGGCCACCATCCGGTGGCGCTCGAGGTATTCGGGGAGCCCTTCCTTCTGGCGCCAGCTCGAGGCGAGGATCGGCAGGTCGCGGATGATAAGGCCGGCGCAATAGACGTCGCGCGACTCCGAGTCCTCGGGGTTGGTGCCAACGTTGCCGATGTGCGGGTAGGTGAGGGTGACGATCTGCCCGGCGTAGGAGGGATCGGTGAGGATCTCCTGGTAGCCGGTCATGGCGGTGTTGAAAACCACTTCACCGACCGTCTGTGCGCCCTTGGCGCCCGGCGCGCCCGCGAACCCGATGCTGCAACCGCGAAAAGTGCTCCCGTCGGCAAGAACCAGGACGGCGGGGGTCTTTTGCGACACGGGAATTGCTCCGGAACGTGAATTTTCTGCAGGCGCAAAAAAAGCGGGAGAGCGCAAGTTACCGATATAGGCTCATCCCGCTTTCATTGGTCGAAGATTATATCAGATCGACGCCCCTCAAGTGCGCAGCCCGAGCACGTCCTGCATGTCATAGAGGCCGGGCTTCCTCCCGGCCACGAACTTCGCGGCGCGCATGGCGCCCTGGGCGTAGTTGGCCCGGCTGCTCGAGCGGTGGGTGATCTCGATCCGCTCGCCGGGGCCCGCAAAAAAAACCGTATGGTCGCCCACCACGTCGCCGCCGCGCGCGACCGAAAAGCCGATAGTGCCCGCCTTGCGCTCGCCGGTGGCGCCGTAGCGCTCGAACACGCCGTCGCGATCGAGGGTCGTGGCGCGCGCGGCGCCCGCGACCTCGCCCAGTTTGAGCGCGGTGCCCGACGGCGCATCCACCTTCTTGCGGTGGTGCATCTCGAAGACTTCCACGTCGTAGTCGTCTCCCAGCGAGCGCGCCGCCAGCTCTACGAGCTTCATCGCCACGTTGATGCCCACGCTCATGTTGGGCGCCATGACGATCGGGATCTTCTTCGCCGCCGTGCGGATTTCAGCGAGCTGCCCGGGAGTGAATCCGGTCGTGCCGATGACCATGCCGCGCTTGGCCGCCACGCAGCTGCGCACGTTCGCGAGCGTGCCCTCGGGCCGCGTGAAGTCCACCAGGACGTCGGAATTCTCGAGCGCGCTCGCCACGTTCGTCCCGATGGAGACTCCGCCCCAGGTGGCCGCGGCGAGGTCGACCGCGGCGCCGAGCGACACGCCCTCGGTGGCCGCCGCCGCCTCGAGGAGTGCCAGGCCCATGCGGCCACTCGCCCCGGAGATGGCGACCCGGACCGGGCTCATCGGCGCTGGGGGGCGCCCGGCGTGCCGACAGGGGCCGGGCCCGGCGGCTGCGATGTGCCGCCGAAGGAGACGACCTTGTCGTTCTCGAAGAGCACCGAGAAGCGCTTGCGCTCCGCGGCCTTGCCGCCCTTCACGTTGCTGAAGTAGTAGTCCCAGCGATTCGAATGGAACGCGTCGATCAGCAGCGGCGTGCCGAGCAGCTGGCGCACCTCGGTCTTGGTCATGCCGTTCTTCAGCTTCGCGACCGCGTCCTCGGTCACGTAATTGCCCTGTTGCACGTCGATCTTGTGGACGAAGTTGCACGAGGCGATGAGGAGGCAGGCGAGGGGGATTGCGAGGCGGCGCATTTGGGGTATCTGGGGGTGATAGCCGCGCATTATATCAACGCCCCCTGTATGATTTCGCGGATACGAGGCCGGAAACATGAGCGATCCGAGGGAATTGAAGGGTACCGGGCTCAAGGTCACCGTGCCGCGGCTCAAGGTCCTGGACCTTTTCCAGCACAGCCGCGAGCGCCACCTGACCGCCGAGGATGTATACCGCAAACTGCTCGAGGAGCATTCCGACGTCGGGCTCGCCACGGTCTATCGCGTCCTCACCCAGTTTGAGCAGGCGGGGCTGCTGGTGCGCCACCATTTCGAGGGCGGCAAGGCGGTCTACGAGCTCAACGAGGGCGGCCACCACGACCACCTCGTGTGCCTGCAATGCGGGCGCGTCGAGGAGTTCTACGATTCCGAGATCGAAAAGCGCCAGAACAAGGTCGCCAAGGATCGCGGCTTCGCGATTCGCGACCACCAGCTCTACCTGTACGCGGATTGCATCAAGGCGCACTGCCCCCACCGCCCGACCGACTGACCCCGCGATGAAGGACACGCTTCGGCCCGGGCTCGAGGGCACCTTTCGCTACCGGATTCCCGAATCGAAGACGGTCCCGAGGATCTATGAAGAGGCGCCGGATTTCCAGATGATGCCCGCAGTGCTCGCCACGGGTTACCTGGTGGCCCTGACGGAGTGGGCGTGCATCGAGCTGGTAAAACCCCACCTCGACTGGCCGCGCGAGCAGTCCCTCGGCACGCACGTCGGCCTCTCGCACGTCGCCGCGACGCCGCCGGGCTTCACGGTGGAAATCCGCGCGCGGCTGGTCGCGGTCGAAGGGCGCAAGCTCTCGTTCACGGTGTCGGCGAACGACGGCGTGGATCCGATCGCCGACGGCACGCACGTGCGCCACGTGATCGATGCGGCGCGCTTCGAGGCCAAGCTCGATGCGAAGCGCCGCCTTGCGGCGGGCACGGGAGCGGCTCGATGAAAATTCGCGCGGCGTTCGCGACGCTCGCCTTTTGCCTGCTGGCTGCGGCGTTGCCCGCGGATGCCCAGCGCGGACCGGCCCCCGCAACGCCCGTGGGCGAGATCGCCGCGGACCAGTTGCCGAAGGAAGCGCGCGCGGCGCTGGCCCTCATCCGCAAGGGGGGGCCGTATCCCTACGCGCGGGACGGCGCGGTCTTCAGCAACCGCGAAGGCCTGCTGCCGCGGCAGAAGCGCGGCTACTATCGGGAATACACCGTGAAGACGCCGGGAGTGCGCAACCGGGGCGCGCGGCGCATCGTGGCCGGCGGCGGCGGCGAGTTCTTCTACACCGATGACCACTACAACCATTTCCGGCGCATCCGGGAATAGGAGCTGGCAACCATGGCCCTCGAAGCGCTCACGAACCTGCTGGAAGACGACGAGGGCGGCATCTGGTTCCTCCCCGCGCACATCGAGCCGCGCTCCATCCAGAAGCTCGCCAAATCCGAGGGCTTCGCCTTCTTCCACATCGACGGCAAGAACATCACCCGCAAGGAGCAGTTGATGAACGCCGTGGCCACGGCGCTGCACTTCCCCAAGCATTTCGGCAACAACTGGGACGCGCTCGAGGAATGCCTCACCGACCTCGAGTGGGTCGAGGCCGACGGCTACCTCATCTATTACGACAATATCGACGGCCTGCTCACCACCCACCCTGCCGAGTTCGAGACTCTGGTGGAGATCCTGCGCGATTCGGTGGCGGCTTGGCAGGAGGATGGCGAGCCGATGGTGGTGCTGCTATCGGGGGCGAAGCCGCCGAAGGGTGTGTCGAAGCTGACGGTGAAGAGGGACGACTAGGGGCAGACGACCGGGATTCGTTCGGCCAGCCGGATTTCGTCCGACGTCACTTTCGCGCGGTAGGCGAGCACCTCGACCCCCGCCGCAATCGCCTCTCGCAGCGTGCGCCCGTACTCGAAGTCGATGCCGTCCGCCGGGCGCACCTCGTTCACGTCGCCGCGCTGCACACAGTAGACCTGCACTGCACGCAGCCCGCGTGCCTTGAGGCGGATCAGCTCGCGCAAGTGCTTCGAGCCGCGCTCGCTCACGCAGTCGGGAAAGAGCGCCACACCCCGGTTCGCTGCGGCGGTCACGTTCTTGACTTCGACGTAACACGGCTCGCGCTGCGCCCCCTCCAGAAGGAGGTCCACGCGGCTCCTCTCCTCGCCGAAGGCGACCTCGCGTCGAACATTGGGGTAACCGGTGAGCTCGCCGATGGTGCCGTCGCGGATCGCCTCGGCCACGAGCGCGTTGGGAAGCCCCGTGTTGATGCCCACCATCACGCAACCCACCTCCACGATTTCCCAGGTGTGCCGGTACTTGCGCGTCGCGCTGTCGCTCTCGGAGAGCCACACGCGGCTGCCGGGCTCGCAGCAGCCCATCAGCGAGCCGGTGTTCGGGCACGCGGCGGTGATGACCCCGGAGGGGAGCTGGATGTCGGCGAGGAAGCGCTTGTAGCGCCGGATCAGGCGCCCCTCGACCAGTTTCGCGGAGTAAAGCAGGTTCTCAGTCGGTCACGAGGCCGCGGCCGCGGAAGACTCGCCGTCGCCCTTGTCGACCTGCTTCCTCACCTCGTCCATGTCGAGCGCCTTGGCCTTCGCGACGACCTGCTCGAACGGGCCCTGGGGGAGCGCGCCGGGCTGCGAGAAGACGATGATCTGGTCGCGAAACACCATTAACGTCGGTATCGAGCGGATCTGGAAATGCGCGGCGATCTCCTGCTCGTCGTCGGTGTTCACCTTTGCGAACACCACGTCCGGGTGCTGCTCCGAGACCTTCTCGAAGACCGGGGCAAACCCGCGGCAGGGCCCGCACCACGGCGCCCAGTAATCGACCACGACCGTGGAATTCGAAGTGATCACCTGCTCGAAGTTTTCCTTCGTGAGCTCAACGACGGCCATTCAACCCTCCAGCAACGAGAAAGATCTGATTGGACAGCTTGACCGAAAGCGGTTCCCCCGGCCAATGGGATTTTCCCATGGGCGCGATACCCGAGCCCGGCGGCGCGCCGCGGCGCTCGACCGCGATGTGGATCACGGCGGGACGAACCCGGGCTATTTCAACTCCGGCAGCTCGCCCATCCTCCCGGTGCGATAGGCAATTTCCGCGGCGCGCACCTGCTCGATGGTGTTCATCACGAACGGGCCGTGGAAGACGAGCGGGCCCTCGGCGGGCGTGCCGCCGATCAGCAGCACCTCGAGCGGCGCCGTCCCGGTGGCGACGAACCGCACGACCGGTCCCTCGTTCTCCCAGAGCACCAGTTGCCCCGCGGCCGCGCGCGACTCGCCGAAGCGGCCCTCGCCGCCGATCACATAGGCCGCCATCTCGAAGGACTGGGGAACCGGCTCCTCGAAGCTCGCGCCCGGCTCGACGGTGACATGGGCCACGACGAGCGGCATCAGAGTTTCTCCGGGCCCGGTGACGCCGGCCAGGCTTCCGCCCACGACGCGGATCGTCGATCCCGGCCGCCGGGCGACCGCCACCGAGTCCGCGGTCAGATTCTGGTAACGCGGGTCCGAGGTCTTGAGCGCGCGCGGGAGCGTCGTCCACAGCTGGATCCCGTGCAGCGTGTGCTCGTTCTCGGTGAGCGGCACCGGCGTCTCGGCGTGGATGATGCCGCGCCCCGCCGTCATCCACTGCGCCCCGCCCGCATTCACGATGCCGGTGTGGCCCGCGGAGTCGCGATGCTGCTGGCGCCCCGACAACAGGTACGTGACGGTCTCGATCCCTGCGTGGGGATGCGCACCCACGCCGTCCTGCCCCGGCTTCACGCGGAACGGCCCGAAATGGTCGAGAAACACCCACGGTCCGACCGAACGACGCTGGCGGTCGGGCAGCGCGCGGCGCACGGTGAACGTGCCCACCGGCGCCATCTCGGAATCGACCACGCGCTCGACCGCGCGGCTCGCGAGCACCTCGCTGACCGCGCTCATTTCTTGTCTAGGCTGTACGCGCCGGCGCCCGACGCCCACAGCAGCAGCATGCCGCCCATGATCGAGACGTTCTTGAGGAAGTGGTTCATCTGGTTCTGCACCTGGGCGGCTTCGATCCCCCAGAACTTGTGGAAGATGAGCGTGGTCGGGATGAGCCACAGGAAGAAGGCGAGCGTCACCCAGCGCACCTTCCAGCCGATGATGAGCAGCAGGCCACCGCCCAGCTCGAGCAGGATGGTGAGCACCAGGAGGACCTGGGGCATCGGCAGGCCCTTCGAGGCCATGTAACCCACGGTGCCCTCGAAGCCGGAGATCTTGCCGAATCCGGCGATCACGAAGATCAGTGCGAGCAGGATGCGGCCGACGAGCGCCGCGATGTTAACGGTATTCGGATTCATTTTTGATTTCTCCGTGTTGAAAGGTCAGGCGAGGTCGAACAGCAGGACTTCGGCGCCGCGGCCGCGTTCGATGCGCACGGCGCTCTCGTCCGCAAGCTTGATCGCATCACCTGCGGCGAGGGGCTGGCCATTGACCTCAGCCTCACCCTTGATCACATGCACGTACGCCTTGCGCCCGGGCCTCGGCTCGAACACCACGGACTCGCTGCCGTCGATGAGGGCGGCGTAGAGGTTCGCATCCTGGTGGATCGTGACCGAGCCGTCGCGCCCCTCGGGCGATGCGATGAGGCGCAGGATTCCGCGCTTGGACGCGTCGTCGAACTTTTTCTCCTCGTAGCTCGGTTTCACGCCGCGCACGCTGGGCTCGATCCAGATCTGCAGGAAATGAACCGGGTCGCGATCGGAGGCGTTGAACTCGCTGTGGGAGACGCCCGTGCCCGCGCTCATGCGCTGCACGTCGCCGCGCCGGATCACGGGAAGGAGTCGAGCCAGCCATGTTCGGCGTGGCCCCGGTCTTGGCTGCGGCGGATCTGGATCATGGCGGGTTCCTTTGTGCCTTGTTTAACGTTTGAAGCGTATGATGGGGTTGAGTTTTTCCGATTGCTAGCGAAGAATTTCCACTCAGTTCATCAAAATATCTGAATATGCGGCTTTCGCTGGAAGCCATTGAGGTCCTGGACGCCATCGACCGCAAAGGGTCCTTCGCAGCCGCTGCTACCGAGCTTCATCGAGTTCCGTCAGCGATCACTTACTCCGTCCGACAGCTGGAAGAGGGGTTGGACGTCGAGCTGTTCGACCGCAAGGGCCATCGGGCGGTGCTCACCGCCGCGGGCCGCGAGCTGCTCGCGCAGGGCCGCCGGCTGCTCAGCGCGGCGGCCGACCTCGAGTGCCGGGTGCAACAAGTGGCGAAGGGGTGGGAATCGGAGCTGCGCATCGCGGTGGATACGATCGTGGGCATCGACAAGCTCTATCGCCTGGTCGAGGATTTCTACCGCGAGGCCACCGGCACGCGGCTGCGGTTGTCGAGCGAGGTCCTTGGCGGCACCTGGGATGCGCTCGCCTCGGGTCGCGCGGATCTCGTGATCGGCGCCTCCGGCGATCCTCCGGCCGGGCGCAACTACGCCACCCGCATCCTCGGGCGCATCGAGATGGCCTTCGCCGCGGCGCCGTTCCATCCCATCTGCGAGGAACCGTTGCCGCTGGTGGACGCCACCATCCTGCGGCACCGCGCGGTGAGCGTCGCCGACAGCTCCCGCCTCCTTCCGCCGCGCACCGTGGGACTCCTCTCGGGCCAGGACACCCTGACCGTTCCCTCGATGGAAGCAAAGGCGGCCGCGCAGGTCGCGGGGCTCGGCGTGGGCTTCCTCCCTCGGTGGGTGGCGGAGCGCGAGGCGGCGGCGGGACAGCTGCGCATCCTTGCAGTGGCGGGCATGCGACCGGGCGCCGACGCCCTGGCCGCCTGGCGGCCCGGGGAGGAAGGCCGGGCGCTGCAGTGGTTCGTGGCGCGCCTCGAGGATCCGCTCGTGGCCGCCGAACTTCTGTCGTGATCGACGCGCCCTATGTAGGCCGTTTCGCGCCGTCGCCGACCGGCCCGCTGCATTTCGGCTCGCTGGTCGCGGCCCTGGCGAGCTGGCTCGATGCGCGCGCGGCCGGCGGCCGGTGGCTAGTGCGCATCGAAGACGTCGACGCAACGCGCACCGTTCCGGGCGCGGCGGATGCCGTCCTGCGAGCCCTCGAAGCGATGGCTCTGCTCTGGGATGGCGAGATCGCGTGGCAGAGCCGGCGCACTGCGCTCTATGAATCCGCGCTTGCGACATTGCGCGCGCGCGCGCTCACCTATCGCTGCAAATGCTCGCGCAAGGAAGTCGCCGACTCGGGCGCTCCCGGATTGGAGGGCGCGATCTACCCCGGCACATGCCGCCTGCTCGGCGTTCCCGCGCAAGCTCCTGCATCAGAGCGCATGCGCGCCGGCGAAACGCCCATCACGTTCGTCGATCGGGTGCAGGGCGCGATCGGCCAAAGCGTGGGGCGCGAGATCGGCGACTACATCCTCAAGCGGCGCGACGGGCTCCACGCCTACCAGCTCGCGGTGGTGGTGGACGATGCCGCGCAGGGGGTGACGGACGTGGTCCGGGGTGCGGACCTGCTGTGGTCGACGCCGCGGCAGATCGCGCTCACGCGCGCCCTCGGCCATTCCACGCCGCGCTACCTCCATGTTCCCGTGGTCGCCAACGAGCGCGGCGAGAAGCTCTCGAAGCAGACACTCGCCCCGGCCATCGACGGCTCCAACGCCGCGGAGCTTCTGGCCGCGGCGCTGGCTTTTCTCGGGCAACCGGCCGCGCAGTCGCGCGTTCCCGCCGAGATCCTCGCGCACGCGGTCGAGAACTGGGAGCCCGGCCGCATCGCGCCAGTCGCGAGCAAGCCCCTGCTGCGCCCTAGATGAGCAAGGCGAGCTTCGCCAGATGCCGCAGGCGCGCTCCGATCGCGTCCGGGGGCTCGCCCAACGCCCGGGCAATCGCGGCGATGTCGCGCGTCCCGTCGAGCAACGGCAGCATCCTGCGCACCACTTCGTCGTCGAGCTCCACCAACGCGTGGCGCAGGGTGGTCACCCCCGTGCCGCGCTCGGCCTGGGCCCGGGCCACCGCGCTCGCCAGCGGGCGCCCGGCGAGCGTCGTCGCGAGGTCGGGCGCGTGCAGGTGCAGCT